>NZ_JCAMOP010000078.1:0-17309 GCF_059512345.1 Bradyrhizobium sp. Unk1
CCAAGGCCTTCTCTCCTGACGTCTTCAGCCTCAAGAGCCGATAACGCAACAGGCCCACAAGGGGAGAAGGAAGAAAGACGCGTTTCAGGCGCTGCTGCCCTTGAGTCGTTCGTTGCGTCGGCGCAGGCCCTCCAGGGTGGCGAGGAGGATGACCGATACCGTTGTCAGAATCACCGCCGCTGCCGTGATGGTCGGACTGATGTTCTCGCGGATGCCGCTGAACATCTCGCGCGGCAGCGTGCGCTGCTCCGGGCCCGCCATGAACAGCACGATCACCACCTCGTCGAAGCTGGTCGCGAAGGCGAACAGCGCACCCGATGCCAGGCCGGGCAGGATCAGCGGCAGGATCACGCGGCGGAACGCATAAAGCGGCGAGGCGCCGAGTGAGGCGGCGGCGCGTGCCAGATTGGTGTCGAAGCTTTGCAGTGTCGCGCCGACGGTGATCACCACAAAGGGCGTCGCCAGCGCGGTGTGGGCCAGGATCAAGCCGAGATAACTGCCGGTCAGTCCGAGCGGCGCGAAGAAGAAATACAGGCCGACCGCGGTGATGACGCCGGGCACGACGACCGGCGACAGCACGAAAGCCAGCACGAGCGGTTTGAACCGGCTCTTCCACTGCGCCAGCCCCAGCGCGGCCAGCGTGCCAAGCACCATCGACAGCAGGGTCGAGGCGACGCCGATGATCATGCTGTTCTTCAGCGAATTCATCCAGCGCGGCGAATTGATGAAGTCGTCGTACCAGCGCAAGGAGAGGCCCGGCAGCGGATAGGTGAGGTACGAGCCCGAGCTGAAGGACAGCGGCATGATCGCAAGGATCGGCGCGATCAGGAAGATGAACACCAGCGTGGAGATGACGATGGTCGCGGTCCACGCGATGCGCTGGCTGGGCGTGCGGAGGGAAGAATGATCGCTCAATTCTTCATTCCTCCCGTGACCTGCTGTCCCTGCACCAGCTTGCCGTAGACGAGAGCGAGCAAAAGAGTGGCGAGCAGCAGCACCGCGCCCAACGCCGAAGCAAGGCCCCAATTGGCCGTCTCCGTCGTGTAGAGCGCGATGAAGTAGCTGATCATCTGATCGGCGGCGCCGCCGACGAGGGCCGGCGTGATGTAGTAGCCGAGCGCCAGGATGAAGACGAGCAGGCTTCCCGCGCCGATGCCGGGCAGGGTCTGAGGCAGGTAGATCCGCAGGAAGGCAGTGGTCGGTGGCGCGCCGAGCGAGGCGGCGGCACGCATGTAAGCAGGCGAGATCGCCTTCATGCTGCTGTACAGCGGCAGGATCATGAACGGCAGGAGCACGTGGGTCATGGCCACGCAGACACCGAAGCGGTTGTAGATCAGGCGCAACGGCTCGTCGATGATGCCAAGCCAGTGCAGGCTGTCGTTCACGACGCCCTTGCTCTGCAGCAAGACGATCCAGGCGCAGGTGCGGACCAGAAGCGACGTCCAGAACGGCAGCAGGACGAAGATCATCAGCAGGTTCGACCGGCCGGGCGGCAGCGCCGCCAGCAAATAGGCGACCGGGAAGCCGAGGATCAGGCAGAGTGCCGTGACGCCCAGGCTGATGATGAAGGTTCGGGTAAATACGTTGCGGTAGATCGCCTGGTCTGGTGCGGCCGCGACGATCGCACCATCGACATTCCGCGTCAGGTCGAGCGCCGCCAGCAGATAGAAGCCGGTCACCGGGCCACTGGCGTCCTTGATCGTCGTCCAGGTCGCTCGTTCGCGCCAGGCCGGGTTGATCTTTTCCAGTGTCTCCCTGGCGGTGCCGGGCTCCGGCGCCGCCTTCAGATTGCGTGAAGTGCTGGTCAGGATCGTACGAAAACCGTTCAGTGCGTAGTTGAGGCGCTTGGCCGCGACGGCGATGGTGCCGGAAGCGCGCGCCGCCAGGATGTCGCTTGCCACCGCTGCAAAGGCCTTTTCGTCCGGCAGGTCCTTGCCGTCCCAAGTGGCGAGAGCCGCGATGGTTTGAGGCAGAACCTGACGCACCTCCCTGTCATCGACGGCGCGCCACAGCATGCCGGCGATCGGGCCTGCGAAGGTGAAGAGCAGGAAGACGAGAAGCGGCAGCACCAGCGCCAATGCCTTGACCTGGCGTGTCCGCTCCGCACGCCTCAATCGGCGCTTGAGCGGCACCTCGGTCGACGCATTGGCGCCGGTCAAGAGCGCATCCGTCATTGGTCGAGCCTTGGATCGAGTCTTGCGGGGCGCGCTATTTCGCGGCCCATTTGTTGAAGCGTTCGGTCAGGCGGTCGATGTTCTCGAGCCAGAAGCCAACGTTGATCTCGACCGCGTTCTTGATGTTGTCAGGCGCTGTCGGCAGGTCCTTCAGAACGGCGGGCGCGAGCAGGGCGGCTGCGTCCTTGTTCGAGGTGCCATAGGCAATGTTCTGCGACAACTTTGACTGGTTCTCCGCCTTGCCCGCGAAGTCGAGGAACTTGTAGGCCGCGTCCTTGTTCGGGCTGCCCTTCAGGATGACCCAGCTGTCGAGGGTGAAGAGCGCTCCGTCCCATACGATGCCAAAATTCTTCTTGTCGTTCTTGTTCGCGGTGTCGATGCGGCCATTGTAGACCGAGGTCATCGCCACCTCGCCGGAGGCGAGCAATTGCGGCGGCTGGGCGCCGGCCTTCCACCAGACGATGTCGCCCTTGATGGTGTCCAGCTTCTTGAACGCGCGCTCGACGCCCTCGTCGGTCGCCAGCACCTTGTAGACGTCCTTCGGTGCGACGCCGTCGGCCATGAGGGCGATCTCCAGCGTGGTCTTCGGGCCCTGACGCAAGGCGCGCTTGCCCGGGATCTTTTTGGTGTCGAAGAAGTCGGCCCAGCCGTTCGGGGCCTGCTTCAGCTTGTCCTTGTCGTAGCCGAGAACGAAATCGTAGAGGATGGCACCGACGCCGCAGGGATTGACCGACGGCGGTATGTAGGCGGCCTCGCCGCCGATCTTGGAGTAATCCATCTTCTCGAACAGGCCTTCCTCGCAGCCGACCGCGAGTTCGTCGCTCTCGACCTGGACGAGATCCCAGCTGGTGGCACCACCCTGCACCTTGGCGCGCAACACGCCGACGCCGCCGTCCCAGGACTCGTCGTTCATCGCAACGCCGGCTGCTTTCTTGAACGGCTCGAAATAGACCTTCTTCTGGGCATCCTGATAGGCGCCGCCCCACGACACGACGGTGAGGTCACGCGCCTGCGCGACCGTGGCCAGCGCGGCGCTGGCGCTGAACGCCACGGCGAACCCCAGAGCAATCTTGCCAGTCTTGCGCTTCAGCATGGTCTTGTTCCTTCTTCATGTGCGTTGCGTTGAGGTTGATCGATGTTGGTCCGGATCAGACGGGATCGAGGGCCAGGCAGTCCTCGGGACGGAAGGTGATGAATACGCTTTCACCAGGTTTGAGGTTGCCATGTCTCTTTTCGTCATGCGCCCCCGGCTGAAGCTTGACCATGAACTCCCCATTGCCGACGACATCGAGCACGGCCAGTGCGTGGTCGCCGAGATAGATGGTGTTCTGCACCTTGGCCGGCAGTCGGTTCGGTCCCTCGCTGGAGGTGCCGTCCGGGATGATGGCGATCCGCTCCGGCCGCACCGACAGGGAGGTCGATGCGCCCGCGCCCGATACATTGACTGCCCGTGCGGTCACGGCGCCGCCACCAGCCAGCGTGACGCGGCAATAGTCCTTCTCGATCGTCTCGACGGTGCCGGCCAGCACGTTGTTCTCACCGATGAAGTGAGCGACGAAACTGTTCACCGGATGCTCATACAGCGCGTCGGGCCTGTCGATCTGCTGCACGATGCCGTCGTTGAACACGGCGATGCGATCCGACATGGTGAGCGCTTCGCTCTGATCGTGGGTGACGTAGACGACGGTGATGCCCATCGTCTCGTGCAGCTGCTTGATCTCCAGTTGCATCTGCTCCCGCAGGCGCTTGTCGAGGGCGCCCAGAGGCTCGTCCATCAGCACGAGCTGCGGATTGAAAACCAGCGCGCGGGCCAGCGCCACGCGCTGCTGCTGACCGCCGGACAGCTGCCCGGGCCGCCGGTGCGCCAGGGTTTCCATCTTGATCATGCGCAACGCCGCGCTGACGCGCTCCTGCGCCTCGGCCTTGGTCGTGTTGCGAACGGATAGCGGGAAGGCGATGTTCTCCGCGATCGTCAGGTGCGGGAACAAGGCGTAGTTCTGGAACACCATGCCGATGTCGCGCTTATGCGGCGGCACGTTCTTGATCGGCCGTTCCGCGAGGTAGATTTCGCCATGGGTCGGAACCTCGAAGCCGGCCAGCATCATCAGCGTGGTCGTCTTGCCCGAGCCCGACGGACCGAGCAGGGTGACGAACTCGCCCTTCCTGATTTCGAGATCGAGGTTCTTCACCACGAGGTGCTCGCCATCGTAGGTCTTCTGAATGCCGGAAAAGCGCACCAGCGCCGGCGCAGGCGTGACCATGCCGGCTTCCATGTTGTCCTCGCGTTGTCCCTGCAGTGCTGTCGGCACCTCGTTCGAGGTTGCGGGAAACAGCTTAGCATCCTCCGACGAGAACGCCAGCGGCGCAAGCGAGGCGCGCGGGTCCGGCGAGTGAAGACGCGCTACATCCCCGACAGCTTCGTCACGTAGACGTTCAGCGAGCCGCCGGCTTCCGCGACGATGCGCAGCGTCTTGGAATCGAAGGCGATGTCGGCGAGGGTCAGGCTGTCGATCTTGGCGTCGACCTTGAGGCCGTCCTCGCTCTTCTGGTAGTCGGCGATCGCGGCCGCGATCTTCTCGCGCGCATTGGCGGCGATCGGCTTCAGATCGAGCGTCGCTTTCTGCACCAATGCCTGCTGCATCTGCGGCACCACCGCGCGTGCGGCCGCGCCGAGCAGGCCGAAGGCGGCCTCGGACTCCACCGCGAGCTGGATGTCGGCGAGCCGCAGCGTCTGCTGCGCCTGGTCGAGCATCGGCCGGCCCCAGATGTGCACGGTCGCTTCGGCGCCGAGACCGAGCCAGCTCTTCTTCTCCTTGGCACGCACCAGCAGCGAGATCAGGAGACGATCGCCCGACGGGACCACGTTGACGCTTTTCACGGTGACGTCGACCGGGCCGGAGCCGTCCTCGGGATAGGTGTGGCCGACCATCTGCGCCGCGATCAGCTTGTTGATCTCGGTGAAGGGCACGTCGATCGGCACGCCGATGTTCACGCCGGTGCCGGTCGGCGGCACGATCGAGATCTTGTCGGGGAAGGGACAGTCCGGCTTGGTCGACGTCGAGGTCACGCGCGTCTCCAGCTCGAGGCCGAGCAGCAACGTCACGTTCTGCGCGTCGACGCGCGGCTGCGCCGCGATGGCACGGGTCGGTTTCATCTCGAGCCAGAGCGGCGGCAGCGCGCCCGAGGAACCCGAGCCCTGCAGCGGGATCGAGCGGCAGGCCTTGGCCCATTGCAGCTTCGCATTCTCGCGCAGCGATGGATCGTTGCGGATGCGCTCGGAGACGATGTTGATCTGCTCGCCGACATTCTTGTCGATCAGCGGCTTCACCTGCGCCGGCACGTTGACCTTGGCGCCGGAGACATTGAGGTTGGTGTCGCCGAGATTGACCTGGGCGCCGAGATTGGGCTCGAGATGCCAGTTGGCCGCGAGCTTCGGGCGCGAGGTGACGACCACGTTGCCCTTGATCTCGGCGCTGGCGTTCAAATTCTTGATGTTGACCGCGCCGATCCGTTTCGCTGCGTCGCCGCCGAGCACGCTGCCGAGCGCGTCGCCGAGCGCGCCGGTGGCTTTCGACGACAGCGAGCCCGTCACGTTGAGCTTGCCATTGAGCGGCGTCGAGATCGTCAGCACGTCCTTGTCGCCGGTAGCCGCCATCGGCCCGCGCACGGCGGACCAGCCGATGTCGGCATTCTCCAGGATCTGCGAGATTGGATTATCGGCCTTGCCGGCGAAATTGCGCGGCGCGGCCTTCTCGGCCTGTTCGCGGATCGCCGATAGCGCGATCGCAACCGGCGCCACCACGATCGAGCTCTTCGCGACCGGCGGCAGCGGTGGCAATTGCACGACCGGCGGCGCAGTCGTCGTCGCGCGCGGTGACAGCCAGTCCATCGCCTTCAGGCTGACGAAAAACGACGCCGCGAGCACCGCCACGGCGATCAAGACAGTCTTCAAGTTCAGCGTCAGTCGCATCAATCCCCCAAGCCACCCAGGGCCGGAAGTCTACAGGGCAGGCGAGGGGGGCGCTAGAGCGCACCGGTGGGGTGGAATTGGGGCGAACAGATTAACGGTTGCGGCAGCATCGGTGCCGCGCATCCGTCATCGCGCACCTAGCCGCGCCTCGGGCGGCGAACCGCCCTCACATTGCCGCGATCGCCGCCGCCGCAGAAGAAGCGGTCGCCGCCGTCGGACTCCAATCCTGAAACCATCGTCCCGGCGGGCAGGTCGAGCTGCTCCAGCACCTTGCCGGTCTCAGGATCGATCCGGCGCAAATCACTTTCCTCGCCCTCCCAGGTGCCATGCCAGAGCTCGCCGTCGACCCAGGTGACGCCGGTCACGAAGCGCTTGCTTTCGATGGTGCGGAGGATCTTCCCCGTTTCCGGATCGACCTGATGGATCTTGCGCTCGCGATACTGGCCGACCCACAGCGAGCCCTCCGCCCAGGCCAATCCGGAATCGCCGCCGCCGCCCGGAGCCGGAATCGTGCTGATCACCTTGCCGGTGGCGGCGTCGATCTTCTGGATGCGATCCTCGGCGATCTGGAACAGGTGCCGGCCGTCGAACGCCGTCCCCGCATGCGCGGAGACATCGATCGAGCGTGCGATCTTGCCGTTGGCCGGATCGACCGCATTCAGCTTGTCGCCGGATGCGAACCAGACATGGGTGCCGTCATAGGTGACGCCATGCACGGCCTCGACACCTGCAAAAGGTCCGTATTCCCTGACGATCTCGGCGGCGGAACGCTTCATGTGCTTGATCCCTGTGATGCGATCCATCCTACCCCCTCAGGAGCGGTCCGGGGAGTAACAAGCCTGTCGGGAAACCCGGGACGGGCGGGGTCATCCAGCGCCGTGCCCGGCCGTGTCCGAACGATTGCACCTTGTTCGACCGCGCCAGCTCTTCGAGGGCCCGCTGCAAGGTGCGGGCGCTCGTCCCCAGTGCCAGCGCGAGCGCCGAGCTCGACCAGGGCTCGCCGTCGTTGAGGAAGGCGAGCACCGCGGCGTGCTTCTCCTCGACGGGACGTGCGAGCACGAGGACGTCGCGCGTCTTCCGCGGCGACAGCACAAAACCCTGCTTCGTTGCGCTGATGTCGGCCAGCGGCCTGAGCTGGGTGCGGAGCCGCCCGATCTCCACGCGCAACCGCGCGCGATGCGATTCGTCGGCGTGCTTCGCCCGGAACGCGCCTGATATCAGCGCCTCTCGCGAGACGTCCGCGGGCCATGCCTGCGCCAGAAGGCGGGCGAGCGCGAACAGCACCGGCCGCGTTCCGAGCGATACGATGCGGCCTTGCCTGCGCAGGGCATGATGAAAGGTGTCCACGACGAGCGCCGTCGAGGTCGCCAGCCTCTCGACCTCCCCGAGCAACAACGGGTGTTCGCTGCCGCGCGCGATCAGGCGCGCCGCCGGCGTGTCGAGGATGAGGTTCGCGCTGTCGACCTCGGCCACCAGCGCCGGGATCTTCGCCTGCCGCGCTGCGAGAGCCGCGCGGTTGAGCGCCGCGCGCGCATCTTTCGCTCTCAATCGTCTGATGGCGATACCGGCGACCACGAGCTCGCGGACGACTTGCGAGGCAGGCGGGAGCGGGGAGGGGATGAGTTCGGTGAGCGTGCGCTCGGCTTCGTCGAGCTGCCCGACGAGGAGGAGGCGGCGCGCCTCGATGTGGCCCGCATGGGCTGCATTGGCGAGATCGCCGTGCTGTTCGAGCGTCGCGCGGGCCGCCGCGAGCGTTTTCACCGGCCAGCTCAGGTCGCGCGAGACGAGCGCGATCTCCGCTTCGGCCACCACGCATCTCGCGCGCGCCACCGCCTCTCTTGGACCGAACGCGCGCGCGGCGCTCCGCAGCAGCGTCTTCGCTTTCGCGAGATCGCCGAGTTGCGCCATCGCGATGCCGCGCAGCGCCAGCGACGGCGCATCGTTGCGCAGCGCAACGCGGTTCAACGCGCCGAGCGGATCGCCGGCCTCCAACGCGCGCGCGGCGGCCGTGATCAGCGACTCCATTCAAATCCCGCCACACTTGTTACTCCCACCGCGCAACCGCTTGGTGCCAGAAATCGTTGACGACCGACAATGTGCGGTGAGGGTCGAGCGGTTCCGCGTCTGTCGTAGCGCGACGCGGAATGACCGCCCGGACAAGAGGAATGGAGAGCCATGATGACATCAGCAGACAACGCAGGAACTAACGGACAGGCCGCCATGCAAACACCGCCGGTGGTGTCGCCGCAGGACTGGGAGGCCGCCCGTCAGCAACTGCTCGTGAAGGAAAAGGCGCATACCCGTGCCCGCGACGCCCTCGCCGCCGAGCGCCGGCGCATGCCGTGGATGGACGTCACCAAAACCTATGCGTTCGAGGGGCCCGGCGGCAAGATCAGTCTGGTGGATCTGTTCCAGGGCCGGCGGCAGCTGGTCGTCTACCGGGCCTTCTTCGAGCCGGGCGTGTTCGGCTGGCCCGATCATGCCTGCCGTGGCTGCTCGATGGTGGCCGACCAGGTCGCCCATGTCTCGCACCTGAACGCCCGCGACACCACGCTCGTGTTCGCCTCGCGCGCGCCGCAGGCCGACATCATCAGGCTGAAGCAGCGGATGGGCTGGACCATGCCCTGGGTCACCGTCACCGACAGTTTCGACGCCGATTTCGGCGTGGACGAATGGCACGGCACCAACGTGTTCTACCGCGACGGCGACCGCATCTTCCGCACCTACTTCGTCAAGAGCCGCGGCGACGAGCAGATGGGCGGCACCTGGAACTATCTCGACATCACGCCCCTCGGCCGGCAGGAGGTCTGGGAGGACTCGCCAAAGGGCTATCCGCAGACGCCGACCTACAAATGGTGGAACTGGCACGACAGCTACACGGACGGCGCTGCGCCCGACAAGAAATGGGTGGAGATCTCGACAGCCGGCGAGAAGGCTTTTCGCGAGGAGGCCGCGGAAGGCCGTGACTAGTCCCGCCAACGTGGCCACCGGCGCGAGAGGCGATGGCGTGGTGGCCGCACGCCACCTCGCCAGATGGCTGGCTCTGGCGGCGACGCCGACCTTCGCGATCATGGCCGTGCTGACGGCCGTGCCCGGCGGCGGCCCGGCGGACATGCTGTGTGCCGCCGGGCACGGGGCGGTGCTCGGCGGGATGGTGCCGATGTATCTGCTGATGAGCGCGTTTCATTCAGCGGCGTGGCTGAGGCTGATCGCGGAGCGGCGGCGGTAAAGTGTTTCCGCCGGTGTAAACGCCTCGTCCTTCGAGACGCCGCGTTCCGCGGCTCCGCAGGATGAGGCTTACGATAAATCTCTGTCCTGCTACTGCCCGCCCGCCGCCTGCAGATAAGCAACCACCTTGGCCGCGTCCTCCGCGGAGACGCCGCCATATGGCTGCATCTTGTTGCCGGACACGACCTCATCCGGCTTGACCATGAAGCGGGTCAGCTTGTCCGGATCCCAGACGAAGCCGGCGTCCTTCATCGACGGAGAGTAGTTGTAGTTCGGCAGCGAGCCGGCCTTGCGTCCCACGATCTTGCTGAGATTGGGACCGAGGCGATTGTCGCCGTCCTTTACGGAGTGGCAGGTGCGACAGGAATTGTTGAAAGCCTGCTGAGCCGCCTCGTCGCTCGCCGGCTGCTGGGCGAGCGAAGGGGGCGCAGACAGGAGCAGCGTCAATGCGCCGGCAGTTGCGATCGGGCGCAGCCATGTGCCTGGCGACATTTGCAGGCGTGATCGCATCTGCGCCTCCGAACTGTGCTTCTCCAAGCGAGGTCGTCCGGAGAGCATGATGCCAACGAAAACGGCCCCGGTGGGTTCCGGGGCCGTTTGCGTCACAATGTCCTGCCGCGTTAGCGCGTCGCGGCGCCGAGGTCCGCGCGGCGTTCCGTCATCGGCAGCACGATCACCTTGGTGCCGACGTTGACGCGGGAGTAGAGGTCGGTGACGTCGTTGTTGGTCAGGCGGATGCAGCCGGACGAGACGTGCTTGCCGATCGTGTCGGGCGCGTTGGTGCCGTGGATGCGGTAGATGGTGCCGCCGAGATACATGGCGCGCGCGCCGAGCGGGTTGCCGGGGCCGCCGGCCATGTGGCGCGGCAGATAGGGCTGGCGGGCGATCATTTCCGGCGGCGGGGTCCAATCCGGCCACTCGGCCTTCTTGGTCACTGACTGCACGCCGGACCAGGTGAAGCCGTCGCGGCCGACGCCGATGCCGTAGCGAACGGCCTGGCCGTTGCCGAGCACGTAATAGAGATAGGTGTTGGGCGTATCGATGATGATGGTGCCCGGCGCCTCGCGCGTCGCGTAGGAAACCGTCTGGCGGCGGAAGCGGGCCGGCATCTCGACCGCGTCCTGATCCTCGGACGGCGCGACCTGGTAAGGCGTCGCCTGATAGGGCTGCTGGTAGGGCTGCGGCGCGGCCATCGGCGGCAGCGGCTGGAAGAAGGGGAAGAGTTGCACGGGCGCAGCCTTCGCCGGACCGGCAAATGCGATTGCGGAGATCGCGACGGCGCTGAGCGCAACGGCGCGCGAATACGTCTTGAACGTGTCCAGATTGATCATTGATCGCCCCTGTTTGATCGGTGTTTCTTGACCACCGCGGCACCGTTGCGGTGCTCCGTTGCCCAGATCACTAACGGCAAAACGTTTCGGGAGCTTTGCGCGGAAAATCGAAAACGGTTTCATGGCGGAAAGGATTTGTTTCATGACGGTTTCGTGGCGGCGCGGACCCGTTAACCAACAAAACAGCGGGCCGACACTTCTGTGACGTCACACGCCTGAAATATCCGTGGTTGATGGTCCTAAGCCGAGAATCATCAAACTCTCGGGATTTCCCCATGCGGGTATTAATCGCGACTGACGCCTGGCATCCGCAGGTTAACGGTGTGGTCCGGACGCTGACCTCGTTGGCGAACGCGGCCAAGGCGCTCGACGTCGAGATCGACTTCCTCACCCCGGACGGCTTTCGGTCCTGGCCGCTGCCGACCTATCCGGGCCTGCGCATCGCGCTGCCGAGCGGAAAGGAGATCGCGCGGCGGATCGAGAAGGCGGCGCCGGAAGCGTTGCACATCGCGACCGAGGGGCCGATCGGCTGGGCCGCGCGGGCCTATTGCCGCCGCAACCGCCTTGCCTTCACCACCTCCTACACGACGCGCTTTCCCGAATACGTCTCGGTGCGGACCGGTATCCCCGATGCCGTCGGCTATGCCGTGCTCCGCCACTTCCACGATGCCGCCGCGATGACCATGGTGGCGACGCCTTCGCTGCGGCAGGAGCTTTCCGAGCGCGGCTTCAAGCGGCTCGGCTTCTGGACGCGCGGCGTCAATACCGAGCTGTTCCATCCCGACACCCCGGCCAAGCTCGATTTGCCGGGCCCGATCTTCATGACCATGGGCCGCGTCGCGGTGGAGAAGAATCTCGAAGCGTTCCTCTCGCTCGATTTGCCCGGCACCAAGGTCGTCGTCGGCGACGGTCCGCAGAAGGCGGCGCTCGAGAAGAAATATCCGGACGTGGTCTTCCTCGGCGAGAAGAAGGGCGCGGACCTCACCGCGCATCTCGCCGCGGCCGATGTCTTCGTCTTCCCCAGTCTCACCGACACATTCGGTGTGGTGCAGCTCGAGGCGCTCGCCTGCGGCACGCCGGTGGCGGCGTTTCCGGTAACGGGTCCCAAGGACGTCATCGCCGATCATCCGATCGGCGCGATCGACCATGATCTGCGTACCGCGTGCCTCCGCGCGCTCACCATGTCGCGCGAGACCTGCCGTAACTTCGCGCTCGAGCGCTCCTGGGAAAACAGCGCGCGTCAGTTCGTCGGAAATCTCACCTCACTTCAGCCCAGCCGCATCCTGCGCGCCTCGCCGGTCATGGCGCGGCGGCCGGTGCGCGGTTGATCTGCAACGTTTGACCCACAGCGAGAACCTCATCGATGGCTAAGATCATGAACCTTGACGGCACCCAGCAGCTCGACCTCACGCGTGGCACGGTTGAGCAGGCCTATGACCGCTGGGCGCCCGTCTACGATCTCGTGTTCGGCGGCGTATTCGCCAAGGGCCGGCAGGCCGCGATCGCGGCCACCAACAAGATCGGCGGCCGTGTGCTCGAAGTCGGCGTCGGCACTGGCATCTCGTTGCCGCTCTACGCGCCGCATCTGCGCATCTTCGGCACCGACATTTCGGAAGCGATGCTCGACAAGGCGCGCCAGCGCGTCACCGAGGGCAATCTGAAGAATGTCGAGGGCCTCGCGGTGATGGACGCCGAGAAGCTCGAATTCCCCGACAATTCCTTCGACGTGGTGATGGCGCAATATGTCGTCACCGCCGTGCCGAACCCGGAAGTGGCGCTCGACGAATTCGCCCGCGTGCTGCGCCCGGGCGGCGAGCTGATCATCCTGACCCGCGTCAGCGCCGACACCGGCATGCGCCGCTTCATCGAGCAGAGGCTCCAGCCGGTGGTGCGTCCGCTCGGCTTCCGCACCGCCGAGTTCGCCTGGTCGCGTTATGCGAAGTGGCTCTCCGGTGCCAAGGGCATCGAGCTCGCCGAGCGCCGCCTGATTCCGCCGCTCGGCCATTTCTCGCTGGTGCGCTTCCGCAAGGTCGACGTCGCCAAGGCGGCTTGAGCTGCTGCTCCTCATGGTGAGGAGGCGCGGTAAGCGCCGTCTCGAACCACGAAGGCCCGTGCTGATGCACCTCGGCCTTCATCCTTCGAGACGCGCGTTCCGCGCTCCTCAGGATGAGGAGAGAGAGTAACCCGTGCGTCATCGCGCCGCTGCACATCGTCACATGACAAAATGATGATGTCACATGGCGTACATCGAATCCCTGTAAATCCTGAACCCGAAAGCATTTTGGGGGAGAGCATGATCAAGAATTATCTCGAGCAGCTGCGGATCCAGCGCTGGGACGACCATCGCTACTATCACCACAGCCGCATCAATCAGAGCCTGCACTTCGTCAGCGCGCTGAGCTTTCTCTTTGCCTATGTCTGGCTGTTCATCGATCCCATGCTCTCGGCGCTGGTCGGCTGGCTGGTCTCGATGACCTCGCGCCAGGCCGGTCACTTCTTCTTCGAGCCGCACGATTACGACCACATCAACCAGGCGACGCACGAGTACAAGGAAGACATCAAGGTCGGCTACAACCTTCAGCGCAAGGTGGTGCTGATGGCGATCTGGGCGCTGTCGCCGCTGGTGCTGGTTGTCGATCCGACGCTGTTCGGCCTGTTCACGCCCTGGGCGAGCGCGACCGATTTCATGCGGCAGGTCGCGAAAATCTGGCTGGTGATCGGCGGTGGCGGTCTGTTGTTCCGTACCGTGCACCTGTTCTTCATCCGCGACGTCGAGACCGGCCTCGTCTGGATGACCAAGATCCTGACCGACCCCTTCCACGACCTGATGCTCTATCGCAGCGCGCCGCTCGCTTTGATGCGCGGCGAGCTGATGGACCCCGGCCTGCATCTCAACCCCGAGCACACGCTGGGCCTCATCTCCGAGCCCACGCTCGAAGAGCAGCACGCCTGAGCGCGCCGCGCACACAAAGCACTCCGATGTCAGTTTGCTACGTCATGCCCGGCCTCGTGCCGGGCATCCACGTCTTGGGGGCTCTTTCGCCTCCCCCCGCGTGCGGGGAGAGGCCGAATTTGCGCGCAGCGCGAATTCGGGTGAGGGGGGCTCTCCGCGGGGGCGTTGCTAGCGGGGTGTCCACCAACTTTCACCGCACTCGCGGAGAATCCCCCTCACCCCGGCCCTCTCAGCGCGAGCGTAGCTCGTCGCGGCCCCGCATCCGCCTTCGCCAAGGCTTCGGCGGACAAGGGCGGGGCGAGGGAGAAGAGCGGGCGGTGACCGGGGCTGAGTGTGAGAAGACCTCAGCGCCCAAAACGCTTGGCCAGCATCTCTTTCAAAATCTGCCGCTTGATGTTCTTGTTGGTGAGCACGCCGTCGTGCCACCAGAACCCGTCGGCTTTCATCTTCTCGGCCGCCCGGACGAAGCGCTCGGCGACTTCGGTGAAATCGGCGTCGGTGTAGTTCAGGCTGAAGATCAGCCGGCCGGTGCCGACCCAGCTCAGCGACAGGCCTTCGGCGCGCAGGTAATATTGCAGCATCCAGTTGTAACGGGACGGGGTGGTGTATTTCACCGTCCAGATCGACGAGAAGTTGGCGAACCGCACCGGGAGGTCGGCGTCCGTCATCATCTGGTTGAGCTTTTGCGCGCGGCCGTTCCAGGTCGCGTCCAGGCCGTCATAGATGGCGCGGAAGTTCGGGCTGGCGAGCCGGCTCAAGAACTCGTCCATCGCCGTCATGACGTAGGGATGCGAGTTGAAGGTGCCGCGGGCGAAGCAGATGTCGGCGGGACGATCGTCGCGGAAGCGGCGCATCAATTCCTTCTTGCCGCAGACGACGCCGACCGGCAGGCCGCCGGCAAGGCTCTTGCCGTAGGTCACCATGTCGGCCTTGACGCCAAAGTACTCCTGGGCGCCGCCGGCGGCGAGACGGAAGCCGACGAAGACCTCGTCGAAGATCAGCGCGATGCCGCGCTCGGTGCAGACTTCGCGCAGCTTCTTGAGCCACTCGGTATACGCCGCGCGGTCAAAGTTGCCGCCGCGGGAGGAATCGACCAGCGAGGAATCGCCGGGCGCGTTGCCGTTCGGATGCAGGCCCTGCAACGGATTGACCAGCACGCAGGCGATGTCCTTGCGCGTGCGCAGCACGTGCAGCGTCTTCTCCGACATCTCGGCGAGGGTGTAGGTCTCGTGCGCGGGAATCGGATTGCCGACGCCGGGCTGCACGTCGCCCCACCAGCCGTGATAAGCGCCGGCGAAACGAACCAGATGCGTGCGCTTGGTGTGGTAGCGCGCCAGCCGCACCGCCTGCATCACGGCTTCGGTGCCGGACATGTGGAACGAGACCTCGTCGAGGCCCGAGATCTGGCAGAGCCGCTGCACGTTCTCAAGGATGACGGGGTGGTAGGGCCCGAGCACCGGGCCGAGCGCGTGCGCGCGCTTCTCCGAGCCCTCGATGCACTCCTTGTAGAAGTCGTTGCCGAAGATGTTGACGCCGTAGGACCCGGTGAGGTCGTAGGAGGTGTTGCCGTCGACATCCGTGACGGTGACGCCGCTGGACGATTCCATGAAGGTCGAGGTGCCCAGATGCTCGCGGACGAGGCGCGAGAACTGGAACGGCACGCGGTAGGTTTCGGTGAAGTGCAGGTCGGAGATCTTTTCCGCCGCTTCCTTCGTCATCGCGCGGCCTTTGGGGAAGCGCTCGGCGTAAAGGCGGGCGAGGCGGAAGAAGGCGTCCTTGCGCTGAGCCACGATGTTCGCGGGCGCGCCGTCGCAGCCGAAGTATTGATCACCCTCGAACTCGTAGAACGGGAGCAGCTTTGCCACCCGGCGCGACATCTTGGAGTGTCCGGCGAGCGACCGGTGTTTGGCGCGGGACAGTTCGACCCGCGCCTTGAGCTTCGGGAAGACGGCGGCAGCGGACGCTGCGGCGGCCACGGAAAATGAGAGAATCGGGAGTGTCGTTTCCATGACAACAAGCGCTAATACTGCGAGCTGACAGATTCATGACAGTCAAAGCCCTCATCGCCTCTTTCACCCAGCAGGAAGACCTCAACTTCCTGTTGACCAACCGCATCCCCCGGGCGGCCCTGACCCGCTTCATGGGCTGGTTTTCCAAGATCGAAAACCCGCTCGTCAGGGACTTCTCGATCGCGCTGTGGAAGCTGTTCTCCGACCTCGATCTGTCGGAGGCACGCAAGACCCACTTCAAGAGCCTGCACGATTGTTTCACCCGGGAGCTCAAGCCGGGGCTGCGCCCCTTTGATCCCGACCCTTCCATTGTCGCCAGCCCCTCGGACGGCATCGTCGGCGCCCATGGCCGGATCGCCGACACCGAGCTGTTCCAGGTCAAGGGCGCGCCCTATTCGCTGCTCGACCTGCTCGGTGATTCCGCGCTCGTCGACCAGCACCGCAACGGCAGCTTCGTCACGCTGCGGCTGACGTCGAGCATGTATCACCGCTTCCATGCGCCCCATGACGCACACATCGAACGCGTCACGCTGATCCATGGCGACGTCTGGAACGTCAACCCGATCGCGCTGAAGCGGGTCGAGCGCCTGTTCTGCAAGAACGAGCGCGCGGTGATCCGCACGCGTTTGTCGACGGGCGAGGCCGTGACGCTGGTGCCGGTCGCCGCGATCCTGGTCGCGAGCATCCGCCTGCACTTCCTCGACATGGTGCTGAACGCGCAGACCCGCGGCCCGGTCAATTTCCCCTGCGACGTCAACGTGACCAAGGGCGAGGAGCTCGGCTGGTTCGAGCACGGCTCCACCATCATCATCCTGGCGCCCGGCGATTTCAACTTCTGCGACGGCATCGGCGAGGGCACCCGCATTCGTGCAGGTCAAGCGCTGTTGAAGAAAAACTAGCCTTCAATCCGCCGCGTCGGCAGCCTATATCGTCCGCGGGGACGATTGGATCGACGCGGAATTTTGTGATGGCGCGAGCGCCGGTGATGGCGGCGGGTGGTATCGTGCTGCGGCGTGGCGCGCCGCCGCTGGTTGCGGTCGTGCGCCAGCGCAAGCGCAACGAATGGGTTTTGCCCAAGGGCAAGCTCGACGACGGCGAGACGCCCAAAGAAGCCGCGCACCGCGAGGTGTTGGAAGAGACCGGCCACGATGTGGCCTTCCACGAGTTCCTCGGCACGCTCGTCTACCAGTCGGGAGGGCGCTCCAAGGTCGTGCATTTCTGGCGCATGGAGGCCGAGGGCGGTCCCGTTCGCAAGCTGATGAACGACATCAAGGCGGTCGACTGGCTGACGCTGGAAGATGCACTCGCGCGCCTGTCGCGCGAATATGAGCGCGCGTTCCTGGTGCAGGTCGGTCCGATCGCGCTTGCAGCGGCAGGACTGGCGCCTGTGCCAGTGCCCGAGCCGGCGACCGATGACATCGATACAGCCTTGCAGACGCTGACGCCCGCCGAAGCCGCGTCAGTTGGCGAACTGCCTCATGGGCTGTTGCAGAAGGTGAAGGCCTGGCTGCGCGGCGAAGCGTGAGTTGTCCGGCGAAGGAATTATAGGGCGGCGTTGACGGTGCATCCCTCTCCCCTTGTGGGCCTGTTGCGTAATTCGTCAATTGTGATTCCCTCGGGCAAAGCCTTGGAGGGTAGCGATGG
>NZ_JCAMOP010000079.1:0-15558 GCF_059512345.1 Bradyrhizobium sp. Unk1
CGAAGGCCCACTCAAATGAAACGGAGGCGACCATATGGAGAATCCCGATCTCAAAGCGTGGGTCGATGGCTGGATGGAGAAAGTGAAGCAAGGCGCTGAAGTCCATCGCTGGATGACCTTTGTGGCTCAGGTCAGGTGCGCTGGGCGCTCGCAGGCCCCGGCGCCCCTCCTCCCTCAACCGGCCCACGGCGTTGGAGCCGTCGCGCGTTAGCAGTGGCGGGAACGATGCGCAACTTGCTCAGTCCGCGTGAGAAGCGATTATTGAGGCGCTTGGCTGCTGGGAAGACTGACGCCGAGATCGCGGTGCGCCTTGGCGGTACCGCCAAGCAAATCTCAGAGCAGAGAGCCCGGCTGCTTGCGCGATTGCAGATCCAATCGCCCGACGAGATCGCCGATGCAGCAGAGCGATGGGCGCCTTGGCCGGGCTATCGAGGCATCACGTAGAATCTCGCCGCGAAACCAAAGCGCAGGGTTACGGGTCGCGGAGATCGTCAATCTCCTTGTGCCGAAGCGCCTTTCGCTTTTTCTTCTGCTCGATGAATCACAACCACAAAAAACCAATGGCGGTGAGCACCATCGCGTAAAAAAGGATCTCTTCAATCATCACCGGAGGGCCCCGAGTTACCGTCCACCGACCGAGAATAGTTTTCAGTCATACTCGGTGCCGTTGATCCACATCAAGTGTCGAGTCAACGATAGCGGTGGGTCTCCCTTCAGCACACCCCCACTATGGGGGACAGGGGGGAAGCTCAATAAAGGCTGTTGCAACATCTTCTCTCGCCTTGCGAACTTTTCGAGATTTGCGCCAACCAGAGGCGCCGACCCCAAACCCGAACATTCTGAAGTTGGCGGTGATGTCGAGGGGGATGTCGAAATGAGCATGCTTGCCCGGCCGAATTTTCCCACCCCCGGTGCCTTGGCCAGAGGGTACGGCCCGCCCCTCGCCCAGGTCGTGCTCGCATCGCAGCATCGCAGGACGCAACGCCCCTGATGGCGCACCGCATCCCTTCATAGTCGCCGAGCTTGGGCCCGACGTTGATCTCTTCATGACGCACACCCATGCTGCGGGCGCGGAGAAGGAGCGGGAGCGGATTCCTCAACGCACAAGAGAAGCCCTCGCAGCCGCCAAGCCTCGCGGGTAGATGCTCACCGGTACGAGATGCGTCGACTTACAAGCGCGCTCCGACGACACTGCGAGGAAATAGGACGTTAGCCCGCAGAGTCCCGCCGTAGACTATTATTTCACACCGCCACAAATCGTTCGCGGTCCGCCCGGCAAAACCCAGCTGCGGTCATGAGAAGAATTTTCCAAAAGCGAACATGCTGGGAACGGCAAGTACAGAATGATTGCCTTTTGCATCCACGCTCGAGGACTATAAGAGCCAATCATTTCCACGCTGGCCTTTACCTTACGGATTGTGACGTGGGACCAACTCCGGAATGTGCCAGCGTTGGCCGCGAGCATCCTTGGGTCATTCGCGCCGATTTTGGTCGTATCTCAGCCATGTCCGGTCTCGCTTCGACCGCTGAGTGTAGGACATCTTGCCTTAGTTAGCCTTGAGGCCAAAACTCGACATGGGAACTGAGTCCCGTCCCAGAAGCTTTGTAGATATTGAACAGCCGTCCAGAACCTCGTTGGAAATGATGTCTTCTGAGCACGAAGAGCAGGCCGCGGAGGGTTCTGACCTTGCTGCGGCGCATTCCGCCTGGGCACCGTTCGCAAGCCACGCGTTTTGCTGGCTGTGGCTCGCCAATATCGTGTCGGCTTTGGGAGGACCCCTTGGACAAGCATGCTTTCTCCATAGATTTTCCCCTCCCCACCCCTCAGCCCAAAACCCCTTGTCCGGCCTCGCTCCTTCACGGTGAACGGTTAACGTGCTTTTCACTGGCACCCTAATTTCACCCTAAGATTCGGATCCGCCAAAGGTAGGGGATTCCGAACGCCACATCGTTCGCTAGATTCTCTGTGTTTACAGATAGACGCTCGACCGTCTGTAATTTCTGAGAGGATGAATATTCTATGCGGCCCGCCATCTCATACATTCGCGTTTCCAAACCAAAGCAAGGCCGCAGCGGCCTCGGCCTCGAAGCGCAACAAGCTGCGATCCGATCCTTCTGCGCGCAGCACGGCTACAGCATCGAAGCCGAGTATCGCGAGGTGGAAACTGGTAAGGGCGCTGATGCTCTTGAGCGCCGGCCTGAGCTGGCCGCAGCCATGAAGTTTGCGCGCAAGGTCGGCAGAGGCGGCAAGACGTGCGCTGCCCCTATCATCATCGCCAAACTCGACCGCTTGAGCCGCGACGTTCACTTCATCAGCGGCCTGATGGTGCAACGCATTCCCTTCATCGTCACCGAGCTCGGGCCCGATGTCGATCCTTTCATGCTCCACATCCACGCAGCGGTCGCCGAGAAGGAGCGAGAGAGGATCGCTCAGCGCACCAGGGAAGCGCTGGCAGCGGCCAAGGTTCGCGGGCAGGTGCTCGGCAACGCCGCCATCGGACAAGCCCGCAGGGCCGAAGCAGACCTGCATGCCGAGCATTTCCGACCCATTCTCTCGCCGTTACGCGACCTACCGGCCAAGCGCATCTCGGTGATCCTGAATGAGCGGGGGATCACGACGCCACGAGGCGGCAAGTGGCAAGCTACTCAGGTCATCCGAATGCTCAGCCGCTTGAACGGCTCAGGCGACGACGGCAAGCTCAACTCGGCTCGTCGGACCTGACCTTCACCGGCGGGAGCAGCAGCATCGTGTCCGGAGTCAGGCCGCCACCCGCAGCGATGCGATACAGCTCGGCATCGGTCAGCTCATGGATCGGCACATCCTGGCGATCAATGACCTGCACGGCCTTACCATCCAGACGATCGATCAGCTCGTGAATATAAGCGAGATTGCCCTGCTCTGCCTTGTCGAGCAGTTGGTCCGCCACCCTGCGCAGTGCCAAGGGACGGCTCCGAAGCGCAATCCGGAGCGCGTCGTTGAAGGGCTTTTCCTTGTTCGGGCTGCCGATGGGCCTACCCATGAGAGGCCCCCTTTTTTCCAATTTCTATGACTATGATCCTATGCGGTAATCATTCACGGAACTATTCCGGGGTGCTTAGCGACACAACCGTCCGCGAACACGCCAGCTAGGATTGCGCATTCGCTCACTGGATTGTCGCTGTACGGCCAGCATCCGCCCTGAACCGGCGCATCGCGATCAGTTTCGCTCGTTGTGCTTCCGCCTCCAGTGCCGGCGAAGTGTCCAGAAGATGCTCGGGCCAAATCATCTCAATGCCATCGTTGCCCTCTTCCTTGGTTAGCAGCAGATCGAGAGCAGCCTGTTTGATCGCCGTGAGCGTGATTCTTTCGGGGACAGCCATCCAATAGCTCCCACCTACGGCGGCGAAAAATCCGAGTCGCACCAGAAGCACAAACTCGCGGCTGAGAAGGGTATCTTTGGCCGGATAAAGGTCGAGCACCGCGATGTGACACTGATGCTCCAGCTCTCCAAATACCTCGAGCGCGCAAGCTGCAAGGTCAGGGATTCCATCTGTATGAAGCAGCCCAACGCGATCCGCGAAACGAGGATCGTTCAGCGCCTCTGACCATGCCGACTGCGCTTCATCGGCTTTGGCAAACCAGGCAGCGGCGAACCGGCAGTCGGGTTCATCTGACATTTGCAGGATAACATGTGGCGTATTGGCTGACATCATCGCTCCTCCTCAAAGTTAAATCGCTTGCCCATCAGCCCGTTCTCAGGATCAGTGACAGGATGGCTGCAGCCGTGGCCCTCCGATCAGCATGCCATGCTCCCCAGCAGCGCGAATGCAGCCAGGCATGCCCTGTCGGTCCGGTGCCGAATGGCACGAGCTCATCAAGAGCGCCATCTTCACGATCACAGTGGAGACAGCGGCCGGGCGGGGAGCAGACCGGATTGCGGTTCAGCCATTCGACCACACAGCATTCAAAGGCGCGCGTCTCAGCCGCCGCCCGCTGCAGCTCGCCATCGAACTCGGCGATGCCCGCCCGCTCGTCGAAGTAGGCCAGCCAATCCGCCTCCGACCAGTTGTCGTGGCCGGGCCGCAGCAGCGCCACGATCTCAGACTTGTGCCAGGACAGTGTGCTGAGCACCTCGTCCGGAGGTGCCTCGGCCGCGGTCAGCACGAGATCGTCCCCGTCGAGTACGATGCGAATGCCGGCGGCACCGGCCGCCTTGAGAGCTTCCACCGCGCTCATAGCCGCGCACTCCACCCCAGAGGAGAGGTTGCCGGCGCGGATTGCAGCGAGCGATCCGAGTTTGCCGCGGCCGCATCCAAGTTCGGCTGCGCGCACGCCGAGACTGCGTCATCGCAATCCAACAAAGTCGGCGTGGCGCCAGAATCATAGGGACCATAGGGGGCATAGGGGGTATCGGCGAGCTCAGGCGGCAGCTCAGCCCCCCTATGCCCCCTATGGTCCCTATGATTTTCCCCGCCGACTGTTTTCTGGAGCACATACGTCGCCGAGCCCCACTTGCCGACCGCGGCCTGACGGACAAGGACGAAACCTGCCATTCGCGTCCCCGCCAACTTTTCGACCTGTGCTGCGAGGTACTGGCGACCGCGCCCCTGCGGATCCAAAGCCTGCCGAACGTCGTCATGCAGCTCGCGCACAGCCACGGAATGATGCTGGTGCTTGGCCCACCAGATTGCAAACATGTCCGCGACGGCCTGACGGCGTCCATCGCGCTGCTTTGCTTCACTGATCCGTGCGATAGGATCCTGGCAACCCAAAGCGAGCAGCGGGTCGCGGACCCACCGACACCACTGTGCAAAACTACCAATCGGCAAGCCGGGCTCGATGTCGAAACCCGTCCTCCCCCAGCGCCAAATCGTGAGCGTCGCCGCCAGCAGCTCTGTGCGCCGCTGGGTGACCTCGACACGGATGTCAGCCGCGAAGGGCCGCAGCTCCGGATCTTCAGTACGTGCATCGAGCTCCACCGTTACGAACCGGCGAGCCAGATCCTCGGAAACGGTCAACCCATTGCCGGTCAGAATCACAAACGCAGATGCGTTCAACGGCACCATCTGTGACTGACCAAGCAGGCGCACCCGCGACGGCCGCTCCGTGATGGCACTAGCGAGCAAATCGGACCTGAAGGCCGTATTGTTGAGGTTGTCGAGGAACAAGGCCGGACTGCCCCCCATCAGTTCGGCAGAGATCCGCTTCTCGAGCTCTTCGGCGCTTGCACCGGCCGTCACAGCATGCGGCTCCCGCCCAAAGGCAATAATGCAGATGCAGCGGGCCAGCAGACCTTTGCCTGCGCCAGCACCGGACACGGGCGCGGCCCTCAACAGCACGCCGGGAGCAAGATGCAGGCTCGGCCGGCAGACAGCCGTAAGCAGTGCTGCCAAGAAAGACGACTCGTCGCGTCCTGGCGGCTTCGAGGTGTCGACCGTCGCAACGCCACCGGTAGCCGGCGGGATCGTCTCGGCATCAGCAAAGCAAAAGGTCTTGAACGTCTCGCGGATCAGCCGCAGTGCAGCAGTCGCTTCATCGAGGCCCGGCTTCGTGGGAACCAGATCGTCGAGGTTGGGCACGTTCTCGCACCACATACCCGTGGCAAGGTCATAGCCCTCGGTGCTTTTGATTGCCCCGTCGTCGCGCAGCTGCGGCGCCGAGGCGATGCCGTTTAAGGGGGGCAGCCGCCATTCGCCGCGCCAGTCGAGGTACATGACCGCCAACGACCGCGGCAGGCGAGCATCAACCTCTACAATCGTGCCGTCCCGCCGCTCCTTCCGGACGTACGGACGGCAGATCGTATGGGCCTTCAGGACCAGAGCATCCGGCGTCATAACCTGCGCGACCGCCCCGCGCTGAATCTGGTCGAACGCGAGACGAACAGGGACGGCGCGTTCAAACAGGCCGCCAGCGGCGGCGAGAGCATCCCGCAGTGCGGTGACGGTCAAATCAGGATTGCAATTCTCAACCAAAAGCCGAGGCTTCGCGCGCACCGCGGCAGGTGAGGAAGGGGCGCAAAACTCTTCGGCACACGCGATGAGCTTGGCAATATCGCCTTCAGACGTCACGTCACGCACTCCGTAAGCTGTGCCAATCAGTCAGCAGGTCATTGAAATCCATCCCCGGCGGCGGACGCGCGATGCGGACCCGACGTCCCGCTCGCGCCCAGCGGCGCGCGGCGAACATTGCTGCCGCCTCACCTGCTGCGTCGGCGTCAGCGAGGATGACGATGTCCCGCTCATCATCCGGGAGAGCGAGCCTCCGCAGCCCGGAGGTCGAAAGCGCCGCCCACGACCGATGTCCGGTCGCCTGCATCGCCGAAAGGCAGGTTTCGATCCCCTCGCCAATCAACAGAACGCCGCCCTGACCGCCGAGGCGAACAATCCCGCCACCGCAAGGACCCAACATCATTTTGGCGGGTTCAACGGGCGCCTTCGAGGTGCCATCGCGCGAGAGGAAGGTGCGATGGATAGCAGTCGGCGTGTCGCCAATTGCGTCGGTCACCAACGCGACCATAGTGGGCCAGCACGCCCCCTCCGGGTGTCGCAACCCGTGGTGAAAACGGATGGCGGAAGGAATCGAGACCGTTACACCGCGCCGCCGCAGATACTTCTCAACGAGCGAGCCGGGCGCCGAAGACGAGTTCTTCCAGATCGTTACCGCCCAGGCGGCAGCCCCGGCGCTGGTGGCATCGTTAGACTCTGTTGTAACGGCGAGTTTCGGCGATTCACGGTGATAAGTACTGGACCAGAGGCCGAGACACCGAAGAGCATCGACAACTGACGCGTAATCGCAGCCAGCGAAGCAATGCAGCAGCACTGGGCCGCTAGAGCTGTATCCAATTGACAGGCTCGGGTCCTGATCATCATGCGCGGGACAACGACAAATGAATCCGCCAAGGGTCTTCTTGGCGCCGCCGCACGCAACAGCGATTTGCTCAATAGGATTCACCTGCGCTCTCCCGTTAGCGCCCGATCATTGTCCCCTCGCCTGCTTCGTTAGCCGCTCAACATTCGCTCCAGCGCGTGCCGCGGGACAATCCAACGCCGTCCCACCCGAATTGCAGGCAACTCACCAGAGTTGGCGGCTGCATAGGCACTGCACTTCGAGAGGCCCAGGATTTCGCATCCGGCTTCTTCGACCGTGAACGTCGAGCGACCCTCCCAGCGCTGATCGAGGACGCGCGGGGACGCCGTGCTTTCCGAAATAGTCATGTTTAGTCTGATCCTATTGACCCTTACTGTCAACTACTGTAGGGCTACGAATAATCATATTAAGGGCTACGCCGTGAAGCAGCAACAGTTCAAGATCACGCTCGGCGACGATCTTCGTGCAAAGCTCGACACATCGAGCTCACTGAATCTGAGGCCGATTGCGGAAGAAATCCGCCAGCGGCTTGAGATGTCTTTCGACATCCAGGGTGACGGTCACACGCTCGATCTGATCTACGCGATCCTGTTTCTGGCACGCGAGACCATGCGCGATTTCGGCGCGACTTGGTGGGGCGATGAGCGCGCGCGGTCTGCGTTCATGGCGGCCATCGTCGATCAGGTGATGAGCTATCCCATCAGCCCGTCTGACCTCGCTGCGAAGCCATTGATCACTTTGGGAACGCGAGAGCAGCAGGCCAGCCCCGAAGATCCTCCCGAGGCTATCGGACGCGCTATAGCCCGGAACTACCGTCGCAGGGTCAGACCGCTCGGCTTGCGATCTGACGAGTTCGATATCCGTCGTTTTCGCCAATTGATGCAGAACGAGGAAGAGAACGAAGACTGAGTAGCGGACCGGGCTTTGGAGGAGGTTCGTAATGACCGCGACAAAGCCGACCACCACTGAGATGAACCCTGACGGAAATCTGAAGTGCGCTCCCCGTCGCATGCTCAACGAGCAGCAGGTGTTGGAAATCATCCCCATCAGCCGCACCACGCTCTACCGCATGGAGAAGTCGGGTAAGTTTCCGAAGTCCACCTATATCAGCCCGAACCGGCGCGTCTGGTACGAAGACCAGATCGTGACGTGGCAGAACGCGGTCGATGAATTCGATCCGCGTCGGGCTCGGGGCAAAGGGCGGTGCCGCGAAGCCTAGTCCAGCGGTCATGACCCCTATGAGGACGAAGCCTATCGGCCGGGGGCGCTTAAGCAGCAGAGCAAGGGATCCTCAGCCGAAGTGTCAGCGTGATTTTCGTTTGCGCCGTGTTCGTATGCGGCTGAGCCGTTTGGCGTTTGCCGCCACCTTTCTTCGATATTGCTCAACAATCTTGTCGGCCGAGGCCCCAGCCATCAGGCTGGTACCGGCCTTCGTCGCCGCAAGCATTTTTTCACTCACCATGCGCTGGGCTTCACGTTGGGCCGCTTTGCCGCCGCGCATCAACTTCGCTAGGCGCAGTCCGATCACGCGATTGCTTTCTAGCCCCAGCATCATCCAGTTCCACATGCTGCAGACATTCCTAGCAACGCGAAGCGGTTCCGATCACATCAACGACCAGGGATTCGCGGTGTCCAATCAAAGCCGCGTGGCTTGCCACGACGGGCAGCAATCTACTCGCATCAATCCGCTGGCGCCATGGCTAGTGCAAGGGTTCCTTCACCTTGATCCAGGGATACATCCGAATGAGCGATAGCGGGAAATCGCTGCGTGCTGAAGAGTAAGACCGCCGCTGCTGGGGGCCAAACGGAGATGTCCGATGGGTGTGGCAGGCTGGCGCTTTGCGCATACGAAGAAAACCCTCCGCGTCCGGGCGGTCGTCATCTGCGTGCTGGAAGAGTTGCCGTTTGTCTGCCCGGTGGTAGTCGCAATCGGCTCCCTGATCATGATCGGCATCACGCTCTGCAAGGATTGGCCGCAGTGAGGGGGCCTTACCGCCAAGGCGCTCATAACAGCAGGTAGACATCGACCATCAGATGCTTCTCGTATTCGGTCAGCGCCACGCTGCCGGGCGCGGCAGCTCCTCTGTGTGCGATACGGTACCAAATTTAGATGAGATTGCGAAAATGCTAATACGTTTAGGGCGGGCCGTCGCGCGGTCCCCGCGCATGCAGCAAACTCAGAAGGACCCGGACAACTTGCGGGCGGACCGCCATCCTGGGGCCTTCCGCCGCTCATGTCTGCTGGTGCAGTAAGAGCGGACTTCGATTTGGACCGCGTGGAAGTCCGGAAGTGACCCTGGCTGTGTAAAAACGCGAAAGATCGAAACACGGCTAGAATTCCAATCTTCGGCTAGCTCTCAAAGTTGAATGCGCTTGCGAGTTTGACCGCTAAGACGGTCCTGAGCGAATAACTTCTTCTATCGCCGTCGAGCGTCCTGGGGTTTTCACACAACCAAGACCCAAAACGGACATTGGCTTCGGCTCCAATTCCATCCAAGCTACCTCAAGATTAGTCGGAAAGTCCCGTGTTGCGGAGTCCTCTCGCGAGACTCGCGGTCCTCCCATTTTTGGAAAGCCGTCCCCTTTTGTCGTCGATCTGGCCGCTGTTGAAGACAATGATTCGCGCTGCGAATGCCAGGCTGCCACGAACCCGCCACTAGCCATCTGGACGGTTTCCAGTGCGGCTCCCAGCACCGCATTGCCCAGATCGTCGATCCGACGAATATCAGAGCCGCGCCCGGCGGCGGGAACCATCTTTCGGACCGTTGTCGGACCGAGGAGGAAAGCTAACATCAGCACTGAACGAAGACGCGGGTTCATCGTTATGGATTCACGCGCTGACCTGTCGCGACGACAGCATCGGCACGGGAGAACGCGGCATCGGGGGCGACATCGAGGGAAACTCGAACACTGGCGAACCGCCGTGCGATCTCGTTCCCCGCAACCCACGGAAGACGCATGCTACGTAAAGGTCTCGTTGCCAAAGGTCTTATTGCCATCGCGGGCCTCGTGCTGATCGCAGGCACCTTCGATCCGCAGCCCGCCGACGCCCGCGGCGGCTACCGCGCCGGCGGCGGCCGGGCGGTCGCGGTTCGCGGTCCGGGAGGCGGTCGGGCCGTGGCGGTTCGCGGCGGCTATCGGGGCGGCTACCATGGCGGTTATCGGGGCGGCTATCGTGGCGCCTATGCCTATCGCCCCGGCGTGGCGGTCGGAGCGGCGGCGCTCGGCGCGGCGGCCGTCGGTTCCGCGGCCTACTACAACCAACGCAACTGCTACGACGCCTACGGCAACTACATCTGTGGCGGATATCGCCCGTACTGATGCTGACCCGCACCGAACGGACGCTGCGCGCGACTAGCATGAAACCGTCGTCTTGGCTGATTTCTTCTTGCTTCGGCGGACAGAAGAGCCGCGACGGTTAAGATCGTTTGACGACGGCGGAGCCAGGCTCGGCAAGTCCGTCGTCATCGACGGGCTGTGCGCTTACGGCTGCACCATCGCGCCTCGCTGAGTTGCCGCACGGCCGGATCTGCGTGACCCTGGAGGTGAGCCTCGGCTTCCACCAGAGCCCGGTTCGCCCGCGGACCCCACGTCGGAGTTCGGTTCAACCGGTCCCATACCACGGCAATATGGTCGCCGACCCGGGCTGCGTTGCTTACCGGCCGCGATCACCATGCATCGCTGACGCCGCCACCGGTTACGATGGCTACACCACAATCATATCGAAGCGCACCGGCATGGTTTCCGCGCCAGAACGGCTACGCGACCACCTGGATCATCTACAGCAATTCCAACCGGACCACGCTGTCATCCTACGATATCGACAAAATGAATCCTAACGCCGATGGCAGCGTAACGATTTATGTTGGACCCAAGACACCAAATCGAAGGCCAACTGGCTACCGACAGCGGGCAGACGACCAATGCCGACGATGCCATGCTACGGGCCAACCGAGGCTCTAAACAACAAAACGATCAAACTGCTGGATTTTGAAATCGTCGCCTTAAGTCTCCTTCTGGCCCCTTAGCGGAAGGTCTCTATGGCCCACTGACACGTCGGCTGGCCGGCGATGAGCGGACTTCGTGCAGAGCGGCCGCCATCGGCGGCTTATGACCCGGAACGGACATTCTGAACGTTTTGAAAGTCGCGCCCCACGAGTTTCACTAACTCGGCGGGTTGCAGATATCAGCGCTGACGATGGCAATCGGTCTGACGCACAGTGTCTTCGTTCTATTAAATGGAACCATCGGCATTCTTTCGAAGGTGCGCGAAACATTTTCGCATCCCTGTAACTTAAGTTAATTGTGGGGCCCAACCAAAGGGTCGCGATATGGAACCGACCAGTCGAATATCGGACCACATCGATCATAAGACTGCCCGGTCGATCTGTGACGAGGTGGGTGACAGATTGCAACAGAACTTATCTCTTGAAGCCTCGCCTCTGCCGCCCTACCTCGAACGTCTAGTGGATGAATTGTGCAAACAGGAGCGTCATCCAATTGATGGCGTCGCAGCGCCTGCTAACCGTTTCCTTCATGCGACGCGGCGGGTAGTCGCGGCCGTCTGAGCGCGTAAAGAAGAAGCCGTCGCAGCGCTCAACCCGGGGGCGGCTTTTCCGCTGATCTTGTCGCTGAGGCATTCCAGGCTTGCCCGCGCCGGACGCCATCAAGACGTGCTTGTTCAGTGAACGGTCAAGCCGCGCTGCTTCCCCTGTTGGCCCTTAGCTGAACAACGCTGAGCCAATTCGGATGTCGGCTATCGGCTGCGAACCTGACGCGGGGCCGCCTTTGCCTCGACTGCCGCTTAGGAACCCACAGCCGACTTAAAGCAGACGATCCGATTCATCGCCCGAGTTGAAGAGCCTGCTGGCGGCGCCAGGAGGCAGCCGAGCGGCATTCTGCGTCATTCGAGTGGCGGTCAATCGGAGAAAGTACAACGATAAGCCGGGGTTGCGCTCGCACAGCTTCTTCAAAGCTTCGTCGCTGATGCAAAGTAAGTCCACATTAGTCGCCGCCACTGCGGTCTGCGTCCGACGCCGCTCCAGAGAGAACAATCCAATCTCCCCGAACAGATCGCCTGCCGCGAGTCTTTGATCAATCTCCGGAAGCCCCACTTCACCCGATACGATCATATAGAGCAGATCGGCGTGCTGACCCTTTATGAAAATCGTTTCTCCTGACTTGAAATGCTTGGGCCGCATGAATGGTTGCATCCACAAAGGTGAAAGATCCGTAGCCGCGGCTCGCTTCGCTCTCCGAAGCAAATTCATCATGCGAACAAGCAATACTATGTTCAAGGGAAGCAGGATGACGTGCAAAATAAGGACAGGGTATAGCTCGGCGCCGAAACCGTAGCTAATGAACGCGATGTTGCTGCAAATCGCTACGGCACGCAGACTCAACATGGTGCTCATGCAGAACGTGAGCAGGACAAGAGTCGATGCAAGATAGCCGATAGCCTCAATCACCGTCATTTTGATGCCCGACCGGAGCGATCATTGCAAAAGGAATGCTGCTACCATCGCTTGCGATACCGGGCAGAAATGAGGCTGGTGGAAAACCTTTGGGGCCTGTTTCCGGTCTCTAACCCGGATCATTCTGGACGGCTGCGTCTGGCCCTTGGCTTACTTCACCACACGTCCTCGCCAGGTCCGCAAGTAACCCGTAACAGACCTTGGCGACTGGATCGGCATTGACCTAAATTGCAGCGTGCGGTTGAATGCAATCAGGCAGTGGGAGGGCGGCCTGTATGGCTGTGAAGATCGTTTTCGACAATTGGATTGCTTTTCATCGGGCTCGCCCTGTTAGATCCCATCCCGACGCAGGCGCAGAACCTCGCTCTGGGTCCGTGTACCCGCTACACGGCGCCAGGAGTGTCCTGCGCTTGCAATCACGGCGTGATGCGTGGGCGTAATGCGCTAGGCAAGCCCGGCTGGCATCTCGACGAAAGACAGCACGTGATCAGAGATGGATGGCACGCGACCTACTACAAGGGCACCCACAACGCCGCCTGTACCCGAGGCCCATGATCAGGCCTAAATTCGATCAAATTTAGCTTGTTGACCGCAGAGAATGTTGGCGTCCGACCGGTCAGCTTGTGGCCCTTAGCTGAACAACGCTTGAGCCAGATCGGATGTCGGCTATCGGCTGCGAACTTGACGCGGGGCCGCCTTTGCTTCGACTGCCGCTTATGACCCAAACCGGAAGTTGGGCTCCGCTGCGTCAGATGAGATGGCACAGCTCAAAACCCGCTCCACCTTCGGTTTACATTCTTTATACCAGCGGCTTATTCTTTGGGTGTGCGAAGATGCCTTCCTGCGAAGGGAGGACACCGTGAGGGTTGGCAACTTGCGCTATTGCTTCGAGGAATTCGCATTTGACATCGACCGGCGCGAACTTCATCGCCGGGCAGAGGTCGTTTCCATTGCGCCACAGGTGTTCGATCTGCTCGAATACCTGATCCGAAACAGGGAGCGCGTCGTCAGCAAGGACGACCTTATCAACGCCGTTTGGAATGGTCGCATCGTGTCCGATGCTGCGCTTACGACCCGCCTGAATGCTGTCCGCGCTGCCATCGGCGATACCGGCGAGGAGCAGCGCCTCATCAAGACGCTTCCGCGCAAGGGCTTCCGTTTCGTCGGACAGGTGCGGGAGGCTCCAGAAGTTGCGGGCCCAAATCCGGGCGATGCGCCGGAGAGCGCTCCTGCGCTCCCCAACAAGCCCTCCATCGCGGTATTGCCGTTCGAGAACATGAGCGGCGATCCCGAGCAAGAATACTTCGCGGATGGAATGGTTGAGGAGATCATCACCGCGCTTTCGCGGTTCAAATGGCTGTTCGTGATCGCCCGCAATTCCAGCTTTACCTACAAGGGCAAGGCGGTGAACGTGAAGCAGGTCGGGCACGAGCTTGGCGTGCGCTATATCCTTGAGGGGTCTGTGCGCAAGGCAGCGGGGAAAGTTCGCATCGCAGGGCAGTTGATTGACGCGGTGACCGGCGCGCACATCTGGGCGGATCGGTTCGAGCGCGACCTGACAGACGTTTTCGCGCTTCAGGACGAAGTGACGGTCGCCGTTGTCTCAGCTATCGAGCCAAAATTGGTTCAAACGGAAATCGCAATGGCGGCGCGGCGCCGACCGGAGAACCTCACCGCCTATGATTTTTATCTCCGCGCTCTGCCGCAGTCTTACCTGGCGACCCGCGAAGGGTTGGCCGACGCGATCAGGTTGGCGAACCGCGCCTTGGAACTGCACCCTCGGTTCGGCGGTGCCGCGGCTCTCGCAGGTCTCTGTCACATGCGAAGCGTCCTTTTCGGCTATGCTGACGATCCCCAGTTCGACCGCAGGGAAGCCGTTCGGCTTTCTCGCTTGGCATTGAGCGTCGACGATAGTGATCCAGACACGTTAGCAGCGGCTGCTGTAATCTCGGCGTTCATGATTGGCGATTGTGAAAGTGAGATCGAAATGGCTGACCGCGCGGTTGCGCTCAATCCCAATTCATTTGGCGCATGGTCCGCCAGAGGCTGGGTCTGTAGAGCTGCGGGGCTACCGCAGGAAGCGGTCCAGAGCTTCGAACGTGCCATTCGCGTGAACCCGATAGACCCGCTGCTACATTCGTCGTTTGTCGGGATGGGCATAGCCTTGATCGAGCTTCGTCGCTTTGACGAGGCCATCGTCGCAGGCAAGAAAGCCCAACGCCAGAAATCCTCCTATTGGCCAGCTTACTGCTGTCTCGCGTCCGCTTTCGCCCATCTCGGGCGCGAGGCTGAGGCCCGTGAGGCGTTGGCGCGTCTGCTTGAGTTCGATCCCGCCTTTACAATATCAGCGTTCATCGCGCGGGGCGGGCAATCAAACGCGAAGCTGTTGATTGAGGGTCTTCGGAAAGCTGGGTTGCCCGAATGAGCGGTGGACCGCTGCAGCGCATAGTGGACATTGGGTGCGGCGCACGTCCCTGTAACTGCAACCACGGATTTTCGCGGAGCAAATATACAGACCTCTCGGCGTCGCGCGGTCCCCGCGCTTTGGGGCGCTCTCCAAAGGACCCTGCCGACCGATTGCGGAGGGACCGCTACAACTTCACACGCCCGGATAGCGTCACGCGCCGCACGTCATCACGATCACGAAAACTGCCAAGTTTACCTGTTCCGTTAACTTTTCATTAACCGGGTCCGCGCACCATCGATCCCGTTCTGAGGGGACACTGCGTCGCTTCTTGTCTTGTCGCCACGCATCGTCACCACGACGCGACCGTGCGTCAGCATCAAGCGCACGACCCTCACCAATCCCTCCCGCTGGTTTCCGGCGGCACGGCATCACGCTAACGCGTCACCATCGCCACCCATTGCGCGCGTCACGGCATCTTACGGTCGCAGCCTGCTATCGAAAGCGCGCCCGCATCACGGCGCGGACAGGCGACCGATAGCGGACCGCATCACCTCATCGCGTCATCACCACGTGGACGGACCGGGCCGCGCCAGCGCCATGTGAAACTAGGGCCTATTAGGGCCCGGCAGGTCCGAGCGGACCTTTCGTCAACCCGGAAATGGTCGAAATATGTCTACGTTTTCAGGAACTTACGCCGCCTTCAACAGGCCGAAGAAATAGCTGGCGGAAAGGACCACACGGTTTTGCCGTACCCACGGCCCGCCATTTCGCCGCAGTTTTTCCAGCCCTGTCGACGGAGCCGGAAACTTGCAGACGAGACGAACCTGACA
>NZ_JCAMOP010000080.1:0-15092 GCF_059512345.1 Bradyrhizobium sp. Unk1
CACGTCCGGTTTGATGAGCGGGGAGAGGAAACGGAACGCGCGACAAGCGCATCACCGCGCCTCTCCTCGACTCTACTGGGACTGACCGGGATCCAGCTCCTTCTTCTCTTTCAGATTTTGAGCCAGAGCTGCGTGAGGAAGTCTGCCGAGGCCAGCTTGCATCGGCTGCGAGTCGATGTCCTTGAAACGTTACTCGAGACGCTAGCTCTGGTCCGAACAGCCGATCTCGTCGCAGCCATCGGGCTCGTGACCGCGCCGGCGTGGCGTGGAGCTCATTGTGCTCTGTTGGGATTGCTGATGGGCGCGAGGATTCGCGTGGGCCCGCCGGGCGCTGGTCGCCAACAAGACCCGCGCGATGCTACTTCGATCCAGGCAGCAACACGCGCGGAATAGCCAAAACTCACAATATCAAGGGGCTGCGCGGCCGCGAGACGTTGGATTGCCGACCAGACTGGCAAGGCCACGAACGATTCGGCTCGCATGAAAGCCGCGGCGGCGACGAACCGGCGCACGGGTGCCTCAGCTCGGAAAGACAAAATGGGGCGTTGACGCTTGCAGCCAATGTCACACGTGCACCACAAGGTTGGTCGCGCCTAACAACCATATCGTGGCGAAAGCCTTGTGGTGTGGCCTGCAGGCGCAGCCGAACAAAAGGACCTCGATCTGCGCAGTCGGTCGTATCGGCTCCTCCTTCCCATCCTCCGGGCCCGACGCGATTCCAGTCAAAGTAGCGATAGATCCCAGACCAGTGATGGACGGGGTTCCCGCAACGCGTACAGCTAAAAAGGCCTGAGCTATTCAAAGCGGCGGAGGCCTGCTCCTGAACCACTGAATAAGTGGTGCCGCACCCGATGAATGAAAATTAGAGTATCATTAGTCTTCCTGGGGCGATCCAAAGCGGCCAGTTGGCCGCTGCGGTGCCCGAAGGAAGCGGCTGTTGGCGCTCGCGGGTTGCACCCCTGTTGCTAGTGGCAGGACGGCAGCAGGACGGTGATGGCTTAGGTCAGAACGCCGGGGCTGCGTGTCGGCCACCAAGCTGGCGCGGCGCGTGTCGTTCGTGATCTCCCTCGCCGATGATGGCCGCAGACCTCGACGCTGGGCAGGCGATTCGATCTGGCATTGTTGAAGCTGATAGCCCGCGATTCATCACGAGAGGCGCGCCCCACCTCATGTGCCGATAAGTGACGCGCTCCAATACCCAACTGCGTGATTTCGTGAACGTTGATGCGGGTTATTTTTGACGCTCTGAGGTGGCCTATGTCCAAAGGTAATTGAATCCGTGCACGTATCGGCGCGCTCACGAGAAGGAGCCGTGACGACGGGCATTCTCGCAAAGTCGCGCTCGGTCATCATACCGATAGAAAACGCGAGGACGATGCGGCACCTGCAAGATAATCAACCGAAGGTCCGTAGCATCCTCGAATGCAGCAGGCAGCACGGGTGGTGCAGAAGAGAGTTCAGCTTCCAAGCGTTGCCTTACGAGGCATCGAGAATCTGGAATGTTTCACCGCATTATTAGATGGTTGGCTTGGCGCGGCCTTATTGATCGGATGTCGCTTTGCAACGGGGCAGCAAGCGGTTGATCAACAATGTCGCGCCAAATCTGTCGTGTGTTCTCGAACGCATCAATTGATGTCGTTCGCTTCGAGCCGGCGCTGCCAATTGAAGCCGCTGCAATCAGGCAGCGCGTTTTCGGTGAGCCTGATCAGAGACCATTTGGGTTAAGCGATGGAAAGATAGGCATCGCAGTAGAAGAGGATGCCAACAGACGATAGTAGATTGAAATACTCAACTATTGCGTTTGCGGGGTCTGGACCTCTAAAGATCCTCTAGCTTGATCATTGCTCGCCCGGTCGGGAGTCCAAACGTTTCGATCGCGAATGTCATCCAAAACATCTTCCTGAAAAGGAGCTGGCTTCTTGATGAATTCTGGAGAGCCGATGTGAGTGTACTAGTGTGGAAGCAACCAGCCGCTGGAAACAAGCTGTCACGTTGGCACCAATCGGCAACCAGCGTGATCGAAGCTCTTCTCGGCCGCGCCCGCTCGGAGAAGATCGCAAGACCTAACAAAAGCTTCTTTGGTGACATTCTTCTCACATCATCCGACTGTTTGTTGTCTATCCCTCAAATTGAATGCCCGGAGCACATGCAGGGTGAGCTTGCGAGAAAGCGCAGGCTGGCTGCCGAGATCGACTTGTCCACAAGGCCCACCAAGCAGCTCAGAGGCCGCCGCACGAGGGGCTGCGATGTCTTCGGGTAACTCCATGCTTCATCTTGGCTTAAATCTTCATGGTGCCGGTGGTCATTTCGCGGCGTGGCGCTGGCCGGGCACAAATCCAAGCGCCTTTTTCGACATCGAGCACTACGTCCGCGCTGCGAAGGTTGCGGAGCGTGGTCTGCTGGATGCTGTATTTCTGGCCGATACCCCTGCGATAAGTTCCGACATTACGCACCAGCCACCGCTTAATGGGCTCGAACCGACGCTGGTTCTCGCTGTGATTGCACGTGAAACGGAGCGAATTGGCCTGATTGCGACGGCGTCGACTACCTACAACGAACCATACAATCTTGCCCGGCGCTTCCAATCGCTTGATGTCATCAGCGGTGGCCGCGTTGCGTGGAACGCGGTCACGACGTCGAGCCCGGCGACGGTAGCAAACTTTGGCGGTCGAGAAGTCGGGCGAGCGGATCGATACAGACGCGCCGAGGACTTCGTTGAAACCGTCCGTGCTCTCTGGCTCAGCTGGAGCGGCGAGATGGTCATCGCCGATCAGGCTGCGGGTGTTTACGCAGATCAGAGTCAGTTCCGCCTGCTCGATCCCGCTACCAATAGTTTCGGCATCCGAGGCCCACTTACGCATCCCGGCTCGCCCCAAGGCTACCCAGTCATCGTTCAGGCGGGCGGTTCGGATCCCGGACTACGGCTCGGCGCCCGCAGTGCAGATGTCGTGTTTGCGGCAGCTGGGGACTTGTCAACGGCTCTGCAGGAGGCAGAGCGCCTGCGCGCGCTCTCTCGGCAATTCGGCCGCCCTGCGGCCCCGCTCATCCTGCCAGGCCTTGTCACCTGTATCGGGGGTACCGAGGAAGAAGCGGCTCGTCGGAAGGAAAACCTTGACGGACTGCTCGATCTGGAGCGCGCCATCGTCGCTCTTGCACGAAGCATGGGTGTGGCGGTCGAGAAGCTCAGCCTCGAAAGGCCAATCCCGGAGGAGATTTTGCCTACTGCAGATGATGTTCCGTTTTCTGTCGGTCATCACCGCACGATTGAGACTCTGGCGCGTCAAGGTCGGACGGTTCGCGAAATCATCAGCAGCGTTCAAGCGTTTGGCCACCGCTTGCTCGTAGGTGCGCCCGAGCAGATCGCGGACTCGATTGAGGCATGGTTCCGCGCTGGCGCGGTTGATGGTTTCAACATCATTCCGGACGTGCTGAAAGATGGCACTTCAGCGTTTGTCGACAATGTGGTGCCCATCCTGCAGAAGCGCGGGCTCTTTCGCAAAGAATATCGGGGTCAGACGCTGCGAGAGCAGCTCGGGCTTTCCATTCCTTTCGGGCCGGCACGAGCCACAGCTAGCTCACCGCTATGACGCTTCCTCAACATCAAATGATTTGGAGCCTGGATATGCACTTATCGAATGCGCGGTCAACGAGGCGATTCACTGGAAAGTCGAACTATCCAGCAAGAACCGTGAAGGCTACCCTTCTCGTGCTCTTGGGCCTGTCGCATCTGCCGTCAAGCATTCATGCTCAAGAAGGGGTAGCCGGCAGCGTAAAGCGAGGAGGCGCTATCCGTTACGGGCATTTTCAAGAGCCTGCTTGCCTGTTCGGGGGCTGGGTGCAGCAATGGTATCTGCAACGTCAGTACAGCGATAATCTGGTTGCGCGCACCGAGGGCGGCAACATTGTGCCATGGCTGGCCGAGTCTTGGAGCATCTCCGACGACAAAAAGGTGTACACATTCGAGATAAAGCCGAAAGTAAAGTTCACCGACGGGACTGCGCTCGATGCGCAGGCTATCGCTGACAATATCAACGGATGGCTTAGCAACGACCCCGATCTTCGCAATCCGACTGCCGCTCCCTATCTTGGCGATAGCTTCGAATCGGCAACTGCAATTGCTCCTCTGAGGTTGCAGGTAAAATTAAAGGTGCCGTTCCAGCCCTTGCTGAACGTGTTCGCCCAATCCTCACAGGGCATTCTCTCGCCATCGGCGCTCAAACGTGGACTCGCGGTCAATTGCGAGAACCCTGTCGGTTCCGGCCCATTCATTGTCGACAAGTGGCGCCATGGGCGAGAAGTCACATTCCGCCGCAATCCCGACTACAATTCGGCCCCGGCCACCGCAAAACATCAAGGGCCGGCTTACGTTGACGGGATCACCTGGAAGTTTCTGCCAGATCAGACTGTCCGATACGGCTCGCTGATCACGGGCGAGACCGATGCCATATACGATATCCCGGCTGTCGCATGGAAGGACGCCAACTCCCGCTTTTCAGTATTGCGGCACCTTACCGGCGGCACCCCCCTGCGCTTGGCGTTGTATACGGCCCGGCCCCCATTTGACGACGTGCTCGTCCGCAAGGCCTTTGCCTATTCTACTGACCGAAGGGCCGCGGTCGACACATCCTTCCTTGGCTCTTTGCCGTTTGAGGGCAACGGGGCGCTAAGTCAGAGCTCGCCGGAATACCTGCCTGAGCTCGGCCATTCCTATGGATACGATGTTCGGAAGGCCAATCAGCTGCTTGATCAGGCGGGTTGGACTGAGCGCAATCGTAACGGCGTTCGTGTCAAGAACGGCAATCCGCTCATCGTGCGCATTTCCTATTCGAACGCTTTTCTGAAGCCGGATGGCGAGCAAGCCTTGCAAGTTATCCAGCAGCAGGCAAGGGAGGCCGGTTTTGACGTACGTCTTCAACCCACCAATCCGGCTGATTTCTTCGCCGGAAAAAACCTCGGACCCGATGATTATGAGGTCGTTCTCCTCTATTGGGTTGCCCCCGGCGCTGAGATATTCCGGATCTCGTGGAAGCCCGATCAGAACGGCGAGACCAATCGCTTCAATCCCTCACGCTATCAAGATCTGACGCTTTGGGACGCCATTCAAAAGGCGGAGCAGGAACTCAATGGGGCGCAACGTACCGCCCTCTATCAGCAGGCGGAACGGAAGATCGTGGATGAGGCTCCTGTGATTGGCCTCACGGTGCTGGACGTAACGTTGGCGACCAAGCCGAACCTCAAAGACGTTTGGCTAGACCGCGGCTCGGTTGGCGAACCCGTTTTCTATGACGCTCATTTCGATGACGGGAAGTAACGGAGTGAGGATAGTAGCCCATCATCCCATCGTTTGGTTCGCGCGCCGGATATTCTCCGGCGTGGTCGTGGTGTGGGCTGCCGCAACCTTTGCGTTTTTGATTCAATGTGTGCTCCCTGGTGACCGCGCCCAGATCATCATCAATGTGACGAGTGGCAACGTCGGGCCGGCGTCGTCGGCGGAGCTTGCAGCGATCAATGCGAAATATGGTTTTGATCAACCGCTCGCGGTTCAATACGGCAAATACATATTGCAGATCCTGCATGGAGATCTTGGCGAGTCGTACCAGCAACATCGGCCTGTCGCAGCGATTATTGCGGAACGGATTGGCCCCACGATTGTTCTGGCCATCGCTGCGCTGTTGATCGCATGGCTTATCGCAATTCTGACAACCTTGTTCATCGCTGGCAGAGACAACATATGGTCGAAGCTGCTCAATGGCACACAAGTCTTTTTGGCAACGGTGCCGCCTTACTGGCTAGCCACAATTCTGCTTGTGCTCTTTGCGGTAAAGCTAGGCATTTTTCCGGTGATCGGGGGAAATTCGCCGATTGGGCTCGTTCTGCCGACACTTGCGTTGGCTCTTGAACTATCGGGCTTTTTCGGACAAGTCGTTCAGAACGAATTCACGCGCGTGCTCGAGCAGCCGTTCGTTACGTCCGCAAGGGCGCGGGGTATGAGTGATTTCGGCGTCAGGCTTCGCCATGTCCTCCGCCATGCCGCATTGCCCGGCATTACTTTATCAGGTTGGGCGCTCGGCAGACTTCTTTCGGGCGCGATTTTGATCGAAGTGGTTTTCGCCCGTCAAGGCCTAGGTGGCGTCCTTGTCGCTGCGACGTCCTCGCGAGACGTTCCGATTGTCTCTGGAGCTGTTTTGATCTCCGCGGCCCTATTCGTCCTTGCCAGTCTCATTGTCGATCTGACTTACCGGGTAGTCGATCCGAGGATCAAGTTGACATGAGCATGTTCGCCGAAGTCACCTTGTCTCGGCCGCTCAGAGAAATCCTAGCGATCGTGCGTCATGTCCCCTTTCGAATTGCGGTCTGTCTTATCATCTTTGGCGTCTTTGTCCTCGCAGCCATGGCGCCAAAGGTGCTGCAGACGCACGATCCGCTTGCTATTGATTTGAGATCGGCATTGCAGTCTCCGTCGATCGCTCACTGGTTTGGAACTGATCAATTGGGTCGAGATCTTTACTCTCGCGTGGTCGAGGGCGCAGGCCAATCCTTGGCTATCGGACTTGGCGCGACGGCGCTGAGCATGTCCGTTGCAATGGCCATCGGCGGCGCCGCTGCACTTTCTGGCGGTTTATTAGACAGCATTCTCAGCAGAATTATTGACGTGCTCTTCGCAATTCCCACGCTCTTGCTCGCCCTTGTATTTGTGACAGTTTTTGGGCCGTCAGTATTGACTGAAGTCGTAGCTGTCGGAATCGGAACAGCGCCAGGCTATGCGCGCATGATCAGGGGCCAGATGCTTTCCATCAAAGGGGCAGGCTATGTGGAGGCCGCTAAGGTGCTGGGCCATCCATTTCCCCGTATTGTCTGGAGGCATATTCTTCCCAACGCCATGAACCCGCTGACGGCAATGATGACGATCGGCGTAGGACAGGCGATTATATGGGCCTCCGGTCTTGCTTTTTTAGGGCTCGGCGTCGCTCCCCCGGCGCCTGAATGGGGCGCGCTGCTCAATGCCGGGCGCAATTATGTAATCTACGCCTGGTGGCTGGAGATCATACCCGGTTTGGCGGTTACGGCGTTTGCCCTCAGCCTCACCATCATCGGGCGCCATCTACAGGACCGTCTGGAAGGACAAAGATGAATGTCGCAGGGTCGCCCCCAGCCTGTCCCGCAGCAGCCAGACCTCCTCAGGGTCGAATCGCTGCGTGTTTCCTTCGGGCGCGGCATCGCCGAGAACACGGTCGTGCGCAGCATATCCTTCTCCCTCCGACCGGGACAGTGTCTTGCGATTGTCGGTGAATCCGGCTCGGGCAAGAGCGTGACTGCGCGGTCTCTCATAGGCCTTGCTGGTCGCTACGCCAATGTTCATGCACGCCAGCTAAGTTTCGACGGGATGGACCTAATCGGCCTTAGCGATCGTGCCTGGCGGCGCATCCGCGGCACCGAGATTGGCTTTGTATTACAGGATGCACTCGTCTCGCTTGACCCGCTTCGCCGGATCGGCAAAGAGGTTGGTGAAGGCTTGCTCCTCCACGGTGCGGTATCATCACGCGAGGAGCTCGCGCAGCGCGTCATTGCTCTCCTTAAGCTCGTCGGTGTCCCTGAGCCCGAGACCAGGGCCGAGCAGCTGCCGCATCAGTTATCCGGCGGCCAGCGTCAAAGGGCTCTCATCGCTTCGGCACTTGCACTCGATCCGCGCATCCTGATCGCAGACGAACCGACGACCGCGCTCGATGTGACGGCGCAAGCTCATGTGCTGGCACTGCTCGAGGAGACCAAAACGAGGGGCAAGGCTCTGATCCTGATCAGTCACGATCTGGCAGTGGTCTCCCGCGTGGCGGATGAGATCCTCGTCATGCGAGGAGGCGAGGTCGTCGAACGCGGCACCGCTGCCCAGATATTCAGAGATCCGCGACACCCCTATACTCGTCAGCTGCTGGACGCCGTGCCATCAGGCCGGCCGCCCGGCTCACGCCTCTCACCATCAACTATTGTGCGTTCGCCTCTGCCGCAAATGCAGCTACCCCTACAATCGCTGCCGAAATCTCGTCCCATCCTGCTCGAAGCGACAAGTCTAGTAAAGCGCTTCAAGGGCCCGGATGGCACTTTACGGGCGGCTGTGGACGGCGTCTCCTTCGAAGTGCGATCCGGCGAGACTTTGGGCATCGTGGGTGAGTCCGGATCAGGAAAGTCAACGATGGCGCGCATGGTCCTGGCGCTCGACGAGCCTGACGAGGGAGCCGTTCAGTTTGCAGGCCGGCCTTGGACCACGCTCGCCGAATGCGAACGGCGGGCTCGGCGGCGGTCGCTATCGATCATTTACCAGGATCCTCTTGGCTCGTTTGATCCACGTTGGACGGTCGGACGCATCATATCCGACAGCCTTTCGAGCGATGTTGAGACACGGCGCAAGCGGCAGGAGCGTGTTATCGAACTGCTCGATCTGGTCGGGCTATCCCAGGCCTTGCTGGACCGACGACCGCTCGAGCTCTCGGGCGGTCAGCGCCAGCGCGTTGCTATCGCCCGCGCGATCGCACCAAATCCTGCCGTAATCGTCTGCGATGAGCCGGTTTCGGCGCTCGACGTCTCGATCCAGGCCCAGGTCTTGGACCTGCTCGGCTATCTGAAGGACCACCTCGGCGTAAGTTATCTCTTCATCTCGCATGATCTCAGTGTTGTTCGTCATATCAGCGATCGCCTGATAGTTATGCGCCGGGGGAGAATCGTCGATAGTGGCGCCACTGAAGAGATATTTCGTAATCCACTGTCTGAATATACAAAGAGCCTTATCGCGGCCATGCCGCGTCTTGTGCGCGACCAACACATAGGTCATTCAACGACGATCCTCGAAGGAGGCATCGCATGAATGCCTTCGAAATTCGACTTCCTCTATCGTTAAAATTGTCGATCTCCGATCGCGGGGGCATTCGCCTTTGCGCACCGATTTGGTCATGATTGGGCGCTCGTTCATCGCTCGAACCAAGGCAGTCTGTGGCACCGGTTCCCACTAGATGGACCGGCCGGCGCGCGGAGCAGGGCTAGCCGAGTTCGAACACCCGCTAACCGTGAGGTCGGCGATCCGCAAATGTCGAATTGCAAGTCATCGATTGAGTGCAAGGACTCGCGGCTTTTGCTGTCCTGCAAACGAGCTCGAAAAATTCGCTTTCACGATAGCCTTGCGATCATGGTGCGGTCCCTGACAACGAGGCCGTGTTTGTCAGGTTCAAAACATTCGGCGTCAATTTCGATCTCGCGACGCTTATTGAGCCCTTAACTGCGACTGATCTAGCTGGCACGGTCATTGCTATCGAAATGAGGTAACGCCTAGTAAGGCCGAGTGAGCCCTAGATGAACGATCACTATTCCGCCCGCAAGCCGTCGGTCCGTTCGAAAAAAAACCTTGAATTTTGCATTCGGTTTGATGGAGAGCGATGTGGACTTGCCTAAAAGAGCGACGAGACAAATCGCAACTTCTGGACCTATCGGCACTGTCAAACGACCGTTGCGTTGTCAGCGTTGCCGGACTCAAGTGAAGAAGCGTAGCGAGCAGCATTAGGGGCGCATGACCAGAATTCGGCTGGCGTGCGCAAGCGTGCCGGCTACTGAGGCCACCGACACAATAGGTGCCTCAGCGACACATCGTGTCGCCATTTCGCCGACGAGTTCGCCACAACTCGCAAAGCGTACCTCCAAGGTCGAGCAAAAGAGGTCAATAACAGGCCTCCTAATCCGGGCCATACGGAATCGTCGACATGTCGCAAACGATCGGCGCTGATAGCGAGTGCACCGCGAATGAAGGGACAGAGCACTGGTCAGAGTCGAAAAACAACCTTTCATCAGATGGTGAGTTTGTTCGGTACTGGAGCCGAGCTGCCGATCGGCTGCGCGCGGTGGCCGCTGTCGGGAGGCGAACCGAGGAAGCGATCGGAAGGACTGGGATTGGTTTGCAGCTATCCTCCGAGAACTTTAACGGTCACGACCTGTCAGATTTCCCGTTGCGACGCTGTACCCTCAATCGTGCGCAGCTCTACGGAGCAAAGTTGGATCGGGCAGATCTTTCTGAGGCGAACCTTATCTGTCCGGGGCTCGAGAGGGCAAGTTTCCTCGGGGCCAAGCTCGATTTTGCGTATATGCACGCGATCGCCGCGCAAGTTTGCAACTTCGATGATGCCAGTCTGCGCAATGTAGTTGATGCAACCGGCAGTCTGTTTCACGGTTGCAGCATGAAAAGGACACGCTTTGACAACGCGATGCTCAGCGGGCTCCTCGTTTATCAGTGCGACGCGAGTGATGCTGTATTTGATGGCGCGGAACTACAGGGTTCGACCATCAATGAATGCTTCCTGCCTTCCGCTTCCTTCCGCTTTGCCAAGCTGAGCCAAGTCACGATCACGAAGGCGCATCTGGCGGATTGCTCGTTCTTCCAGGCAAAGGGGGACTGTTTATCGATCGTGCGTCCCACCTCGGTCGATGGTCTCGTCCTGGAAGGCGCTCATCTTCCGTATCTGAGAGTCTCAAAGGTGAGCGGCCGCATTGCGGCGAGAGCCCTGAACGCTCCATTCGCTGATCTTCACCTGTCAAATCTTTCAAGTGCGGAGCTTGAGCAGGCAGACTTGAGCGAGGCGCGGCTTCTGTCCGTAAGCTTGTCCAACGCGAACCTCGTCGGGGCTGTGTTGAACGGTGCCTCTATTCACTCCTGTCAGTTCGATGGAGCGGACCTGTCTCGGGTATCAGGCGAGAGCATTTCGATAACCGAGAGTACAATGCGGGCCGCCAAATTGACGGGCTTTCGTGGCCGCTGCGCCTTTGTGCGCGACTGCGATCTTGAACATGCAGACTTGTCCCAGGCTTACCTCTACCGGTCGATGATTACAGGTGATCCTCCTCAATCGATGGCATTGGATCACGCAAATCTCGAAGGGTCTAATCTCGTTCAGGCATATGTCGCCGCGGGAATGACCCACAGCAACCTGGAGGCAGCGCGCGTCGCATACGTTCGCATGAACCAATCGTCCTTGCGTGACGCGAACCTGAGTGGGATATCGCCGTTCCAGGCCAGCTTCGTAAAGGTCGACTTTTCGGGCGCGAAGATAACCACATTCGAGCCACCGTTTTTTGCAGACCGATGTCGGGGACTGCAGGCCGCTTTAACGGGTGATCAGCCGCGCAAGCCATCAAGCTATCTGGATGAATTCTCATCGGTGATCAGACGTGGTCGAGAAGGGTCAACCTGACTGCTTTGGAAGCCGCAAAATGGAAGGGGACTAAAGTGTCCGTGAGCTTAGAACGTGTTGGTGCGGTGGCCGAGCTGTGAGCGAGTGCTATAGCTCTTTGGCGCTCGTTGGCATTCGCGACCGATACGAGACACAGGGCAGACCTTCTGCGATCCGACCGATCAGATCGCTCTTTTTGGTGTTCAAAGAGACTGGAGTAGGAAAATGCATCTGGCGTGTCTTTGCGCAGGTAAAGCGTTCATCCGGGAGGTGGCGAGAACAGGGCAGACAATCGGGACGGTACATACTCTCGGCGCCCTGCATCTTGGGCATGCAGAACTGATCAGAAGGGCGGCATCGGAGAATGACGTCGCGATCGTCACAGTCTACCCGAACAAGATCCAGCTTAGACCAGGTGGGAGCTACGATTTCAATTTGGACGAGGATATTGGACTTGCATTGCGTTCGGGAGCAACTGCCGTGATTTCCTCCAACGACACCGAAATGTTTCCGCCTGGCTATCGAACCTTTGTATCGCAAGGCGACGGTCATTTGCGTTTAGGGGGGCCTGATGCGTATTTGAAGGAAGCCGTTACCGGGGCAGTCCGCTGGATCTGCTATGCAAGGCCAACTCGCAGCTACTTCGGCCTGAAAGATATCGGTCAGGCGATCCTGGTGAAGCGCGCCGTCGCAGACCTCCTTCTGGATTGCGAGATAAGGTTTGTGCCGACCGTGAGATACAAGAACGGAGTGCCCATTTCGTCGCGTTTGAAGCGATTTAGCCGTTCCGAGCTTGATGAGCTGTCTTGCCTTTTCACGGCACTCAACCATTCGAGGAAAGAGATCGCCCAAGGGGTATCTAGGGTGAAGGATCTGGTCGCGTCGGCCACATCTCAGATCAAGTTCCGACACTTTAAACTCGATTCTGTTCGAATCGTCGGCGCTGACGACTTCGAAGACCTAGAGCAAGTCAAGCTCCCTTTCATAATTTTTGGAGCGGCAACGGCTCATGGTCTCAGGATCTTCGATAATATCTACGTTCCAGATCAGGATACTCTCATGAAGGGTCCTTCGGATATCTGGGTCGATTTGCCTGAACAGTCCTAGTCAGACGATTATTCATCCATGGCCTTGAGAAAGCTATCCGCTCCGGCCGTATCCCAAGGCGAGGGTCACCTTATGAAGGCGTACTCGGCTTGATGTTGCCTCCAGCGCATAGTCTAACCAGCGCTGAGAGCTCTCACTGATCCATTGAGTAGATCGACTTGGAAAGTCAATGCGATCCTTACTGCCCGACTTGGTAGGGCGAGGCTAGCTGCACTGTGAGGTAGCCTGGTCGAGCGGCCCGTCGCAGCCAAGCGCTGCGGCGGCTCGAAGCGATGAATCGCGCCACACCGTAAACTCTCGAGAGCAGAATCTGCAGAGATGATCATGACAAGGCGATCGGAAGATTATAGGGCTGAGGATTCGTGTGTTATCCCGCTGAGCAAGCTGGATGTAAGCGAGGGCAAGCGCTTTCAAGACGACAGCATGTGGGCTTGCTTTGAGCGGTTGCGAAAGGAAGATCCCGTTCACTACTGTCAAGACAGCGCGCATGGTCCATATTGGTCCGTAACGAAATACCGGGATATCGTAGCCGTAGACACAAACCACAAAGCGTTCTCGTCAGAAGAAGGTGTCACTATTGTCGACGTGCCTGGCGAGCACTGGACCCCGAGTTTCATCAAGATGGGGCCTCCCAAGCACGCCGAGCAGCGCAATACCGTCAGCCCGATCGTCGGACCGGAAAGCTTGACGAAGCTCGAAAACTTGATCCGGTCTCGGGTCAGGGGGATTCTCGCGGGCTTGCCGCGCAATGAGGCCTTCAACTGGGTGGACATGGTCTCCATAGAGTTGACGACGCAAATGCTCGCCACGCTGTTCGACTTTCCATTTGAGGATCGGCGCCTGCTGACCTATTGGTCAGACGTCGCTGTTACAGCTCCGAAAGCAGACCATGCAATCGACAGCTGGGACAAGCGAAGCACCATCTTGTCCGAGTGCCTGGACTATTTCACCCGGCTTTGGAACGAGCGCATCAATGCCGAGCCGCGGCTCGACCTGATTTCCCTGATGGCGCATTCGCCTGCCACACGCCGGATGGAGCCGAGTGAGTTTCTCGGAAATCTGATTCTGCTGATCGTTGGGGGCAATGACACCACGCGCAACTCGATTACCGGCGGCCTCCTGTTCATGAATCAGTACCCCTCCGAACTGCGAAAGCTAATTGACAATCCCAAGCTGATCTCGAGCGCCGTGTCCGAGATTATTCGGTACCAGACGCCAATCGCACATATGCGCCGTACCGCCGCGACCGACAGCATCGTAAGCGGAAAACAGATCAGGAAAGGCGACAAGGTCGTCATGTGGTACATCTCCGGTAACAGGGACGAAGAGATCATTGAGAACGCCGACAATTTCATGATCGACCGCAAGAATGTGAGGCAGCATCTCTCGTTCGGATTCGGCATCCATCGCTGTCTTGGTCGACATCTTGCGGAGCTGCAGCTGAGGGTCCTCTGGGAGGAGATTTTGGATGCGGAATTGTGGTTCGAGGTTGTCGGCGAACCCGAGCGGATTGCGTCTAACTTCGTGCACGGCTATTCCGCTCTTCCCGTGCGGATTGCAGCCTAGCCCCTGATTGCTCCGTCGCCCAGAGGGTAGGCGGCGGGCCGGGCTTGTCCTGAACCATCTTTGGTTTCTGCAAGCAGCGCAGCTGGGGTGATCGACGGGAAACATTGCTGCATGTCGGAAGCTAATTACCGACGTGGTAGACGCTGTAAGGACGTGCGAGAAGCGATAGGTGAGGCGCGCGTTTCGACTCGCAAGCGCTTGGCATGCCGAAATTGAACCTCAACTGCTACTCCGATGCAGATCTCTGGGCTGTCTTGAATAACCGGAACCATAGAAACCGATGACCTCGATGTTGAAAATTGCAGCTATGGCAGCCATTTTCCTTGGAGAAACGCTTTCGATATGCGCCGAGTTGATTGCCTCAAGGCAATTCGCAAAGACCGGTGGCAATCTGGCGATGCTTTGGCCGATGTTTCTCCTGGTATGCTTGGGTGGCATCCTCCTCGTCTTCGGATACGCGCTGGGCTACATGCATCTGAAGAATATCTGGATCATTGTCGCGATATCGGTGGGAGCGATCCTGGTCGTGGAGCCGATACTCACGGTTCTGCTCTTCAGAGACGTGCCTACCGCCGGTTCGCTGATTGGGCTGGTTCTCGGTGCGTTTGGTGTGCTCGCTGCCATATTTCTATGAAGGTGATTTCACCGGGCCCGGATGGGCGCCGCACTTTTGCGAAATGCAGCCTGAGGATCTGCGGAAGGTCGATTCAGCCGGTTGGGACGAGGAAAAATGTCGATGCTGATCGACCTTCAGCATCTCGTCATCGGTGTAGGGCCGCTAGATTGTTAAGCTCTTATGTCAAAGTTAGCAGGACGCGTGTGGCGAGCGTAGGTCTGCCAATCTATAAGCTGGCCATTTCCGCTTGACCATAAGTCGCCGATTAGGCCGCGAGTGTTCTCCCGGCTACCTACTACCGTTTGGGGACAACCTGACTGAGTCTGCGTCGACGGAGCCATCGGCAGAGGGGCAAGACTCGTACCGGATCGCCTCGAGGCCAGGGCACCTCAGCCGCGGTCACGTCTCGGCTGCTTACACCGACGCAGTTACCCGCATCGCTCTCTTCAGCAACATTGGAGCTCCGATGGAAAACTTCCGGTGACATCGGCTTTCTTGTGCATCCGCAACAACGCTTTTGGCCAGCTAGTGGTTCATCCCATTGATTTTGACGTTTTGATACCGAGCCATTCGAGGACGGGCAGGTTTTCGGGTGGCAG
>NZ_JCAMOP010000081.1:0-14815 GCF_059512345.1 Bradyrhizobium sp. Unk1
TTTCCTCCAGCGGTTGGGGCTAACCTATCGGCTGGGGGCCCCAAACAGACGCGTTGCCAAGTCTGTTGTTCCCCGGAAACCAGCAAAAAGACCATTCTCCACGCGAGCGCGCAAAGGCGGTATGGCCTCATGCGGCCTTCTGACCGCGCTTGGCTATCTTGGCGATTGTCGCTCGCGAGCAGCCCGTGGCGGCCTGGATCGTGCTCCACGACTGGCCGGCGGCGAGCATGTGGCCGATAGCGGCGTTGCGCTGTTAACGATCCGTAGACTTTCGGCTCAGCCGCGAAATCATCGATACGTTGACCGCGTAGGTGTTAGCGATCTCGGCCAGCGTCTCGCCGGCCGCACGGCGCTTCAGGGCTTCCTTCCGCTGAAAGTCGGTCAGCTTGGGCTTCCGGCCAAACCGTTTTCCCTCCGCCATGGCGCGCTTACGGCCCTCGGTGGTGCGCTCGCGGATTAGGTCGCGCTCAAACGACGCGATCGCGGCCAGCACGGCCAGGAGAAGCCGGCCCTGCGACGACGTGGTGTCAAACAACGGGTCGCCGAGGCTCCGGAACGCCGCGCCGGCCGAGCCGATCTGCTCGATCAGGTCCAACAACTCACGGGTCGAGCGGCCGAGCCGATCCAACTTCGTCACCACGACGACGTCACCGGCCTGAAGGGCCAACATGAGCTTCGCGAGCTGGGGCCGATCTGCTCGGACGCCGCTAACCTTCTCGCGGTATATCGTGGTAGCGCCGGCCTCCTTTAGAGCCTCGATCTGCCCGGTGAGATGCTGGTCGCGGGTTGAAACTCTGGCGTAGCCGAGGACAGCCATTTGCGCGCTCCACTTTTGCAAATAAGTTTCGCAAACTGTAACGCGTTGATTTTCTACGTCCATAACTTTTTTGCAAAACTTAGAAAGTTTCGCAAATCGCCAAGGTGCGCTCAAAGATAGGCATTCCGATCAGGAACGGCACCGGCCCGGCGGCCGTTAGATGCGGGAGGGCCGGACTGCAACCGCGCCCCCGGCGCCGCCGCCCTAAACCGCTTTGCCCCGTTGCGGCAGCGGCGGCGCCTCCCGCTGCCCATCGCGGTCGAGCTGATGCGCTAAGGCGGCATCGTAAAAAAAATCTGAAGACGGGCACGTCCCGCGTGCGGAGATGAGTGTTCAAAATCTGCACAATGCAGAAAATGAACACCGTCCCAGCAATCGTGCCGCTGCCGATGTCGATCAGCACGCTCGAATCGATGGCGGTCTCTCCGCGGAATTTCCGCAAGTAGACCACTCCGCTCTGACTGATGCGACAGTCTCGCCACCTGACACCTGAGCAGAGCCGATGGCAGATCAAGCAGGCGATCTTGCGTGATCCGAAGGCGAATGACTCGGAGATCGCGCTGCAGACCAATACTAGCGATAAAACGGTTGCTGACGTCCGTCGGGAGATGGGCGTTCGAGATCCGGAAGCTCCGAAAAACGAACACCGTCCGATCGATCGGGCGAAGGCAGCTGTGACGTCAGATCCATCACTGTCCGTGAGGAAGGTCGCAGCAAAGGCCGGGGTTAGTGTCGATACCGCGCACCAGGCAACCGGAACGTCTCGCTGGTCAACGCGCGCCAGAGAGCGCGCCCTGGGACATTTGGGACAAGGTTGGACATTGTTCCCGGCATGTCCCACTTGTCCCGTATTCTGTGACCGGTGGACCCGCGCGGGCGCTTCAGGCGCCGCGCGTCCACGTCCGCAGGACATCAGATCCCTGCATCACGCGGATCGCGACGATACCGAACTTCCTGAAATCGATCGCGGGTAGCTCGATCCTGCTGCGGAGTGGTAAGACCACGTGACGCAAGTCCGTGCCCACCAGTGAATCCCCTATCTTTGCTGGACACGGACTTGCATCAATCTCAGTGCCGGCCCTACGACGACGACGACGCTCCCATGTGCTTCGGGATATGCCATCGGCTTCCCAGGGCTTCGTCCGGCTTAAAGACTTGGCCTCATACTCGGCACGTGAGACGGATCTAGATCGGCGGCGATGTCCTCGTTGCAGGAAATCAGATCGGCGTTCGGGAACGGGCCCTTCAGCAGCTTGCGGGCGTGATCTCTAGTAACGCGAAATACGAACTTGGCGCCATCGAGCTCGACGAGGTAGGAGGTGCCCTCGACTTCGAGATGGGACGGCACCTGCTGCTCCTTGGGCCAGGCAATGCGCACCGTATCGGCGACCGGCGGCGGCGTTGTCGCCGCCTCGCTGGCGCGGCGGTAATGCTCGAAGATGCCCCAGCCAGGTATCTGCTCCTGCTTCACCGCGGCGAGGCTTGCCATCGCGAGCGAGACAACAACATCGATTTTGTGTTTCTGCTTCTCCTTGGCGATCCGCCATCCCCGCGGCGTCTCCACCGCGATCGCCTGCGAGATCGAGGTGCGCAGCGGCTCGTCGGCATAGGCCTGCAAATTATTGGCCTTGACCAGCTCGTAGAGGTTAGAGCTGGCGTCGGTGAGGTTGCTGGTCGTCTGAGGAAATTCCACCATCGGCGCGCCGCGCTTGATCATCCGTTGTGCGACGCTGGCAAGCTGCCATGGATCGTACCGAATCTCCTGCACCGCGAAGTTGTTGCAGAGATCGATGAACTCAGCCTCGATCGTGCCCTCGAAGTCGAGCGGCGCATCCGGTGACGGCTGAAACACGCGATGCCGCACCAGCCTGACACGCTCGCCGTCGGTGGTGACCACTACGATCGCGGTCGAGTCCCGCTTCAGCGAGGCGTCGACGCCGACGAATACGTGCAGATTACGATCGGATTGGACCGGCTGGAGACCGTGATCGACGCACTGGTCCCAAAGTTGGATTTCGATGAACGCCGACTCTGATGTCGTCCACCGGCATTCGATCATGCGCGCATATTGGTTCGGCCGCAGCGACCGCCGCATCTGCGCCAGCCAGGCGTCGGTCTGCCATGGTGCGACCGGTCGGTGGCTCCAGAACATGAGTAAGCCCTCGCCGGCATAGAGATCGGGCGCGATCTGGGGCTGCGCAGTACCGCGCTTGTATAGCTCCTCCAGCAGGATCGATTCGTTTGAGAAGCCGGCGTAGGTGACGGTTACTCGTCACGTTCTTGACTGATGTCCTCAGCGGTCTGCTCGCCCGTCATGAACGCGCGGCACTTGCAAGCGGGACAGACATCCATCCAGATCTCATCGTACCGGCCCTTGAAAAGGCCGGCTTATCAACCCAGTCGACGGCAGTGTTCCCCCTTCTTCACGGAGGACGAAATGGGGGCGATCCTCGACGCCAACAACGGACTAATTGAAGGTTTGCTTCCGGACTACATTGATTATCTTGGCGATGAGGGGCCCGGATCGCTTAGTAATCTTTACGTCGAAGCGGCGTTCGCATGCCTCATATCGACGGTCTCCGCCGGGAGCTTCATTAGCTCAGCTCCTACTCCTTAGCCCTTGGGCCGGTCGAGCAGTTCGCCCAAACTTGGACACCGGCAACGAAGGAAAGTGGTGTACCATCAATCTTCTCCAGTCCGGTTTCGGCTATCCAGCATCATGGATCTCGCGCAGTTGGAGTTCGTCGTCGCGCCACCAGTCGAGGAGACGCCGCTTCGAGATGATGGGTCGTATGGAGGAATCCGCGAATTCAGCTTCCAATGAAGCCGGCTTGCTTGAGACCGGCTAGTGCAGAAATATCATAACATTCGATGGACGAATTGAAGCGGTCGTCCGCCAAGTTAGACCCATCCGTGCCGGTAGGACATTTCCGCGGACCTTCCTCTGACAAGTGCAATTCACCTCAGTGAAACGGTGATGACCCCCGGCCTAGCAATTCGCTCAGCCACGCTCGAGCAGGTCGACATCGAATGCGTCCGTCCCAAGCTAAGTGGGAGTCAACGGAACCGCTCGAATTCAACGAAAAAGCGGTGCGCCAACAGCACCGTCCCTGCCGCACCGCTTTTCAGAGCGCGCTAGCTTAGCGTTTCCGCCTCCCAACGGCTTGAGACGACGACGACGATAGCGCGCGACTGAACGTGCTAGTTTCTCGGTCTCGCACCGGATGATGCGGCCAAGTGCGTCGCGTGCGACGCTCCAGTCTCCGTCGCGGTTGATGTAGTGCCCAGCCCAATAGCCGACGCTAGGCATAGCTCGCGTTGATACTTGCCTATAGCGTGCAAAGCGGCGCGATCTGGACCTGCCGAGGATCGGTCGCTCGCCCCTTGAATGAGCTAATGACCGCAAACCGCGGCGTCCAGGATTCGCGTGGCTCCCCGTTACGTTTCAATGACTTTTTGTCACGCGTCAAACCCGTCCGTTGACCGGCAGTAGCGCGCCGGTGACGGCACTGGCGGCGTCGCTTGCCAGGAAAAGGATAACATCGGCGAGTTCCTCCGGCGCGACCCATTTGGCGGGATCGGCCTGCGGCATGCTGGCGCGGTTTGCCGCGGTATCGATGATCGAGGGCAGCACTGCGTTCACTGTGATCTTGCCTTTCAATTCGGCAGCGAGTGACTCTGTCAGCTTGTGCACGCCGGCCTTCGACGCCGCATAAGGACCCATGCCGGAGCTGGCCTGCAGTGCGCCCATCGTGCCGATATTGACGATGCGGGCTGCGTGCGAATTGAGAAGATGCGGGATCGCGGCGCGGGTAGCGTTCAGCGCCGTCTCGACATTGAGAGCGTACATGCGCTGCCAGGCCTTGGGATCGCCGTCGGCAATGGTCTCGAAGGTAAACCCGCCGGCAATATTGATCAGCGCATCGATTGCGCCGAAATGCGTCGCCGCGGCATCGACCGCCTTTTTCGCCTGGGCGGCGTCGGTCAAGTCAACGCCGCCGAGTTCGATCCGCTCGGCGGTTGCCGCGAACTGCGGCGCCGCATGATCGATGCCCGCGACGCGCGCGCCCCGCGAATGTGCTTCCTCGGCGACCACCTTGCCCAGCGCGCCCAGCGCGCCGGTGATAACAACGACTTTACCCTTCATGATGGTCTCCGCGCGAATGAGAATGAAGCCGGGCCGCAGCCAATTGGTTAGGAGGATCAAGCGCGCACATCACGTCTTCCACTTGATCATCGTCCGCAAGATGCTCATTGGGCGGCCGGAGTAGGGCGGCTGAAATAGCATTTGGATCGGCGAGAGAGGGCCTTGGTAGAAGATCGGGCGCAATTTTGAAAAGGTGTTGAACCCCTCGCGCGCGTGGTAATGGCCCATGCCGCTCGCCCCGACCCCACCGAATGGCAGGTCGTGCTGGCCGACGTGCAGCAGAGCTTCATTGACCGATACGCCACCCGACATGACCCGCGAGATGTAGAAGTCGCGCAGCTCGGCATTGTGAGTGAATGGATAGATTGCCAACGGGCGGTCGTGACTATTGATATAATCGGCGACCTCCTGCCGATCTGCATAGGTCTTGATCGGCAAGATCGGACCAAAGATCTCGCGCTGCATGACAATCATGTCTTCGGTCGGATTTAGCACGAGATGCGGCGCAAATTTGCGACGCTTCGCGTCTGGCTCCTGCTGTTCCGCAAGATTTATCAGGACTGCGCCCTTTGTGCGGGCATCCTCCAGCGTCGCCTGCAGCCGCGCGAAAGACCGTTCATCGATGATCGACGTGTAGTCCTGGCCGTTGATATCAGGGAAGCGGTCGGCAAACAGTCGACGGCAATGGCGGACGAACTCGTCCTCACTTCCCTTGGGCAGAAACATGTAGTCGACATTCGTACAGATCTGACCGGCATTGAACATCTTCACCCAGAGAATGCGCTCCGCCGCTGTTTTGACCGGGAAGTCAGGCCCAACAATCGCAGGTGCCTTGCCGCCCAGTTCAAGCGTGACAGGGGTGAGGTTGCGGGCCGCGTTGGCCATGACCGAGCGACCGGTAGCACCGGATCCCGTGAACAGTAGATGGTCGAAGGGCAATGATGAGAATCCCGGTCCTCGTCCGCCGCCATCCTCGAAAAAGGCAAGCTTCTCGATCGGAAAATACTTCGGCGAAACGCGCATCAGAGCCTGGGCGAGCGCCTTTGAGTTTTCCGACATCTTGACCATCGCCCGATTGCCGGCCGCCAGAATCGCTGCGAGCGGACAGAAGCTGAGATTGAGCGGAAAATTCCAGGGAACGATGACCCCGACGACGCCGAGCGGCTGCGGGATGACACGATTGCGCGCGAGCGGATAGGACATGAAATCGACGTGTCTGCGCTGCGGCTTCATCCACTTCTTCAAATTTTTGGCGGCATCGGCGATCGTTTCGAGGACGACGAAGTATTCGGCGAACAGGGTCTCGAATTCAGACCGGTTGCCGTAGTCGGCGTTGATCGCCGCGACCAACTCGTCCTTGTTGTCCTTCAGGAGCTGAGCGAGCGCTTTCAAATCGGCCTTGCGCTGAGCGTAGGACGGCTCCGGCGCCGCCAGATAGGCCGCACGCTGCTTGTCAAAGCAGGACTGAAATTCAGTGGCAATGGCGATCGAGCGGAAATTGACAGGCACGTTCATGATGTATCAACTCCAGGTTAGTGCACGCTTGCGTCCGCATGAACGGAGCGGGGTCTTTCATCCATGATCCGCTTGATGGCGTGAGTGCAGCGGCCGCACTGGGCGCTGCATCCGAGGCAGGCATACACCTCGCTCATACGAGGCCGTCGCTCCTCTTTTGCGACCACTGACCGCACCTGATGGTCGCTGAACACGTTGCAAGAACAGACAATCATCGCCTTCTCCCAACCAATACCAACGCGGCGCTCCACCCAGCCGCAAGCATGATAGTTTCCATTCGGGTCACCTCGGCGTAGTCAAGAGGCCGCTCGCGGGCCAGATGGTGTCGCATTTCGGCTCCTTCCGAGGCACCGCGAACGCCTGCTGCAGTGCCTCGAATGCGCTACCCACGGGGGCAAGTCGAACCTGGCTCGGTCGTTCAGGCTGCCTCCCGTTTAGCTTCGGTCTTTAGGTCGGCTTCGGTGAAGCCATAGCCGCCGGGGCGCAGCGCCGAATGCTCGCGCTTGGAATGGACCAGCGGGTAGAACATCTGCGTCGTCCAGCGCTCCGGGCCAAACAGGATGTCGTCCTGCAGGCCGACCTTGGCCGGATATTTGCGCGTGATATGCGCGGTGCCGAACAGCACGTCCCAGAAGAACAGCAGGTTGCCGAAGTTGCCCTTGTAGTGGCCGATGCCATCTTCGTTGGTGAGAGCGTGGTGCGCCTGGTGCGTGGCCGGCGTGGAGATGGTGCGCTCCAGCACCCACATCAGCGGATGCAGCGCGCGGATGCGGTACAACGGCGCGTCCCACGCCCAGGCGCAGTGCGCGCCCAGGATGACCGCCAGCTTGATCACCAGGTACGCCGCATAGACCGGACCGAAACCGAGATACACCGCCACGCCGCCGATCCACAGGCCCGGCATCATCAGGTAGTAGAAGAAGTTGTTGCGGTAGGTAATGCGCACGCTCATGTAGGCCGCGCTGTGATGCGCGCGGTGCAGCGGCCATAGCAGCGGCGAGTGCGAGGCGCGGTGCCAGAGATACTGCGTGAGGTCATCGCCGATCAGCAGCAGGCCGGCCATGGCCCACCACGGCAAATTGGCCCAGGCGTTGTGCTGAGCGGGGATGAGCCAGTTGCACAGCGCGTTGCTGCCCAGGAGTGCGATGGGCTGGGTGATGGCGATCAGGCTGACGAACATCAGCACTTCCAGCCAGGTGTCGTTGGCTGTCGCGTGGTCTCGTACGGTGGTCTGATACCGCCGAGTGATAAACTCCATGGCGGCAAAGCCCAGAATGCAGGCGCCGATTAGCAGGTATTGCAGTTGCGAGCTCATGTGGGTGTCTCCTCTCGCTCACGTGTTTTTATCGTGAGACGATTTTTAGGAGTGCAATCAACATGCGTCCAATGCATAGTTCTCATCATCTTGATGCATGGAGCGCAACACATGGATTTACACCGTCTGAGCCACGTCGTCGCCCTTGCCGACACCCTGCACTTCGCCCGCGCCGCCGAAGCCGTCCACCGAAGCCAGCCGGCCTTCAGCCGCAGTATCCAGGCGATCGAGAGCGACCTGGGTATTCGCCTGTTCGACCGCGACGTTGGTGATGTCCGCCCCACCCCGGCGGGCGAATTCGTCATCGAGCGGGCGCGCAAGCTGCTGTTCGAGGCACGTTGCCTGCAGCGCGACGTGGATCTTTACCGCGACAGCCAGCTCGGCGACGTGGCCTTCGGTGTCGGGCCGCTGTTGACGGCCACCCTGATGCCACGCGCGCTCGTGGCGCTGCGCCGCCAGCACCCGCAGGTGGCGCTGCGCATGGAGGTCGGCAACTCGGTGCAATTGCTGGAGAGCCTGCGTACCGAGAACATTGAGTTCTTTGCCGCCGATGTGAGCGACATGCCCAGGGAGGCCGCGCTGGACATCCAGCTGATCGGCGGGCAACCGGGCAACCTGTATGTGCGGGCAGGCCATCCGCTGGCTGGGCGTGAGCATACGCCGCAGGAAGTCTGGGCGTACGGTCTTGCGGCACCTACGCTGCTGAGCCGCGCAGCGGTTGAACTGGCCGCCCTGCTGGGTCTGCCTGAGGGCCAGCAGGCCACCATTGCGCTCGAGTGCGACAATTACGGCTTGCTCAAGACCGTCGCGCTCACCACGGATACCGTTCTGGCTGCGACGGACGCGGCGGTATGGGAGGAGCTGGAATCCGGGGCGCTCGTTCGGCTTGTCGTGCAGGGCTGGCTGTCGCCGCCGTCGAGCACGGGCATCGTGCGTTTACGAGGGAGAACCTCGTCGCCGGCAGCCAAGGCAGCCATTGCAGCGATTGTGCGGGCCGCCGGCGAGATCAACGTGTAGACGCCTTTTATCACCCGACGCATGGTCCGGTGCGGAATACCGCCCCCTTGAAGCGGTCAAATAAGCAACGGTGCTCGGAGCCCGGCAAACTTCCGGTTTGGGTCTTGGTCGTGTCAAAACGGCGGGACGGCAGCTTCTGCGCAAAGCGGACATGTATGTCGGCGACAGAGTCGAGTGAACGGTGCGTGCGATCATCGTACAAACTGAACCCGCGCTTTCCTGATCGTTGACGGTACTGGAAGCTATGCAGTGCGAGTACGAGCCGTAGCCGTCCCGGCTAGGCACTTGCGGCCACTCAGGCGATTGATTCCGATACTTGCCGAAGTCGCCATTCTTCCGACCAGAACGAATTTTCCCGTGAATTCGGCATCAAAAGTTAGAGCGGGCATACCGTCGGGATCTGTCTCCCAGCCTTGAAAGTTTGTGCTTGCAAATCAACGCCGTAATGTCGTCCTAAATGACTGAGTGGGAGTAGTGCGGCCTGTTGGTATCGCGTAGTTTAGCGTGGTCTGGTCGAGTTGTTCTCGCTTCCTTCGCGTTGAGAATTCTGACCGAAGTAGTGAGCTTGGCGTATCCCGGTAGAATTCCAAAATCCATTGCATCTTGACTAATGGAGTATCGCAACGCGTTGGATCGTACAGAAGGGCCGGGTCCCAAAGCGTAGCTTCGAGCACCGGCAGTTTTGACGCAAAGCGGCTCAATTTGATTGGCATGCGGTCGATCAGCCAACGCAGACTGACGTCGGCGAGATCGTCGTTTACGACAATTTCGTGCGCGGCGCTTATGAGAACCTTGCCGGCGCACTGCGCGACCACGCTGTTCTAGCCGTTGTTAGCTGAAACTGGCCCATGATGGATTGGACCGAGAGTTTAAGAGTTTCAATTAGTTAGAGGGACGCGTGTGCATGACGTGTGCACCGGGAGATCAAGAAAAATCTCATCACGGCCAATGTGAGATTGTAAGCAGGTCAGGCCGAATGGATTGGGCAGACGCTGGGGAATTATTCGATCGTTGCCGAAGGAGGGGACGATCTCCGGTCTGAGAAAAGTCTCTGGATCGACCGACACGCCGCCGTCAGCCGCGCTCAGGCCACCAAAGCAACGTGCCCCCATTGAGCGCGTTTCGAGCTTCGTCGTGGCTGCGCTCAACGACGGCAATTGCCTGTCGCTGCCGAGAAGCGCTGGTAGCGTTAGTGTCCTGGGCTCGCTAAGATATCGCCGCACGCCGTTGTTGCAGCCGGTTCTTCACACGCATCGCGGCGGCACGCCCGAAGCGCCGCAGCGGCGGCTGAAACGAACGAGGCATTCTCGGCGAAATATGCTCCGTCGGCTACAGAATTTCCGTCGCGCAAAACACCGCAAACATGTCAATCCCATCGTACAAAATATTCCACGCTACCGAAATTCAGAAAATGGCGTATGTGTCGCCCATCCAGGTTCATCCTTGAGGGATGATCATGTGGTCGTCAGTGTCGCGAGCCGGGCTTGCGGTGGACGCGGCAGCGTCGGGTGCGAATGGCAAAAGGCGGGCCGGATTGCTCTGCGTGAGCCCGAGGCTTCGTGCGGACGAACGGCGCTGACAGGCCCGTCTCGCCAGTAGTTTTCGGGCTACGTCGACAGGGCTGAAAATCTGCGGCGAACATGGCGAGCCGCGCGTACGGCAAAACCGTGTGGTCCCTGCGTCCAGCACTTTTTCGGACCTTGTTAGAAGCGACTTAAGTCGATGAATTGAAAAGCATTATTTGAGTTTTGTCGATGGGCCAAGGGCCCGCTCGAACCCGCTAGGCCCTAATAGGCCCTAGTTTCACAGCCCGGTGCCTTTGGCGCGGCCTGCCGCAGTTCCTGTGCTGTAGCCTGTGCTACATTCCCCGGATGGGCAGTCGGGGGGTTGTGCTTGCGCTATCTCTTCGAGGAATTCGTACTGGACACGGACCGGCGTGAACTTTATCGCGGGGCGGACGCCCTGCCGGTCGCGCCTCAGGTATTTGACCTGCTTGAATATCTGGTCCGTCATAGGGAGCGCGTCGTCAGCAAAGATGACCTGATCCACTCTGTTTGGAAGGGACGTATCGTCTCCGATGCCGCGCTGACGACCCGTGTGAATGCTGCTCGGCGCGCAATCGGCGACACGGGCGAGAAACAGTCCCTAATAAAAACACTGCCTCGAAAGGGTTTCCGCTTCGCTGGTACAGTGCGGGAAGACGACGGATGCAAAGCTGCGCCGGCTGGCTCGGCGGCAAGCGGCGGCGTGACGCCGGACCACACTTCAGCGCCACGTCTATCCATCGTCGTGCTCCCGTTTGCTAATGTCAGCCGCGATCCTGAGCAAGACTATTTCGTAGATGGTGTAACAGAGAGTTTGACCACGGACTTGTCGCGCATCGACGGGTCATTCGTCGTCGGACGGCACACGGCATTTACCTACAAGGACAAAGCATTTGATCTCAAAAAAGTCGGCCGTGAGCTGAATGTTCGCTACGCGCTTGAAGGTTCGGTGCAGCGGTCTGGCAAGCAGCTTCGGGTGAACGTGCAGCTCATTGATGCCGAAACCGGCAATCATTTGTGGGCCGAGCGCTTTGATAAGTCCGTAGCCGATTTGTTCGATATGCAGGACGAAATCGTCTGCAGGCTCGCCAACACGGTGGATGACCAACTCTTGGTAGCTGAGGCGCGACGCGCGGAGCGCTCGCTGCATCCTGACGCAACGGACTTGGAGTTTCTAGGCAGGGCCAGCTTCAACAAAGGACAGACTCTTGAGAACCTCACAGAAGCCCGCGGCTTTTTCGAGCGTGCTTTGGCGCTCGAGCCCAGTCATGTCCGAGCACTGGTCGGCATTGCGTTAGTTGATATGGCAATTGGCAACGGCCTTGTCCCTGAAGACCGGACGGCTCGGTTCGCGATGGCTGAGGCAACCCTGATCAAGGCCCTTTCCCTGGCCCCAGAAAGCGCTGCTGCTCACGCGTACCTTGGCATTGCCAAAATCAGTACGAACCGCGGGGCGGAAGGTATTGCCGAGTGCGAGCATGCGCTGGCGCTGGATCGAAATTTGGCCTATGCCCACGCCTGCATCGGGTTAGGCAAACTATACACCGGTCGTGCCGCCGAAACTGAAGCTCATATCCAGGACGCGCTTCGCCTCTCGCCCCGCGATGCGAGCGCGTACTATTGGATAATGTTTCTTGGCATCGCCAAAATATTTATCCGTGCTGACGCGGAAGCGGTTGTGTGGCTGCGCCGGAGCATCGATGGTAACCGCAATTTACCGTTCGCCCACTTCGCTCTTGCCGCTGCACTGGCGCATTTAGGACGGCTGGACGAGGCGCGCGCCGCAGTCCAGGCAGGACTTGCCCTCTTTCCAAGCTACACACTACGTCGGTTCCGCAACGGAGCGCTAAGTAATAACCCAACCTATCTCGCCGAGCGCGAGCGCATCTACGAGGGTTTGCGCTTGGCCGGGCTATCTGAGGGCTGATGTCGCTTTGGGGGCAAAAGTGACCTTACGCCAAGGACCTTCGGCATGTCTGAGCCTGGGTCAATGACATCGCGGCACAAGGGTGGTCGGTCGTCGGGTCCTCCGGGGAGGCGACCTCGCGCGGGGGCCGCGCGACCGTGACCTTTGAGGATATTTGCAATCGTGCATTCCTGACTTAATTTCATGCAGATCGGTACACAAAGGGTGGTACGCGAAGTGGCGCACGTCGCCCGGAAACCGTGATCTTCATGGGTTGGAACGCCCAGAGCCCGCACGACGATAGGTAGACTGCGCACCATCGCGGCGGCGCTGACCGCGCGCTGGATTGGAGGCAGCACATGAAAATCGTGGACGAAGACGGCGAGATCATCGCCACAGCATCCGATGACCATACTATCATCGGCGGCCACCACCGCCTCGCAGTGGCGGCCAGCCTCGGTAAAAGACTGTTCTGGCGAGATACCGGCGAACCAGTGAAGCTTGACAACTTCTTCAAGCATTATGGAAGTTCTCTTCGACATACAGCCTAAGCCGCTCGCCGAGCGTATCGCTGTTTGGGTACATCGCACCGTCTTGGAGTAACTCGCGCGATACTGCCGTCCGCGACGGCCCGATGCTATCGAGTCACCTAGTCCTGCTGCTTGATGGCCCACAGCCGGTTCTGCATCGTGTGCTGATCGAGCGCCCAGTCGGAGATCGATCTTCGGCGCGCGCCAAGGTTATAGCCCATCGTGTGCCTGATCGCCGCTCCGCCGTCGCCGCCCTTTGCCCCTGCCACGGTTCAAATTGATCGGAGCCGCGCAAGGTCGTCGGGGTCCTGCGAGGCGCGTAGGAAACGCGGGGACCGCGCGACGCCGGGAGGTCTGGATATTTGCTGCGAGAAAATCCGTGGTTGCAGTTGCAGACGAAGGCGAACGTCCGCCATGGCCTGACAGCGACGAACTTTCGCTCCGTATGAAGATGACGCTGGGCCCAAGGGGAGACATTTCGAGGCGACCGATTGGTTGCTATATTCGGGCTTTTTACGTCACCGTGACCACGATCAGTCCCGTAGGAGTGCTAACCCTTTTAGGGGAGACAACAATGGACGATTTGAATTCGGTGATTATCCGCAAGGCCTACGAAGACTTTGCGGTAGGAAACATCCCCTCGGTTTTCGCGGTTTTCGACGCCGGCATCACATGGCACGTTCCCGGTCATAGTCCCCTATCAGGCGACTATACCGGTCACGATCAGGTCGGAGGCTTCTTTCAACGCACGATGGAGCTTTCGGGAGGGGCGTTCAGCATGGATGTGCACAATGTGCTAGCCGAAGACGATCTCGTTGTCGCCTTGGTTACCGTGAACGCAGAACGAAACGGGCTGTCCGCGTCGTTTCCGGAGATTCACGTCTGGCAGATGAAGAACGGAAAGGCGACCGACTTCCGCGAGTATCAAGGCGATGAGCAGCGGGAGGACCAATTCTGGTCTTGAGACGCCGTCATTTCCTCAAGCGATAGACGGCACAATGAGGGCGACGCCAAGATCGACGATCCTTCAAAAGCGCCGCGACGCAACAGGAATGGCGCTGATGTCCGAGACCGTCACCGTTGATGGCCCGCCCGCCGCCAAAGGGCCCGCGACCGTCAGCGCTTCCGCGCTGGCGCTGCACCTCGATTGCAGCCGCGCATACATCGACAAGCTCGAAGCCGAAGGCGTGATCCAGCGCCAGGGTGACGGCTTCCCGCTCGACCAGAGCCGCGTTGCCTACCCCCGCTACTTGCGGCGCGAGCGGCGGCAATCGCCGCGCAGTGAGGCTGATGCCGATCACGTCAGGGTCAAGACCGAGATGCTGCAACTGCGGCTGATGGAGAAGAAGCGCGAACTTGTGCGTCGGATCGTAAGCGCTGTTTCCGCCCCACCTTCCATTGAAGGCGTCGAGCGAGGAATGATCGGTCTCTGATTGGAGATCGGCTTGTGTCTAAGCTTGACCATATGCTTGAGCCTAGGACCTCGGTTCGTCGGGTCGAGGTCATCACGGAGACCGGCCGACGCCGGCAGTTCTCGGCCGACGACAAGGCACGGTTCGTCGAGGAGACGCTGGCCCCGGGTGCCGTGGTATCGGAGATCGCGCGGCGGCACGGATTGTCGCCGCAACAGCTGTTTACGTGGCGCCGGCAAATGCGACAGCCGGTTGCGATCCCTGTGGCTCCCGAGCCGCAGACGTTCGTGCCCGCTGTCGTTACCCCATCATCCACGCCGCCGGAGCGCTCACCGCGGCAGCACCGACGCCTCCGGAAGGCGCCCGCGGGCGCCGAGAACAGCGGCATCATCGAGCTCGAGATCAGCGGCGTCGCGGTCCGGGTCGGCCGCGGCGCGGATGCCGCGACGGTTGCGGCCGTGATCCATGCGCTGAAGACCTGCACGTGATCGGTCCGACGGGCGCGGTGCGGGTGATGGTGGCGACCAGGCCGGTCGACTTCCGCAATTATGCGGAGCCCACGATTATGCGGAGTGTGCGGCGGGAAGTTGGTTCCCGCCGCGGTCTTCTCGC
>NZ_JCAMOP010000082.1:0-14616 GCF_059512345.1 Bradyrhizobium sp. Unk1
GCATTCGCCACTAGCACTCTCCTCTCTAGAGATTCGAGCAACAACTAATGCGACGAATTTGCGTTCCAGATGACTAGGAGAATGGAACATATTTCGGGGCTCTCGCAAAGCGCTTGGGCACGAGACATGGTGGCTGCGCCATTCCTCTTGAAGTCGAATGACTTTCTCGTTCAAACCGGCGCGCCAGCGATCTAGGTTGGTCTGGCACTGGAGCGACTATGCTCAAACCATTCGCGAAGTGCTAACGGCAATCGCCTCGCCGCTGGATATTGCAGACCAGTCGCTAGTCGCGGCTCGCTGCTGGGAAGTCCGCCCTTCAGGCGGCCGTATTGTAGGTGATCGGATAACGCTCCGGAAACGGCCCTCCTGCGTAGTCAATCTCCGCGGCAGGACGCACACCCCGGATTTGCAGGATGCGACGAACGATTTCCGGAACCTGGATGCGGCTGATCTGGTCGCCGAGGCAGGTGTGCATCCCGTAGCCCAAATGCATATAGACCGACTCCGGGCGGTCGACGGCGAAGCTGGACGGCGCCGGCAATTGCAAGCCGTCGCGCATCGCCGACCGGGTCGAGATCAGCACCGTGCTGCCGGCCTTGATTGTTGCCGCGCGCAGCGAGCCCTTTGCAATCCGGTAATCGGTCCGGCACTGGCGCACCACGAACGGATTGATCGGGTTGAAGCGCAGCGCTTCCCAGCAATAGCGATACATCAATTGATCGTTATTGCTGCAGGCGACGTCGATCGCCTTCTTCAGGATCTTCGGACGTATGAACAACTGCTCGAGGAGCTGTACGATGGCCGCTGAGGTCGTCTCGATTCCGCCGACCAGCGTGCCCATCATATTGGTTATAATGCGTTCGTCGGCGAAGCCGATCGAATCGTCAAAATGGCTTTTTAGCAAGCGACTGAACACGTCGTCGAGCGGCGCGCCATTTTTCAGTTGCTCGCGCCGTTGCGGGAGCAGTTGTGTCAGGTAGGTGCGCATCTCCTGCCCGGCGTCAATGTTGTCCTGATGCACCTTCGGATCTTTGTCCAGGTTGTGGAACATGTCGTACTGCGTGGCGCGCGACCAGCGGAACATCGACGCCAGATCGGGGCCGGGAAAGCCGAAATATTCTCCGGTCAGCTGAATGGGGACCAGGCGCGACAACGTGCTGACCACGTCGATTTGGTTCTGGGTATAGAGCTGCTTTTCGACGGACGCATTGGCGAGGCTGCGCACTTTCTGGCGAATTGCCGGCAGATCCTCCATGCGCATGAAGGCGCGCATGATACCCTTGTCGCGCTGGTTGATTTCGGTGCAGTCGCGGCCGAGCATAAAGGGGCCGACCGAAGGGTCCATCATCGGCGCATAGGTGACGTTGAAGATGTCGGGCCGGCTCAGCGCTTCCTGCACGTCGGGGAAGCGGGTGATGAACACGGGCCCCGCGGCGCCCAACGCTAGGTTGGGCCTGACGCGCCGAATTAGTGCGAACAACGCATCCGGATGTTTGGCGATCATCCATTTCAAGAACTTCGCCGCCAGCCCCTGTTTCTGTTCCGCCATTGCCGCCGCACCCTAACTCGAGAAAAGCTTCGCCTGGTCGGTCGATCCTGGCTTCCGTCCACCTTTCCCCCTGCGGGAGCGAGATGGTCTTCGATGCTGCTCCAGTTGGAGCTGACCCAATCAATTTCAGATCGACTTCAGGAACTCGATGATCGCGTTGCGCTCCTCGGGAGACAGCGCAGGGCCAATGACACCCTCATGCTTGTCGTTCGAGAATTCGTGGCCAGTATTGCGATTGGCGGGCCTCGACGTATCGAGGATGAAGTAGCCCTTGCTGTCGTAGGTCCTGCCTTTGGGAGCGGCGGTCCGCGCCACGATTCCGACGCGGACAGGATCGAAGCTGGGCTCACCGAGCAGCAACACTTTCGGGCGCTCTGCAACCGGGCTGAGAAGGTCGTAGATCGTCGGCACCGAGCCGTTGTGCAGGAACGGCGCAGTCGCCCATACGCCGTTCAGCGGACGCGCCTTATAGCCGAAACCTGCCGCGAGACAGTTCGGCCGATCGCCTTCGATCTCCGCGTGGACGGTCCCGGTCGACCGAAGCCACTCGTCGATGCTGGATTGGACCACGGCGCCGAGCGCAAGCGCGTAGAGTTGCATCGCATGGTCCGAGAGTTGGATCGTATCCAGCGTATTGTCAGCCTTCCGTTGGCAGACATCGATGTCGAGGCCGAGTCCTGGGCTGCTATGGCCCGCCCGGGCCAGTTCGCTGCCGGCGGTGTCAACGGTGCGATTGCGCAGCACGTCGCCCTGGGCCGGATCGGTGCCGATATGGCTTTGCTTGATGATCTTGACGTTGAGTACGGATTCCTTCGTCTGCTTCTCCTGCCCATCCCGGCCGCGCCAGCGGATAGGGCCGAAGTTCTTCCAGAACTCCGAGTCCGGGGCCTTGCCGTGCACGATGTCGGGGGTCAGCGCTGGAAGATGGCAGCCGCTGCAATATTTATCGTAGAGTTGGGCTCCCACGGCAGCCTTGGCTTTGTCGATCGCAGGAAAGCTGTCGGGCCAAGTTGGCGCATTCAGCCCGGTGAAGGCCTTCGCCACCAGCGGCTGGTCCTTTCCAGCGAGCTTTCGTTCAATCCAGTGCAGATTATCAAAGGGGATGCTGCTGGCAAAGCGTCCCTGCTTGGGCGGTGCCGTGAGGTTGAGCTCCGCGGAAACACCCATCGCCTCGCCGGCATTGCGTACCAATGGCTGCATGATTGAGGCGTCGTACTGCACCCAATCGAACCATGATGATGTCCAGATGTGCGGGTAGCTGACAGGGGCGTTGATGTTGACGTAGTTGCCGTAGCGCTTGTTGTCGAGTGCGAACACCTGATTGCCGATGCGATTGAGCGCATCGAGGCGGGTAAACCCTTCCGTGACGTCGATCCCAGCGGGCTGATCGACCAGAGCACCAAGTATTCCATCGAGTTCCTTGGATAGTTGAACGCGTGTCAGATCGCTGTACTCGGTTTCTAAAACGCGCTTCGCGAACCGCCTAAAGCGACCGTCGAAGAAGGGCAACTTTGCCGACAAGGCGGTCTGTGCGAGCGCGGCGCGGAGCGCATTTGTCAACTGACCGAGATCGGTTACGGCGGGGCCGCCTTCAATGACATAGCGCTTGTCTTTGAAGATCAGTTGGCCGGTGTGGCACGCGGCACAGGTCAATCCGACGGCAGTGTCCTTACGCGCAAGTCCGCGGATCGACTGAAACGGCGAATACGCAAATCCGATCGGCAAACCGTATTCATTGTTCTCGCTTTTAGCAGATTTTATGAATCCAAACCGCAGTAAATAGCGGTTGTCGGCAAAGCGTTCGCGTTCGAAGAAGGGCATAGCGAAGGGCGAGTTCTGCGGCGCTTCCAGCGCGAGAAACCATGACAGCGGGATTGGCAAGGTCTGCGTGCCCTGGGCTTTGTGATGGAATCGATCGGCGTCTTCGGCGTTCCAGCCCTGATCGAGCGAAACTTGCTCGCTCACGAGAACCGGCTCAGGGAGACCAGGCGGCTCCAGAGCTTCGATTGTCGCGCCAAGCTGGGGGCTGGTCAGGACCGCGATAGAAGCAATGACCGCGATGATCACCAGAAGAGCAAGAAAGCGTCGGCACCAAAGGCGCCGAATTGCGCTGGCAACTGTCGACATGGCTTCACCGGTGTCAGCGACGGTCTTCAGGAGAAAGCCGTGTAAACAGCAGTACTACAACTACATGATCTTGTAGGCTTACTCCGGCTGTTGGACGCGATTACTATTCTTTCTGTGTCACAAACGGTGGTCTGTGAAGTGGGCGAACTTGGTCGAAGGACAAGGATATCTCGACAGCGTCGGAGGCCGATCGATTTTATTGCGGTATCTATCCGGCGGTCCGCAAACTTCGAGCGGACGTTGCACCATCTTCAAACGCTCGGGCTTCGCCGTGGGATGCCCGCGATTGGTGCATTGTATGGACCGGCTGGCCTTGGGCGAGGTATCACGCGGTATATCGTTAGTGGGTGGGCTTGATTTGGCTGTGAGTTCCACGCCGCTGTTGATGCGATTCACGATGGGAAATGGTAGGTGACCGATTGGTAAGCTAATTGTTTTCGACGAATCGTGCGTTTCATGTCGTTGTTGTCTGGACGCGTAGGCAATGTACGTCCTTGCTCTGGTCACCCAAAAAGGCGGAAGCGGCAAGAGCACGCTGGCGGTCGGAATTGCAGTCGCAGCGGTGGGGAACGGGGAGCGCGTCGCAATTGTCGACGCGGATCTACAAGGCACGATTTCAAAATGGATAGAGCGGCGCGGCCATCCTCATCCGCGGGTCGTTCGGGTCGCCCATCCCGCCGAAATAGAAGGGGCGCTCGTCAGCCTTGAAGCTGAGGGGATCTCGCTTACGGTCATCGATACCGCCGCCACAAACAATGCACTGGCCATGCGCGCCATCGCGAGGGCCGATCTTTGCCTGATCCCGGTGCGTCCGAGTCCGGCCGACATCGAAGCTGCGATACCGACGCTGATTGCTATTCGTAGGCTCAACCGCCGATTTGCTTTCGTCCTCAATCAGACGCCAGCGCGGGGCTGTCGCCTGAGTGAAGCTGCAACGTCGCTCAATTCGCTCGGGGTGCTTGCGCTTCCCTATGTCGGACAGCGCAATGACCACCAGGACGCGCTTGGGGCAGGATTAGGCGTGACCGAGTTTGCACAAGAGGGAAGAGCCTCGGAGGAAGTTCGTGAGCTGTGGCGCTGGGTCTTGAAAAAGCTTGTCGAGAGGTCATCAGATCATGAGCCACACGCAAGCGAAAAAGCGGCGTACTAGGCAGATGCGCTGTGCGCGACGCTCGCTGGTGGATCTTACCGCGGCGGCGAGCCGAGCCGTTGACAATGGCCTGTTTGTGTTGTCCGGCGAGATTGCTCCTTCCAATCCGCGCTCGGAGCACATAGGCGCGAATACGTCTGATCAAACAATCCTTGCAAGGCAAGCGACCCCTCCGATTCACGTTGCGGTGCTTGAATCTCGGAATGCGGCGGCGCCGCGTAAGGACGAACTCATAGATTGCGACAGTACCACCGAGATGATGGTAAAGGTTGTCGAGGACTCTCAAGACAGGGCTTCTGAAAACCTCAAAGCCAGCCTGAATGAAGCGGCGTCGAAAGACGTCGGCGGTTCCTGCCTTGAAAGCAAGTTTTTGCCCGTTCTCAAAGAAGCCGCAACAGAGTTCCACGCCGATGCGGTCGAATTGTTCGTGCAGGAGGAACCAAATGACGGCGCAAAGCAGCCGCAACCGCGATATATGCGGCGGCTCACTGACGAGGCGGTCAGATTACTGGACGATCTTCGCTGCGGAAAGCTGGAGAATCAGGCGAACTTCATCCTGAGCGAATGCTTCAGAGAAGCCGCCAGCGCGTTCTCCATCATCAATCAGCAGCTCAAGCGGGACGGCTATGCCGCGAGCATTGATCCATCAATTTTCATCTGGCTTGCTAATATCACCGAACCGGAGACGCGTGACGCCGCGACCATGCGGCTTGAGATTGTACCCAACCACCGAGGTCGTCCGAGCACATACGCACGCCAGGTCGCTCAATTCATCTGGCATCTTGTCGAGGGGCAGGGCTGCCGGCGACAGGCCGCATATCGGGGCGCGCTCACGAAGTTCACCGTAACCGAGAGTTTCGTCGAGAACGCCTATGCCTTTTGGGAGCCGATCTTCAAACGGGCGGGACCGCACGTGAGGATGCTGACCCGCATTTCAGATGCAGAAATGTAAAGCTAAGCAGCGTGGGCATTTGGCGTCCGCTTCGACCGAGGCCCAAGCACTTCGCCTCCTGGCTGTGCCTGCACCAGGCTACCAAGTCTCTAGCTGCAAGGTGTTCTCGTGGCGCACACGGAGATCGTCCAGTCGGGCAGTCGCACTGTTGCGGCTGGCAGTAACAACCGTCGGGCGGAGCGATACGGCGCTCGGTGCATTCTATCGCCGACTGTCCTCACGTATGGGTAAGTTAAAGGCGTTGAGCGACCGCCCGCAAGATCGCAGTTTAAGACCTTCCGGCACGGCATGCTCTGCAGAGATCCTGGTGCGGATCACTATGAGCAGCAACATCGCGGCCGTGTCCTCGCTACCCTTCAGCGCCGAACCAAAACTCGCGGCTTCGAGTTACAGGCAGTTCCAGGCGACTCCGATCCGGCTGTTTCTTAGGAAGTCGATCGCGATCTTTTCCGGAACCCGGACATGAGCTTCCGCTTCATCGAGACCAGCGCGACAGCTACCGCGCTCAACCTTGGATAGCGGAGCTGTATGATCGCCAGACAGCCGCCACGCGCCGATCCTCGACCTGCAATCCAATCGTTACAGCATGGCTACCAGATCTGTATTGTCCGGAGGAGCGTGAACGGCTGACTGAGACGACAGCAAAGTTGCGCGATTGTCTGAATTAACTGCCAGCTTCGTCCCGCCCCTCCATCTGGTGTGGCACTATGCGCGTGCGGCTCATGCTGCTCGCCTCATTCGCAGCCAGAACATCGCTCGTCAACTCGACTTTCTTCGTGCCTCACGTCACGGTACGGCACCCGTATCCGTGAGAGGCGAAACAATCCATTGCTACGCCAGCGTATTCCAACATCTTCGGAACCTTCGGTTTCGCCGCCCGCGCTGCCTTGAGGATTCCGCGGGGGGATATCTTTTTTCTATCCCTACATCGCATAGCTCGAGCTCCTCGTGGGTATGAAGAAGCCACCGTTTAGTGCCCACGCCTGGCTGCAATCGGGCGACCTCATTTTGAACGACACGAGGCGGGCTGTGGAGGACTACAGCGTCATCTTGAGATTCGCAAAATGAGGCTGAGCGCCGATGGGCTCCTGGATTCAGTCAAGGAGCTTGCCAGCATCGTGGTAAACGGCCGCGTCTCGCGCTCAAGAGCTATTGGGAGCAGATTGGCGGTACTTCGTTCCTGCCCGGCACGAATCGCTCCTCCGATCGCCTCGCCCGCGCAGAATTTTACGTCAACGCGATTCCGAAGGACGAAAACCGGAACCATGCTCTGGCGAGCGTCTTCAGTGTGATCCGCAATGTGTCGGTTCCCTACGGCATCAAGATGCCAAACGAGCCGTACGTCTCCTCCACTCGTTGGCGCACTGTCGCCGATCAGCAACAAAAGCTCTACTTCTTCGAGTCCGTGCTAACGCCAAATACGGTCTGGGCCGATCTCAAGAAGATCGACTTCTCGCCTGCAACTGGAAGGGGGAGAAAGCTGGATCTCGGCCGCAACGAGGATCATACTGTCACGGGCGATGCGACGGCACTGTTTCACGACGCGGAGTCGTTCAAATTTCAGGGGGGGGCCAATGTGACCGCGGCTAGCGGATTTGGAAGCGAGCAGACTTCGCCTTCAGGCTAGTGCTGAGGGGATCGGTGCGGACCTTGCACTCCGGCGCCCTGATCGTACTAGCTAGGGTTCAGACTCAATTGATCCAATAGGCGACGACGGCGGCGAGGTGGACGGCAGCCAAGAAGTTTCTGGCAAGTTTGTCATAGCGAGTTGCCACACGCCTGAAGTCCTTGAGCCGGCAGAAACAGCGCTCGATAACATTGCGGCCTTTGTAGGCGCGTTTGCTGAAGCTGTGGAGGGTCACCCTGTTGGATTTGTTTGGAATGACGGGCTTGGCCCCGCGACTGATGATTTCGGCGCGAAAGCCGTCGCCATCGTAGCCTTTGTCCCCAATGAGGGTAGACACGGGGGGGCGCGAGTTTCAAAAGGGCCGGCGCTGCGGCAATATCTGCATTCTGGCCTGGAGTGAGATGAAATGCGCGAGGTCGGCAATCAGGGCGCTCAGCGCGTGGATTTTCGTGGTCCGGCCACCGCGCGAGCGGCCGATCGCCTGTTCATGCTCCCCCCTCTTCCGCCGCTCGCCGATAGTACTAACCATGGCGCCGTTTTGCGATGATGGATAATTCGTTTTACTAGTCTGGACCGGAACGACGACACACATCGCTTCTAGCTCGACGTGATAACGGACGCTTACGACACGCGCGCGGCGGAGATCGGGGCTTTGAAGGTGATCATCGGATCATAGAACAGCGAGGAAAAGGTGATATCGGCGAGCACTGAAGTCCTGAAGGTGGGCATATTGCCACTGGTATTGCTCGAATGGAGCGTGACCGACCGATTCTGGTGGGTGCCAGACAGGCTTTTCGCCGATACAACTTGGTGGCACCCTGTGGGCTAGACTCTCCCGCGGGGGGCGACGCGGTCAGTTTTGCTACCAGATGGAAGGCTGGCCGTGTTGAAGTTAGCGGTGCGTTGCAGGGACAGCGCAGCCCCGTGTATCCGTGGGCTTTTTGGCGCCGAGCCACGCTGCCGCTAACTTCTCCGGCAGCGCGGGCGCGATAGGGACAGCATCCGATCCATCCCAGCTGACCGGCGCCCAGTCGCCACCGCGCTGTTTACGTTCGCTGAGACAAAGATCATCCGGGGCACTCGGCTAGAAGCGGGAGAACATTGTCTGGTTGAACGTCGTCGGCCGTCGTCTTGATGTATTTGTGCCCGTTGTGCGTGGCGCAAACCACACCAACCCTGCGTCCATTTTCTTCGACATAGAACTCCCATTCGGCGCTCTCGATATCTTTGACAACCTGGTCGATCGATCGCTTCCACATCGGGGTTTACTCCGCCGACATGTGTTATTCTTTCGTGAGGATTCTTTCTGTCCGCCTTGTTGGCGTAACGAATGCGTGCGCATTTGGCCATTTGAGTCTCTCCCAAATTGCAAGCCTGAGGCACTAGCTTAGACCGGGGCAGTCAATTCGACCGGCCGCCAATTCAGGTAGGTGCTTCCAGTCCTTCTCAGCGATACTCCTTGATCGCGCCCTTGAGAATCTGAGCCTCTCGGGAGCGAAGGTGGCCAGCCTCAGTCTTCGAGGACGGGCTGGCCACCGAAGTTAGCGGCTCAAATCCATAGGGCAGTACGGGCCAACCGATGCACGTATTCCAGCGGCACATCACGTCCCTGCGGTCGCAAGCGCTCGCGGTGCTTGCAGCCAATCAGGCTCGGGCGGCCGATCCGTCTCTGAATCTATCAGATCGCCAAGTTGCAACATTTGATGCGGAGGAGGCTCAGGCAATGGTAGACATACTTGATTGCATGAAACCCAATCTCGGGCCGAAGGAGGCACGGAAGATCGCTGCACGCATACGCGATCTTCTAGGGGGATCGCGTGAGTGCCAACCGGTTCGGGTGGGATGCCTGTGAGACTTTCGCAAGCGCGGTGCGCCCGCGATGCTTGCGGTGTGAGATTGATCAATCACTGGCTACGACCAGTTCTGGTAGTTGTGCTAGGGCGTTCGCCGAACGATACATCCTCCGGTCAGCTTCTTCTTGAGGCTCACCGTGGTGAAGTTAGCGGTGCGTAGCAAGGACAGCGCTCATCGGTCCACTTTAAAGCGCCGGGCCACGTGCCGCTAACTTCTACTATGGGTCCGAATGAACGGGGATGATCGACGGGACAAACCATCGCCAGTATTTGGACCGGGCTTTTGGTCAGCCGGGGGAGGCCGCATCGAGCGATCCGCTGGGGAGACGGGCGGGCCTCTCAACAGGCTCAGCAACGCGATGACGGAGCAGCAACGCGTGGCATCCGGCGGCGTTAATGCTTCGGTTGCGACGCCGCTTCCAGCGCGGCTCCCAGTGCGGTGTCCGCCAATTCGATTGCTTCTTTAATCTTAGACCCCACCGTGTGTCGGAATAGGGCAATCTGCGTTGTTGTCAGCCGTTCCGATGGAATGAAATAGACACCTTTCCTCCTGGCCACGTTCGGCTCATCCTCTTCTTGCTGAGGGCGAAGATCCCTCCTTTCCAAATGCTGCCGGTGAGCGGACAGCGCTTAGGACATCGTTTATTTTGTAGGACGCTGCGAGAAGTCCCTCGCCGAATTCGACGCGCCGCTTACGGTCGTGCAGTTCTTTTTCATATTGAATCTTCCCTCCGCAAGATCGACGTCAAATTGGAAGTTCTTCTCTGCAAGAAGCTCATCATCTCAACACTGCTGCAGACGGCGACAATGAACAACGTCGATCCGTTCGCCTGGCTCAGCCTAGCGCTGCAGCGCCAACGGCTGGTCGAGCAGCGAAATCGACGCCCTTATGCCATGGAACCACGCCGCCTGCCGGCCGCAGCTTGCCGCTTACGTTCGGTCAGGCGGCTTCGGACTCGATCTGAGTGACGTTGCTCGGGGCAGTACCGCCGATCGCGATACGACGCGGCTCCTTCGCTTCGGGGATTTCGCGCTGCAGGTCGATCACGAGCAGGCTGTTCTCGAAGCCGGCGCCCTTGATCCGCCGCTTCGGGGCAAGTGCCACAACCCGGTTCAACTAATTGCTCATTAAAGACGCGGCCAAAAAGGGTTATATGGCCGGGACCAGTAGTCGCGCAGCCGTTTTTTCCGCTATCCAAAAGACGGTGCCAGCCTAACTAGGAGCGAAATGCTATGAAGCGCGATGAAATCCCAATGATGGTCGACGTTCTCAAGCAGGCTAAACAAAGCGAGGCCGTTGCGCGCGCCTCCCTTTGGGCGATTGCGAGAATGGCTTATGCTTTGCGGAATGCCGGGGTTTTGTCCGATTCAGATGTCGAAATTGCATTCGATCCAAAAGCAATCGGCTCAGCAATATCTGAAGAGTTTCAAGGTATCGCACAGCAAGCGATAGATCACTTGCGTCATCAAAGCTTGGGGCCGGTGGAGCGGCGTTGACGCGTCGAGGCGAAAACCTCGGTGAAGAACGCCCGATTGGAACGCTTCGACTTCCTTGGGTACACACTGGGATCCCGCCGCTTCCCCAATGAGGACTGGTATTTTGGTGCAGCTCCGTCCAAGAAAAGTGTGCTGCGGATCAAGAGGAAGATCAGCGAGCTCTGACGCCGGGCAACAAGGGCGCCTGGCCCGAAGTGCAAGCGCGACTGAACCGCCTTCTGGGCGGCTGGTCCGCTTACTTCAGCTATGGCTCTCTCGCCACGGCCCATCAGGTCGTTGATCGGCACGTCTTCGACCGCGTGCTCGCCTTTCTGCACAGACGACACAATGCGCCCAGCCGTGGCGTCAGACGGTTCTTTCGTGAGATCTATGGGAGCCCTGGCGTGCTTGAGCTGAACCGGGTGCGCAAAGTGTCGCCGACGTGGGCCTCGTGATGACGCCTGTCGGAAAGCCGGAATGCGGGAAAACTGCACGTCTGGTTTGATGAGCGGGGAGAGGAAACTGAGCGCGCATCAACGCGTCACCGCGCCTCTCCTCGCCACGAACCCGAACAGTACGCAGCGGGACAACTTCAGCGCGAGGGGCGACGTGAACCCGTACACTGGCGCGACCGGTCATCGAACGCCGAGATACTAAATGTTCCCGCGATGAGCGTCTTTTCGGCGTGGGCTTGGACGGCGTACGAAGCCGTTCATCACGCGGCGTTCAAGGTGCTGCCGTACGCGCCCCTCGGAACGCCGTCGGTCGCTATGGTGGCCGACGGCATTGCAATTTACTCGATCCACGTCACGAGGAGCATCGCTAGGAAACGAGACGCCATCGACGTTTTCCTGAACACCGAGGCCGACAGTTCGATCGTAAAGCTGTTTCAAACATTCGACGAACACGTGGTGGTCGTGAGCGGGTTAATCGATCAGGGCAAGACGCTTAGGAATCTTGACAGTGAGGCTCAACCCGAGCTTGGTCAACACCGCTCTCGTCCACGTCAATGCCTCCTCCGCGTGGCCGCGGCTGAGAATGACGAAGTCGTCGGCATAGGAGGGCACGGAATGCTTCACGCCGACCGCTGAGACGCCAATGCTTCAGGAACGGATTCATGTAGATGACGGAGAGCAGCGGGCTGGCGACACCGCCTTGCGGCGTGCCACGCTCGTTGCTCTTACCGCCACTCATGCGCCATTTCCCGTTGCAATCTCGCTCCTCGACTGGTGCTTGCAGCCATAGCTTGATCACCCGCGAATGCCTGGCGCTTGTCGCCGATACCTCGCTGCCGGGCCTGCGGGTCGTACGTGAGCTGGCGTGGCCGGCCGGCGATGTGCCTGTTCGACAACGGCACCGAGCTGACCGACATGGCCGTGCTGCGCTTCAGCCAGGAAAGGCAGATCGAGTGGCACTACATCGCGCCCGGCAAACCGGCTCAGAATGCCTTCATCGAGAGTTTCAACGCGCGCCTGCGCGACGAACTTCTCAATGAGACGCTGTTCACTTCGCTCGCACAGGCTCGAGCCGAGCTGGCGGCCTGGAAAGATGACTACAACAACGCCAGACCGCACAGCGCCCTGGGCGACCTCACTCCGACTGAATACGCCAACCGCAACGCTCCCGGGCCGCAACGCGGCGGGACGCTGCGCTATGGCCGAGGGCTCCGCGCCGCGCCCCATTGCTTAACCGAGCCCCATGGGCTCATATTCAAACGGGACTTTCCCATTGCTGGATGAAGCGAGGGGCTCAGACCAGATGCATTCGAGCCTCGCGGTTACAATCGAGGAGGTGCCGCTGGGGTTGGCGGCCGTTAAGTTCGGGACCCGAAAGAAATTCAAGGAATCAAAAAAGCTGGACGTAGAATGAGCTCACGCCGAGGCGCTCGCGCGATTGCGTAAAGCAGTAACTAAGCGACTGATTGCTCTCGACGTAATCAATTTGGATGCTGATCTCTTGCCGGACATTTTTCCCGAACTGCCAAAAGCTAGCCGCAGAAATTTACGTTGACGAAGCAAAAAGGTGGTGCTTTCATCGCGCGTGCATCGGCCACGGTTATGCGCAGATGGCAACCCAGCGACAAACGTCGAAAGCCTTAGAGAGCGTAGCAACAGCGCTTCTCCGGCGTGAGCCGGGTAAATGGCATGCACCACGCAATGCGATCATTGGAAGCTTGAGCGACCGCGCGGTTGTCAAAAACATTGCGCAAAGAAACTTGAACGGCAGGAGAAGACGCTAAACCTCGCAATCGGGTCATCGGGCGATGTCGACCCGGCGCCGCTGACATGGAGGGCGCCATGGCAGGCAAGCCGAAAGAGGACGAGGACCGGGGCCATGCGGACAAGCCCCCGGCGGGCAAGGCCGAACAGGAGCAGCCGAGCGCGGATAAGCCGGAAGACCCCACGCCGCACGGCGTCCCGCCCTACAAGGACTAGGCCGTGCTGATCCGCGCGTCGTACGAGATAGATCGGTCAATCGGCACGACCCGCCTACCTCGCACACGGGCGCGCGTATTATCGCAATATCGCGGAGTCGAAGAGGCCTGGAGCTGGTTACAGGCGTGATCTTCTCATTCGAGCCTATAGGACGCCTGAAAAAAAGTACCCCAGCGCTCCATGCTGAACTTCGAAAACTGTGCCCTACTGATGTTTCCCGGACCACCACAGCCTGTCCATCTCACTTCGCTGTCTTTTTCGGTCCACATTGCCCAATAGCGCCCGCCGACGCCGACGCCGACGCTGAAGTTCTTGGTGATGAAGTAGGACAGCACGCCTTCGACCTGGACGCCGCCGCCACCATTGCCCCGTTGTTCAGCGAAGGTGGTCGTTGGGCGCAAGAGATGATTGTTACGGCCTTTGAAATCGGTCCAAGGTAAGTAAGCGACGTCCGTACTCAAACGCCAACGCTCGGTCAGCATGGTTTCGGCGCTCAGGCCGACACGAGGTGCATTCCACTGCGTATTCTGGCTGCCAACGACCCGGTCGTCGCCGGGCGACAAGCATGTAGCCATTGGGTGGGCGATCTGTACACATCCCCTCGAGTCGGAGCTCTGTTCGTAGTAGGTCCAGCCGATAAATACCCCAAGCTTGTAGTTGGCGGCGCGCAGGAAATCGTAACCCGCATCGGCCGAGTAGTAGGTGAACCTCCCGTTTGCCTGACCTGATATCGTGTTGAGATAGGCGCGACCGAGTCAATCTTCATCGTTATCGTTTCCTTTACGACATGGCCTATCTCGAAGTCGGAGAGGGCTATCCGCTGGTCTGCGTGCACGGCACGTTAGGTGATTTCCGGACCTGGTATTCGGTGCTCGGCCCGCTGTCGAAAGCGCATCGGGTGATCTCGGTCAGCCTGCGGCATTCCTTCCCCGAGCATTGGGACGCCGTCGGCGACGATTACAAGATGGCGCAGCATGTCGCCGATATGATCGCCTTCATCGAGCAGGTGAGGCCCGCCCCCGTCGACCTGATGGGGCATTCGCGCGGCGGCCACATCGCGTTCCGCGTGGCGCAGGCGCGGCCGGATTTGGTGAGAAAGCTGGTGCTGGCCGAGCCGGGCGACGATCTCGACGCGTCGCTGCCGGTGCCCAAAGGAACGCCCGCGCATCGGCCGCTGGCTGCGCGCACGGTGCGATCGGTCGAGTTGATCCGTGCCGGCGATATCGAGGGCGCGCTGCAGATTTCTACGAGGGCATCGAGGGTGACGGCTCGTGGCGGCGCCTGGCCGTGCGGCCCAGGAGTTAATCACCGTTAGACCGGATGCTCGCCCCGCGATGAGCGGCCCAGCCGCAACTATGTCGGCAGCTACACTAGTCATCTGGAACGCAAATTCGTCGCATTAGTTGTTGCTCGAATCTCTAGAGAGGAGAGTGCTAGTGGCGAATGC
>NZ_JCAMOP010000083.1:0-13738 GCF_059512345.1 Bradyrhizobium sp. Unk1
GATTGGGCGATTGCTTCCGCGGATATCATCGTGGCCAGCGGCCAGGTGCCGCGTTCACAGGCCGAACATATGACCGCTCCGTCATCCCTTGTTCAACCAGAGAAAGATCTTGCAGCCCGGGCCGTTCCACATATGCGTCAGAGCCAATTTTGGACCGATCCCCCGGCTTAGGGGGTCAATATTGTTGCAGGCCGAATGACACCCAGCAGCCGATCTCGCCGCACTCGACCGAGAAACGTACTCGCCTCGGTGATGCAAAACCATCCGGACCGCCCGCTCGCCAGCCTTCAGTGACGAAGGCTTGATCTCGGCAAGCGGCGAACTCTGATCTGAGGCCGGCAAACTGGACCATTTTTGGCTAGAGTTTGCGCTGCGTAAATCCACCCGGCTGGGAGGAGCGACGACGATGAAGGCCTCAAAGTTTTCGGGCGCCCAGAAGGCGTTCATTTTGAAGCTCCACTGAAAGTCCTTGAAGCGGCGTGCGGGTTGATCAGTCTTCTCGGCCGTAGCCCGGGCCGCCGTCAGTTCGTCCGCGATCATGGCGAGCAGCCGCGTGTTGCGGGCGACCCCGAACAGATAATCCACGTGGTTGTCCTCGCACCAAGACATCAGCGGCTCGCGCGCAAAGGTATATCCTGTCCGCTGCGATAGGTACTGTCGATCGCGAGGGCCGAGAGGGTGAAAAAACTGGATTCGTCCCGCACCCTTGCACTGACCAATCCCGAAGATTGGAAGCTCGTCCTTGTAGGAGGTGTCCTTGGTCAGAAATGCCTTGAGGTCCCCATCAGAGTGAGAGGGCGGACGGGCTTCGCCATGACGGGTCGAAAAACGGAGGAGAGGCCTCCGGCGCCTGTCGTGGAGATGACCCATGACCCAAGTCGAAGTTTTGAGCGACGGCCGCGACCATGGCGGAGGCTACAAGGTGGACGTGACACGCGGGACGCGCGTCGGCCGAGTATCGTCGGAATGGTTCTCGCGGCCAGCGGACGAGCGCTATCTATCCCTGTCGGACCTCTATGCCGCAGTGCTGGACGGACCGAGCGAAGTCGGCCCCGAACCGTCGAGAGCGCTGCAATCCGGGTTGAGGCCAGCCGCGACGATGCCGAGCGCCTGGCTCTGGTGCTGCCTGGCTCTGACACGCCGATTGCACCGACCCACTGGAGTTTCGGCCAACTCGCCAGCCTGGTCGGAGCGCCAGCGGCCTACCTCCGGCAGCTTCCGGCACCGCTGGCCGGCATCAATCTGCAGTACGGCCTGACCTCCCATTCCGCCGAGCAGGTGAAGAGGCTCGAGATCGAAGACGGTCGCGTCGAGCTTCGCGCCGTTACGGGCCCCGAATATGGCCGTATATTTGACCACGAAGTCGTGGCGGCCGTTCGGCGCATCGCCGGCAACGGCACGGGCGACACACGCTGGAAGATCCCTGGCGTGCTCGACTGCCCTTCGTCAACGGCATTAAAGCCGCACGGCAAAAGATCGTCGCCCGCACCGACGACGACCGCAACGAATTCCTGCGCAAGCGCGGGTTCTCGAAGACCGAGACAGCGAAGATCATCGAAAAGGTGCTATCCGAGGAAGGGCGCAAGCCTGAGAGCGTATTTGATTTCGTGCAGGGCATCACAGCGGTTGCGCGCGGCAAGACCCATCAGGACGCACGACTCGATCTTGAGACGCGCGCGAAGAAGCTGCTCGATCGCGCAGCCTGATACCCGGAAAGCCGGAGAACACGGAACCGGTCGAAGCTCGTCCGCCCTCTGCAAAGGCTTCGTCCAGAGCGCCGGTGGACGCCGAACCAGCCGGCGTAATATCTCTCGTCGTGGCGTTGCTCTCCACCGCGAGCCTAGTGGTTCAGGACAACGCTGGCCTCTTCAGAATTTCAACAGAACCAGGGACATTCCTAGGGTTATCTCTATTGGGCTGTCAGCCCATGCTGGTTTCCAACAGTTGCTGCGAAGGTGATGAATTGCAGCTGCAGCGCGCCTCGTGCCTGCCACGTGCCTAATCCTGCCGACAGAACGTCTTCAACGAACGGCCCGTTCGGCGCGCCGGCATCCGCGCCGAGTGGACGGCCTCTTCACAGCTCAAGCGCATGATCCGCGAGCACCTGCCGCATCAGTGCGCCCTTGATCTCGCGGGCGATCTCGTCGCGAATCTGCGCTCCGAACTGCAACTCGGCATCGCTGTTTCCGGTCAGGTCATGGTCGGCGAGTCGCTGCTCGAGCCGGCTCGGAAACTCCCCCTCCATCGCCTCGGCGAGCCGGTTCTGCGTCTCTGCGTGGGCTTCGGGGGCAATCCGGCTCACCACCGTTTCCCAGGGCTGCCAGCGAGTTGCCAGAAAGTCGGCGAACCCCGCCGCTTCCTCATTCCGCACCTGCGTCTCGGCTGTGGTGAGGTCGAGCTCAGTGACGTACGAGATGTCATAGAACCGCATGTCCGGAGCGATGAGCTGCAGGTCCAGCCGGTCACGTAGCTTGACCTGATAGGCGAGATAGACCTCGATCTCATCGACGAACTGGAGTGAGTTGACCTTCTGACGGGCAATCGGCTCGAGTGCGCCCAGGCGGAACAAGACCCGGGCCTTCTGGATGAGTTCGCCGAGCCGATCGTCATAGGCCCCGTCCTCGACATCAGCGTTCAGGCGTGCGGTCTGCATGCCGTTCCAGGTCAGAGTGATGCGATCCTGGCAGCTCTCGCTCGCCCCGAAAGCCAACTGAAAATACTGCTCGCGCAATTGCGGTCTGATCGCAGCCTGCTGCAGATCCTCGGCGACGGCCTCCTGGAAATGAGGATTATCATAATTTACGGTGTTCCGGAGCCTATCGAGGAAGAGCGCGTATTCCGGCGCCCCCGCCTCGCCGGCGAAGTTTTGCCACGCGGCGATCACCTCCGGCTCCTCGTCCATCCAGTCCGCTACCACCTCGGCCAGCGACCGTTCCTGATCCACCGTCGTTCCCTCGCCCATCGAGAAGAAGACCCGCGGGCCGTCATAGCCCCGGGAATTCAGGGCTTCCGCCAAATTCGTACGCACCTGCTCGGGCAGCGGATTATTCTCCACATAAACCATGCACCCAAAACCTAGCCGGGTTAGCAGCGCCTGCGGCAGGCTGCTCAGCTGATTATTGCGTGCCTCTAGCACCTGGAGCTCGGTCGGGAGGGCCTCGGGTAAGCTGGTCAGCCTATTGCCGCCGACGTGAAGTCTCTGGAGCTCGGGGGGGAGGGTCTCGGGCAAACTGTTCAGCTGGTTGTCGCGCGCAAAGAGCACCTGGAGTTCGACGGGGAGAGTGTCGGGAAGGCTGGTCAGCCGGTTGCCATCGGCTTCGAGCTCTTGGATTTCAGGCGGGAGAGTGTTGGGAAGGCTGATCAACCGATTGCCGCCGACGGCAAGTGACTGAAGTCCGGTGGGGAGGGCGTCGGGCAGTCTGGTCAACCGGTTGCCGCGGACGTCGAGGTCCTGCAGCCCATCCGGCAGGGTATCTGGCAGGCTCGTCAAGCGGCTACTGCCAACCGCGAGTGTCAAAAGGCCCTCTGGAAGGTTTTCAGGCAGACTGGTCAGCCTGTTGCCCCCGATGGCAAGTGACTGAAGCCCGTTAGGGAGTGTGTCGGGCAGGCTGGTCAACCGGTTGCCGCTGGCGCCGAGCGTCCGCAGTCCAGACGGGAGGGTGTCAGGCAGGTGCACCAGCTCGTTGTCGCTCACGTCGAGCGACCGAAGCCCAGGCGGAAGGGCGGCCGGCAGTGTCGTCAGGGATAGATTTAACAGCTCAAGCCCTGCATGGACGTCGCCTGCCTCACTCCAGGCTTTTATTCGTCTTACAGCCTCTTCCCGGTCCTCGTCTTGCGACCGCCCTTCCTCCTCGGCCCACCTGTCCAGGATCAGGTCAAGCCGCGATTCCCTGAAGACGAGGTCTTCATGGTCCGTCGGACCGCTTGCGCGGCCCGGAGCCCCCGTTTGCAAGGCTATGGTCCACTGCGCTGCGGGCGGGGTGAGTCGGCGGCCTCCTCTAGAGGTATTGCCATCGTCCGGCCGGGGCTGTCGGCCCAGAATCGTTGCCCCCAAATTTTGCTCGGAATGATTTGCGGGGGACGTTGACGACTCCGGCGCTACATCACCGGCCTCCGCCCACGAATGCTCCTCCTGATCGACACTATGCGTCGGCCAATCGGCAGCTGAATCCATGGCGTGCCAATCATCTGTCAGACTGAAACTGCCATCCGGCAACTGGCCACCGCGATCCGCGGCCGCAAAAGGCGCATGCTGATCGTCTCGTTGAGAGCAGGCGAACGAATCCGACGGCGACCGCGAGGTGCCTTGTCGGACTACATCCTCGTGCGGCATTCCCAAACGATCCGCACCTCTGTTCGAAGCAACACAGAGCTCGCCGAGGCTAATTGAACTGGGGGGCAGGCGACCGTGAAGATGCAACTCATTCAGGTGCTGCTGAAACCCGGCTTGGTCTGCTGCCTGCTGCTGTTGCCGCCCATCGCAGTACGTCTGATCGACACGGGTCTCGAATGGGTTGAGGTTATTGAACGGATCCATCCCATTCTCCTTGTCAGATCTGAGCAGCTAACGCCGGTCTGGATAAGCACGTTCTCGCTAAGAGGCTTAGCTTTCTAGAAGCTGACAAGGAATCAGAATGATCGTAACTGTCCTGTAAGGCCTTCGTGGAGCGCTTATTGCTGGATGGATCATTGCAGTGACAGCTTGCGTATGTCTGCTACGCGGACTTGAGCCTTGCCAGCGTCGATCTCGAGGAAGACGTGCTCATACTCCGCGAGAGCAAGTTCAGCAGATTGCACCTCCCCCCTGCATCCGGCAATCCGATCACTGCCCAGCTAGGCCGGACAGCAAAGATCACCTTGGCTTGACGGTGCGCAGCGTGGCGTCAAGTCCATCGTCTCACCTCGAAATCACCAGGCTTCAACCGCTGCCGGCGGTCCTTCCAAATCCCGTCCACCAGCATCCAGCGCCGCACCGTCTCAACGCTGAGATGCAAACCATGCCGCTCCGCCAGCTTCTCTGAAGCGTCGGACCAAACTCCACGTAATGAGTCTTGATCAGCGCCAGTGCCTCGCTCCGTACGATCGCCGGATCGGCGCGGTTGGCCGCGCTTCTTCAACAGCAGTGCCGCAGGCCTCCGAACATGCACCCGGTCGATCTCAGCCCGGCTCATCGACAGCACCAAAAAGCATGATCCGGAAAAGTGCGCAGCGGTGATCGGTCGCGATTCCGGCCCCGTCCGCCCGCCGCAGCGCCCGCGTGGTCTTCGTATTGAAGACGTTGAGCTGGTCTTCCAGGTTCTGCGTCGCAGGTCGCGAGCGAACCCGACGCCTTGGTTGAATTTTTCGAGACGCTTGGCTTTGCAGTGAAGCGGATCGGGCTGGAGGCTGGGCCGCTGTCGCAATGGCTGCATGCGGGCCTGAAAGGTGCAGGATTCGAAACGGTTCTGCTGGAAACGCGGCATGTAAAGGCCGCATTGTCTGCGATGACGGTGGAGACTGATCGCAAAGATGCGCGCGGGATCGCTCAGTTGATCCGGATGGGATGGTTCCGGCCGGTGCACGCAAAGTCGGTCGATGCGCAGGAGATCCGGGCCCTCCTGATCGCACGCAAACAGCTTCTCGGGCTGATCGACGTGGAGTTGAGTATCCGCGGGATCTTGCGTGGCTTTGGGCTGAAGGTTGGCCCGGTGACGCGGAGGAATTTTGAAGTGCGGATCCGAGAGTTAGTTGCGGAACAAGCGACATTGGAGTGCATCGCGTCAGCGATGCTTCGGCACGATCGGCCTTGAAGGCGGAGTACGGAAGGCCACACAAGGTTGTGCTGGCAATTGTGCGTGACGATGCGGTTTGTCGCCGGCTCATGACAGTGCCGGGCGTTGGTCCCCTGGTGCGGTTACCTACAAAACGGCGATTGATGATCCTCGTCGCATCGTAAAATCGAAGGCGGCGGGCGCGCTGTTCGGGCTCACGCCGAAGAATACCAATCAGGAGAAAAAGTTGTCACGGGCGGAATCACGCTGGCCGGAGACGAGATAGTGCGCACGGTGTTGTATGAGGCTGCCAACGTTCTGCTATCGCGCATAACGCGGTTCTCAAAACTCAAGCGTTGGGGGATGGACGTCGCCAAGCGGCGAGGTTCGAAGCGCGCAAGGTCGCCCTCGCACGTAAGCTCGCAGTGATCCTGCATCGGATCTCACAACTTACCGATGGGCTGAAGCTGAGCCGATCGCAGCGTAGAAAACGTGGAGGACATCAAGAACGCAACCGGGATGAACTGAAGCCCGGTGCCCGAAGTCCCGTTGCCGGGACGGTGGATCCGGTGAAGCCGTTACCCGCCCAGTGGGCGCCATCTGACGAACGACGCGTATCTAGATAGGCTCACCGCTCCCTCCGGGGCGACAATTCCGACCTCGGCCAGACGGATTGAATTGATCACGGCAGTCTGCTGGCGGATGAAGAGATGGCGCGCCCGGTGAAGCATCAGACAGCTCTGTTGCTCGACCGTCTTGGTCGGCACGAACCGCATGTCGGCATCTCGCCCGAAAAGAGATTGCTGCGGACGAAGGATGGCGATGGGGTTACACCCATCGGCACGCTCTTCACACGCATTGGCCGAGCGGTTCGATACAAGAAGTCCGATCTCGACGCATACATGAATCGAAACACCTGCTCCTCGACCACTAAGGAGCAGGCAAATGGCTAGCAAATCCAAGGCCACCGTTGCCGATCTCGGGCTCGTCGATTTCGAAACAAGCGAGTATTGCGAGCGCCAGAACGCAGTCATCGTGCGCAGACTCTTCCAACAGGATGGAGATATACGCGCGGTATACGCGCGGTCTCCATCGCGGAATGTAATCTCGCTAGCAGGTCTGGAAATCCCATTTTCATTTTCAGCCCAGATTAAGTCCGTGTGAAGCGCCGGGCGGCGGCAACGCGGGCTCCGGCGGTGCAGATCGAACAATGCGACCTTTCTCGTCGTGATCTACGATCGTTCTCTGATAGCGCGGAGATGGAAGTGAGAGCTAAAAGTCGAAAGGAATTTTCGCACTTTTGGCGCGTTCTGTGTCCGCGCCGAAAGCGTGCAAAACTAAATTGGCTGAGGCGGAAAAACGGTCTCATGCGGAAAAAGGCTCCTTTGACGCAGCCCAGTTAGACAATGTTGTTTCCTCATTGCTCTCCCCCAGGTAGCGTTCTGGGAATTGTATTGCAGATGAAGCGAAATGCCGCGTTGGAAGCGGGACTGAACGAAAGAGGAAGTTGGCAGACTGAACGCCGTTGCGGGTACCTTGCCGCTCAAGCTGATTGCCAAGGAACTCGACCGCACCACAAGTGCCGTGCTCGCAAAGACCGCGGAAGAGAAGCTGTTCTTGACCACCCGCAGCGGGTCGGGCCGATGATCGTGAGCGCGAATTCCAAGCTTTTGGCGTCTCAGCGGCACGCGTTGGAGGCTGCAGCACTTGGCAGGGTCGTCCATGACAAGTTCCTAAAATTGAACTCTGGTCGCCGCCGGAGAGACCCGCGTGGCCTCAATGCTCAGAGAGCCTTTGTCGTTGAGCTCTGCGCGCCATCTCCATCCATTCCTGCCCAAGCTTCAGCCACGCCTTCCTGTCGACCTCGAGGGTCGCCTTTTCAGCCTCATCCAGGCAATTCCGCGCTTGATGCAAGTATCTGACAAAATCATCGTCGCCCATCGCGTCCAACGCGGCGGCGAAAAGAAGGTGCTAAATGAGGCCGCAGGACGCGCCTGAAGACCTCATTGAGGATAACCTCTAGTCCCCGGCTCATCCCCCTTCGAGCTGGCGCCCTTTCTTGCGCGACAAGCCAGGGGGACGGAGCGGCTCCGGCCTATCCCCCTTGCCCCCTGCAGCCGGGGCCGTTTCTCCGCCCTTGTCGTATCGGAGTATCCCATGGTCCTTCTGGGTGATCGCGTCAGCCGCGCGGTTCTTGAAGTAGCCGAGGACGTAGACGCGTATGGCAGACGACAGATTACCATGCTGCAGGTTGCGCTCGATCTCACTGGCTAGATCCGATAGCGACATATCGCGCTGGCGGGAAATCTCTTTCACAGCCGTCCAGAATGCCTCTTCCAGGCTGACGCTGGTCTTATGGCCGCCGACGAGGATGGATCGTTTCGCGACGGGCGATTTCATCGCTGTTCCTGGCGCTCGATGGCTTTGCGCTCGCTGCCGTTATTGCAATCATCATTTACGTGAAGCCTGCGCGCTAGCAGGCGGCGAGCCAACGTCCTTTCCGCCGCAGGCTGGGAGCCTTATGTCAGGCACGCGACCACCGCCAGAACGACATCTGCGCCGAAGCCTCCCGAAAAGATCGAAAACAGAATTCCGACACCAAGCGCAGATGCAACCACTTTGAGTGTAATCATTTGGGACTCCCCTCTTAATTCCAAAGTTCAGAGTGAGCGCGGTCTGTTTCCGGAGCGTTTCGAGACCTCGTCAAAACGGCTTCGTTAACCAAGGCGTTACATATCGGGAAAATCTGGCAATCTGGATGTCCTAATTTCAGGCGACCATGTCACATCGTCTGGCGAAAGGAACGCGGTCTAGGCATTGCCTTCGACTGACGCGGCAAAGAGACTTCAACCAACATTTGTTAGTGCCCCGACCACTTTAAGTTGGGAAAAACTGGCAGTGCGCGCGTTTTGATTCGCTGGCGCCGAACGGCCTCAGCATTCGGTGCCAGCCCGGGGATGCGCGAGGCCGTTTTCGCTTACATCTGATCAACTGTCTTTTAGCCGCACGTAAGTCCCGCTCTCGTGCAGCTCGAGCCAGCCGGCGCCGAATTCGGGCCCGGTGGCCTTGCAGCCATTCTTCGACAGAAACGGGTAATTGATCTTCTCGATGTGAATGCGGCCGTAGCTGCGTGATCCAGTCAACCTCACTCGACGTGACGTTATCAGCCCATCGCCGAGCCTTGCCCCCGGGGGTCCGGGCGCGGTCAGTCGCATGGCTTTGTATCGACAAATCCAAGCAGAGCGTGGCCGCTCAAACAATGGCAGCGGCCGGGCGAGCGATCACCTTGCCGAAAACAGACCCTTCCCTGTGGCCTGTGCCACGTGCGCATTCTGTCAGAATACAAGCGTGCTCATGTCTGAAACCCGCCTCCGACTGTCTTCGAAAGCCACATTGCGCAAAAAAGAAGCGAGAGTGCCCCTTCTACAGTGCTGGCCCAAATCCTGCACCGGCTCTCGGCGCCAGGAAGTTTGGCGACGGCAACAAGATGGGAGTCGAGTTTGGGCCTCGATCCGTCAATCGACAATGCGGTTGCCGCACCGGAGGTCGTTTGTCTGTACCACGCTGGGAGAACGGAAGAGTTCCTGCTTGCCACGGCCTCGCGCGCCATCGGTCATGCCACCGGAAAACTGCTTTCAGAAGAGGGCCGGCGTATCTTCACTTGCACGCGGCACCCCTTCGGTGGCGGGCGATGTCGGTGGGATTCGGAGACAAACAACCATGTCCACGTAAATCTAGGCATTCGTCGAACGGAGCCGCGCGCCACCGCCAAGGTCGCGGAACGGCTTGCTGGCGCACCGCTACACCTATTGAGCCACAATGCCGGCATTTTGCCATAGACACCGGACCATACGTTGATGGCGTCATTCGAAAGCTGGATGAGGCGGCTCCATCTCAATCTGCCTGGCCTGACCTTCCTCCCGCAAGACCTCTTTCCCGAGTTCAAGGCGGCCTCGGCAGTGATCGTCGACATGACTCGACCAGCAACCTAGCCGCGCGCAACCGTTTCCCAGCACCGCCATTGCCTCCCGCGTCAAGGCTGACGGTTGCCTGCTCACCCTGAAGCGAGGCGTCATTACGTGATCGATGAACTAGATCTGCGAACCTTCACGCCACATCCGCAACGCGACGCTGTGCTTGGCGAAGTGCACGCGCGCCCATTCACGCGCCTTGTTTCGCCCTTCAGCGTGATCCACTTGGCTTTTCTTGCACAGGGCGAGGCGGCCACAAGCGATCGCTGCCGTTTTATCGATTTTTGCCTCGAGCGCAATCTTAAGCCGCCTGAGCAATCGGCGAAACTTCATCAGATTGTCATCGGACCCGCTACGCTACGCTGGGAGCAGCATTCGGAATTTACAACATTCACCTGGATCTGGACTAACGCAAATTGTTCTGCCGCAGACCAATTTGACAAAGTTGATGGTACCGTCCGATCGCTGATTCGCGCGTTGCGTCAGACCGGACAGTTGCTGGTCGCGATCAGGCTAGAAGTGGAGCAGGACGCCTCGCCGACCAGGCGGGCCGAACAGATTTTTGATAAGAACAGCCTGGCCATGGTTGCCACAAAGAGCGGCGCGGGCGTTGCGGCCTCCGACTTCCGCGTAGACAAAAGAGGCTTTACGAAAATCCTCGTCTGCGACCTCGGGTTGACGTCGCACGATCTCGGAGCGCTGGTGCAACGGCTCCTAGAAATCGAGACCTACCGTCCATTGGCGCTGCTTGGCCTGTCGGCGGCCCTCGAGCTTGCACCATCTGTTGATCGCATCGACCGCCGTCTTGTCGAGGCGCTCGAGAAAATGCAAAGCGGTAAGGGGCTGCAGTTCAACAACCATCTGCTTGCCGAGCTGACGGCGCTGGCCGCATCCTTCGAAAGAGGCGCGACCGGCAGCCTGTTTCGATTCGGCGCCAGCAGGGCCTATAACGAGCTGGTCCAATCGCGACTATCCATCATTGAAGGCAACGATGTCTCGGGCTATCCAACCTGGTCGTCGTTTCTGGCACGCCGCATGGCGCCGGCGATGCGAACCTGCGCAACTGTGGAGGATCGTCAGGCGACTCTGTCGGTCAAGCTCGCGCGTGCCGCCGATCTGTTGCGAACCCGGGTCGACGTCGAAATCGAACGACAGAATCGTGACCTGTTGCAGGCTATCAACGAGCGCGCGAGACAGCAACTTCGGCTGCAGTGCACGGTCGAAGGATTGTCGGTCGGGGCGATAGGATATTATGTTGTCAGCCTGTTTAGCTATCTTGCCAAGGGCGCGCATGATGTCGGACTGCGCGTAGAGCCCTCGTTCCTGACCGCAGCCTTCGTGCCGATCGCGGTCGGCGTGATCTGGCTGGTGAGTTACAATGTCCGAAAGCGACACCTCAAGCACGACGACGCGCCCTCGGTTACTTGCGACTAATGCTCCTTGAGAGAATCGGTTCATCCGTCCTGCGAAGCTCGCATGGTCGGGGTGCGACGTTGCAGCAAGATCGCGGCCGGCTTCTGCGCAAGGTAATGCCCCGCCCGGACCAGCCGGGCGAGGCATTGTGGATCGGGTCAGTCGCCGTTGCGACGGCTGGGACGGGACCAGATCGGGCTGAAGCCCTCACCTTCCTCGTCGGCGAAGAGGTTGACGAAGATCGGAGCTTCAACGGCCAGCCCGCTCTCGTTCGAATTTCGACGATGAGGACCGCGAGAATTGCGGATATCTGGTCCAGTCCCGCCCGTCGAGGCGATGCCCAGGCCCGGGTGAGGCCATTCCCGTGAAGCGGATGAACGCTGTAATGCTGATGGCAATGGCGCCCACGACAGCAAATATCGTCTGCCAGATTGGTGAAGGCACCGCCATCAGGGCGATTCCATATGTGGCGCTATAGCCCGCGACCGGGCGCGGCGGAAAAAAGGGCGCAAAGTTTGCGGCTGTTTCGCCGGATACCGCGAAGCGGACTGGCAAGTCCCAGCGGTCCTATCGAACTGGACGCTACCCGGGCAAGACGACTTGGCCCCGACCTGGACCGGATCACCGGGACGTCGCTGGACAAGGGCGCCGAACTGGACGCGCTGGCGGCGATGGCCTCATCGACGCGAGCCGAAACTCTCGACCCCCGCCGCCGGCGGTGCGACGGATGACCTTCGGAAGCTGATGGCACGCCGAAGGATCAAAGGTTACGGAGAAGGTTTACGGTCTAGCTAACCTTGAAGCCCATCGTCGGGTCTCACAGACGCGTAGGGCGCATCGGGAGAAGAACTGACGGATGGCAAACTGACATCGGAACAACGAGCTCGCCTCATGGAGACGGCCGCGGTCATCAAGGCCGACGTGATCGTTAGCCTTGAAGGCAAGCCAATCACCGGATCCACTCTGAAACAAGCCGCGCTTGATGCGGCCTTGACGATCACGCCGCCGGCACTGCCGCCGATCCTTGTCGAGCACGATCCGGTCGATCCGGAAGTGATCAAACTTCTGGTGCCCCTCGAATGGCTGAGGGAGAAGAAGGAACGACGATCGAACTGAACCGACACCTTGATCCAGTGACGATCGGCGCGGTATGGCCGATCGCCATGTCCGGGTGCACGAAAAAGCCCCAGCCGGGGCTGGCGCGGCTGGGGCTTCTGATGCGTGCCCGCGCTGAGGCGGACACAGTCCGAGCCTAGCGACCTCAAACGGTGATTTTCGGCGAAATGATCCATCCTCAGGACGAAAACGCGCGCGCGGCGTAGCTCTCGGGGTACCTGCAGAAAGATAGCACAGGACGCCCCATCGACGCCGCTGATCGTCATGGCTGCATGCTAGGAAGTTCGCGTCGCGATCGTCGGCGTCAGAAGGCCCGGCGGTAAGATCCAGCACCGTCACGGCCGAACTGTTCAGCGTGTCGAAGACGCGCATCTTGCGATCCAGCGTTGTTATGTCGACCAGTTCAGCACGCCGTTCGACGTTTGCGTGTCGAGCGCGCGGGCGTTCATGCCCTGCGCCTGGAAGTAATCCATCAGCACGCGCGAGATGGTGGTCCTATTCAGCGATCTTGCATGCGTCCTGCCAAAGCTCAACAGCACAATCCTCCGCGAGTTGCTGGGCTCGTTTTTTCGCCGTGTCCTCGTCTGCGCGGATGATATTTACGCGCTGCACAATATGCCCATCAGGCTCGAGCATGTAGGCTGCGTACTCTTCCATCGAAGTGTGTCCCCACGGCTTGGATTTCCGGGTATCAGGCTGCCCGGTCGAGCAGCTTCTTCGCGCGCGCCTCGAGATCAAGCCGCGCGTCCTGATGGGTCTTGCACCGCGCAACCGCCCGTGATGCCTTGAACGAAATCGAACACGCTCTCGGGCTTGCGCTCTTCTTCGGACAGCACCCTTTTGATGATCTTCGTTGTCTCACTCTTCGAGAAGCCGCGCTTGCGCAGAAACTCGCTGCGGCCGTCGTCCGTGCGGGCAACGATCGTTTCTCGCGCCGCCCTGATGCCGTTGGCGAAGGGCATCGGTGAGGAATTGGCAAAGCTGGCCGGCGCCGGCGCCGCCTCGTGGGCAAAGCGTGAGGCGGCGTGTTTGGAGTGACGAATGGTGATCTCCTCGAAATCCTCGACGCCTCAGAGATTGCGGTGGCGCGGAGATAGAAGCTCGCCATCCCGAGCGTCTTCTCGCCCACCTCGGAATTCCAGCAGTAGAAGCCGCGGAAGTAGAGGTCCGGCGAGCCGTCACGTAGTCGGCCGGCCTCGATCGGGTTGAGGTCGTCGACCAGGAACAGGAAGACGTCGCGGTCGGAGGCGTAGAGCGTCGTCGTGTCTTGGGTGATCCCACCCGAACCGGTTGGCACTCACGCGGCGCCCCTAGAAGAGCGCGTATGCGTGCAGCGATCTTCCGTGCCTCCTTCGGCCCGAGATTGGGTTTCACGCAATCGAGTATGTCCACCATTGCCTGAGCCTCAGCGGTAAGCGCGATTTTCCGCGCACGTTGTCGCCCGCGATTTGACGGATGGCCTTCGTATTGGGACGATGCTGAGCCGTT
>NZ_JCAMOP010000084.1:0-13563 GCF_059512345.1 Bradyrhizobium sp. Unk1
GGCGATTCCTCGCAGGCGTGCACCCGCAATGCACATCCCATCACTGTTTCGTGGAACAAGTCGCTTTATCAAATTCGTGAGTGCGCCGGGCAAATGAACTCCCCGCCGCACGACGCGTGCCGCCGATCTTAAAGTGTTACCTTCTGTCGGCGGTTGCTCACGTTTGGGCCAATTGTTTGTAGCTTGTCACCGTAGCTGCTCGCGCATGCCTCATAAGGATCGACTAAAATCGCTGGGGTTTCAGCGCCTTGGTTGCTCCAGTTTGGAGGAGCGGTGATCCGTGCATTCCGGACATTGGAAGGAATCCGCAGATCTCCCAGCGACGCTACTTTCGGTCCATCTGCCACGCCCCATCCCATTCCGCCGCCGGTGGAGTCTTCGTGTACTCGTCGACCCGCGCCGTCAACGCCATTGACGGGCCGTCGCCTGGTACGGCATCGAGCGCCGCCGCGAAAGCTCGCGTCGCATCGTCCCAGCGGCGCTCGCGGTAGGCGGCAAGTCCTTCCGAGTAATGCCGCCGCAGCAGGGTCTGCTGCGAGGTGACCTCGCCCTTCCTCGCCATGATCTCGAAGACCGCTTGAGACTGCGTCTGGCCGACTGCCACTAGGCGATCGATCTCGCGCAGCTCGATTGCATGGGCGCAAGCGGCGGCGGTGGCCTCCGAGATCAGGCAGCGGCAGCCGTAGAATTTGTTGGCGCCCTCCAGGCGGGAAGCGAGGTTTACCGTGTCTCCCAGTACGGTGTAGCTCATCATGAGCCGCGACCCGATGCTGCCGACCAGCGCCTCGCCTGTCGCGATCCCGATGCGGACGTCGCAGTCAGTCGGGATCGTGCGCACCCCCAGGAGCTCGGGCAGCTCCTTCCGCAAGCCGGCGACGCATCCGATCATGTCGAGCGCGGCAAGCGCGGCGAGATCGGCCTGCTCGGTCTCCTCGACGAAGGGGGCGCCCCAATAGGCCATGATCGCGTCGCCGATATACTTGTCGATGATGCCGCGCTGGGCGTTTATCGGCTCGGACATTGTCGCAAGGTAGAGGTTCATGATCTTGACGAGGCCGCGCGGCGTCACGCCTTCACTCAGGCTGGTAAATCCCTTCATGTCGCAGAACATCACCGTCATGAGCCGGCGCTGCCCCTCCGCCGCGGCGATCGCCGGCTGCTCGAGCAGTCCCTCCGCGATTCGCGGATTGATGTAGCGACCGAAGGTTTCCCGGACCCTCCGGTTATGCCGCAACGTCTCGATCATGCGGTTGAATGCGGCCGAGAGCTGGCCGATCTCGTCTTGCGTCGTGATGGTGATGCTGCCGTCGAGCCGGCCGGCCTCCACCTCGCGCGTGCCCTCCAGGAGTCGCATGACCGGCCGCGTGATGCCGCTGCCAACGAGCATCGCGAACACGAATCCGAGCACGCCGGCGATGGCGGTGACGATTGCGGAGATGACGATTGCGCGATTTTGTGCAGTCATCACGTTATTGGCGGCGGCGGCGACTTGCGCCAGCATGTCGGTCCGGATGGATTCGATCCTGGCATGGAACTCGTCGCGTAGCTGGTCCGTGCGGGCCATCGTTAGCTTCACGCCGGCTGTATCGCTCTCGTTCATTTGTCGCAGTAGCGTCGCGTTCTCATCGACGAGGCGCCGGCGCAGGTCGCTGATGGCGTTGTCGATCCGGTCGTCGATGCGGCCCAGTTCGGCTTTGTTCGATGGCGTGTCGGGATCCTGAATGATCGCATCGATCAGCTTTCGCGCGGCGGCCGCTTCTCCGGTCAGGACTGGATCGATATCTTCATAGGCCTTGCGCGCGGCCGAGTATGCGACCTCGTCCGGCAGCGCCTGCATCTTCGCCATCACCATGCGCCGGAGCGCTAGCGAGCGCTCCAGCGAGCGAATGTTGACGCGGGCGAGATGCACATAGGCTGGGATGTAGCGGTTGGTGAGCTCGTCGAGCAGATGGCCGACTCGGCTTGCCAGCACCATCGACAACAGTGAGGCGCTCACGGCAAGCACGATCAATCCAGCGGCGATGCCAGCGATCTTCTGCCTGATGGATCTCCGGAACATGCGTCGTGCCCGGGCGCTCGCCGCAATTGCCACTACGAAAGAACGACAGTCCTTCGTTGCGGCCAACAGAAATAGAGTTTCAAGCGACGGCACGCAAGCTGGGCAGCAACTGTAGACTCTCCCGAGTGCGCGCCGTCCGCGAATACTCGCAAGAGTCAACGTTCTCCAACAACTCACAACGGGCAATCATCCGGATTTGGCGCGTATCATCGGGACGAAACGCAGCCACGCCATCGCCGCGGTCCAACGCGGCGAGCGCATGTTTTTGTGTCCGCAACATCGTGAGCAGCGAGGTAACCGAAGGAAGGAACAACGTATGACCGAAGTCAGAAAAGAGACCGACAGTTTGGGCGTCGTCGAGGTACCCGCCGACAAATTGTGGGGAGCGCAAACCCAGCGGTCACTCGAGCATTTCAGCATCGGCACCGATCTGATCCCCCGCGAGATGATCACGGGCTACGCGATCCTGAAAAAAGCCGCCGCCGTCGCCAATCGTGACAGTGGGCGGCTGGACGACACGAGGTACAAACTGATCGTCCAGACCTGTGACGAAATCCTGGTCGGTCAGCACCACGACATGTTCCCGCTTCATGTCTGGATGACGGGCAGCGGCACCCAATTCAACATGAACGTCAACGAGGTGATCTCCAACCGGTGCAGCCAGCTTGCGGGCACGGCGCTGGGGAGCCATAGGCCCGTCCATCCCAACGATCACGTCAATATGGCGCAATCGTCGAACGATTCCTTCCCCTCGACTATGAATATCGCCGCCGCCGTGAACGTTAAGCAACGCCTGAATCCGTCGGTGACGGCGCTGCGCGACGCGATCGCCGCCAAGTCGAAGGAGTGGGACGACATCGTCAAAATCGGTCGCACCCACATGCAGGACGCGACCCCGCTGACGTTGGGCCAGGAATGGTCGGGGTACGCCGGCATGCTTTCGGACGATCTGGAACGGATCGAAGCGGCCCTGCAAGGGGTCTATCGATTGGCGCTCGGCGGCACGGCCGTCGGCACCGGCATCAATTCGGCTCCCGGCTTTGCCGAAGCGGCCGCCGCCGAGATCGCCAAGCTTACCGGTCTGCCGTTCCAGACCGCGCCGAACAAATTCACCGTGCAAGGCGCGCATGACGCGCTGGTGCAATTGTCCGGCACGATCCGCACGCTTGCGGTGTCGCTCTACAAGATCGCCAACGACATCCGTCTGATGTCTTGCGGGCCGCGGGCGGGCTTTGCCGAGCTGTTGATACCGGAGAACGAGCCTGGATCCTCCATCATGCCTGGCAAGGTCAATCCTACCCAGTGCGAGGCGCTTGCCATGATCGCAGTTCAGACCATGGCGAACGACGTCGCGGTCGGTTTCGGCGGCGCCGGCGGCTATCTGGAGATGAATGTCTACAAGCCGCTGATGATCTTCAACATCACGCACTCGATCACGATACTGAGCGACGGCTGCGTCAATTTCCGCAAGTTCCTCGTGGAAGGGACCAAGCCAAACGTGAAGAAGATCAAGGAGTATGTCGATCGTTCCCTGATGCTGGTGACGGCGCTATCGCCCGTGATCGGCTACGACAAGGCCTCGAAGATCGCCCACTACGCAATGGACAACGATCTCACGCTCAAGGATGCGGCGCTCAAGCTCGGGTTCGTCAACGAAGACGAGTTCAACCGCGTGGTCGATCCCGCAAAGATGGTGAAACCCTACGTGGCGGCCGCACCGACGTCATCTGCCGCCGGCTGAAGAGCGCCGTGCTCGGGCGTGCACCGGTCGCGGGCCGGTCCTCGAGCTCCTGCGATACCGACCAAGAGAGGGGGCCATGACCAGTGAGCAGCGCTCCAGTCTAATCCTCGCGTTCGCTACGGTCCTCTACGTCAACGGCCAGGCGACCGACCAGATCGTCGCCGCGATCCAGCGGCTCGGCAACAAGCTCGGCGTCAAGGCCGCGCTTTTGCCGCGCTGGGGCCAACTGCAATTGAACGAGGAGAGCGGCGGGGCCAAGTCGATTTCCTACGCGGCAGCCGACCCTGTCGGGGTCGACATGGATCGCGTCGCTTCCGCGATGCAGGCGGTGGCGGATATCGAAGCCGACCGGCTGTCGCCGGAAGCGGCGCACAAGCGTATCGAGGTCATCGCCAAAGCGCCGCCGGCACCCGCGTGGCTCTTTGCCCTGGCTGCGGCAGCCGGCGCGGTCTCGCTGGCCATCATTTTCGGCATACAGCACATGCCCGCTGCGCTCGTCATCTTCGCGAGCGCCGGCGCCGGCGGCCTGCTCCGCCGCGCCCTCGCCGGCGTCAGCACAAACATCTTCGTTCAGCCGTTCTGCGCCGCGTTGCTCGCAGGCCTCATCGGAGGATTGGCGGCGCGCTATCAGTTGAGCACCGCGCTCCGTCTCGTCGTCGTGTGCCCTTGCATGGTGCTGGTTCCGGGGCCGCATATTCTCAACGGCGCGATCGACCTCATCAGGGGCCGCATTCACCTCGGGGCGGCCCGGCTGATGTACGCCGGGCTCGTCGTGCTGGCTATCTCGACCGGACTGCTGCTGGGGCTCACCCTGACGAATGAAACGCTGCCGATCGACCCGCCCGGGCTGGCGGTACCACTGTGGTTCGACGTCATCGCTGCCGGCGTCGCGGTAGCTTGTTACAGCGTATTCTTCTCCACCCCGCTGAACATGCTGGCTTGGCCGGTCGCGATCGGCACGCTGGCCCACGCCCTGCGCTGGGTTGCGATCAGCGAGCTCGGTTTCGGAGTGGCGACGGGGGCGCTCGTAGCATGCCTCGTGGTCGGATCTCTGCTCACGCCGGTCTCCCGGCGCGAGCATCTGCCATTCGCAGCGATCGGCTTCGCGTCCGTGGTTTCGATGATACCCGGCGTCTACGTCTTCAGGATGATGAGCGGGCTGACGCAGATCGCCGACACGGCCCATGCCACTTCGGAGCTGGTCGGGGGCACGATCGCCGACGGGGTGACTGCCGTCGCAATCGTGCTGGCGATGAGCTTCGGCCTGGTCGTGCCGAAGCTGATGATCGACTACTTCGCTGATCAGCGCGCTCAAGCTCATAGGGGTTGAAGATGCTGGTATTCGCTCGAAAGTCCGCAGCGGATCCGGCGCCCGTAGTCACACCGGACGAAGAAGCCACCTTGCTCCGCATGCAGGAGCGACTTCCGCCGGTACTGAGCGTCATCGCCGGTATGGTCGATCTTACGGGCTTTTTCATGCTGGGGAACATCTTCACCGCACACATCACGGGCAATCTCGTCGTCGGGAGCGCGGTCGTGGTGCGCGGTGGCCCGGTGAACCCCGCGCAACTACTGGCGATTCCCGTATTCATGGCGCTGGTCTGGCTGATAGCCGAATATTCCAACCGAAAAGGCCCTCCACTCGTGCGGCTGCTCCTAGGGGTACAATTCCTCCTCCTTGCCGCGGTTCTTGCGTTCAGCGTGGTGGCGAAACCCTCAAGCCATCCTCACGGGGTCCTCGCCGCCATCGCCGCCCTCATCGCGGTCTCCGCCATGGCGTGTCAGTATGCCTTGCTTCGCCTAGCATTGCCTCGAGCGATCTCTACGGCCGTCATGACCGGCAACCTTGCCAACACCATCCTTTCCATCATGGACGCGCTGTCACGCGGCCACCCGCTCATGAGCGCGGACGACGGCCGATTGAAAAGGTCGATCTATCTTCTCTTCGGCTTTCTGCTCGGATGCGCGATTGCCGCAGCGGCGATCTCCGTGATGGGCGAATGGACCTGGTCGTTGCCCACGGTACTGGCCGCGCTTTTGGTCGCGCTCCGGTGAAGATACGACAGTCACCCATCGGCTCGGGGTTCGGTGCCGCAACTACAGGCGGCCGAAGTCATCAAAGACATCGACCTGACGGGCAAGACCGTTATCGTGACCGGCGGCTAATCGGGAATCGGAGTCAAGACCGTCCGCAATCTGCCACAGGAGGCTCCGCAAGCCTTCATCGATGCCATTCTAGACCTCGGCGAGAGCTGACCGGTTCGGGACTTGGCTAATGGGGGATTGCGCCTCCGCGATCTCGCCCGTTCTAAACGAAGCTTTTCAGCAAAACATCGGCGGCCTTGAGATCGGCGGTACCGAACCCCTCGCTGAAACGGGTATAGGTTTCAGCGAGGCCGATCAGAGCCTCCTCGCGTCGGCCCTGTCGAAATTGCAGTCGAGCCAGGCTGCTCGATGCGCGCAACCGCCAAGACAACGACGATTGCCGATCGGCCAGTTCCCTCGCACGACAGAAGGCATCTTCGGCCCCCGCCTCATCCGCCGCTTTCTCCAGCAGCTCTCCGCGGATGCGCTGTAGCTCGGGCATCGCCAGGTCGCCGTGCCGCATTGCCTGGGCGATCGCATTGTCAATGATCGACAATGCCTCGTCATCGCGATCCACCATCGCGAGGGCCCGGGCCAGCGAGCTGTTGAACTCGGTCGCGTAGAGCTGGTAACCCTCCGCATCCAGTGTCGCCAACGCATCGCGCAACAGCTCCAACCCCCTCTCGATCGCTCCGTGCTGGATCAACACCTCGCCTTGAAGGCCGTGCCCGACGGCCCGGTATGGCGTCAGAGAATGCCGGTCAGTGTACCAGATCAGACGATCGATGCATTCGTCGGCGCTCGTCAAGTCGCCGGTCCAGCGGAAGACGGACCCTCCCCATATGAGGGCGATGCAAACGGTGACCGGCTCGGTCGCGGCCAATTCCCCGACGGTTTGGCGTGCAATTCGCACCGCCTGATCCGGATAGCCCAGGAGCCAAAGAGTCCGAGCCAGCACGATGCGGGCGCGTTCGTAATGGAAACCGTAGTGACGTGCCTTGGCTGGATCGCCGGAGGGCTCTCGCGCGAGAGCCGCCTCGACGTACGCTCGCGCGTCGGCCTGGTTTCCGATTAAATGATGGGAAACTCCGAGCAGCACATCCGCTGTCGCCATCGCGGTCGGATCGGCCACCACGGTGGCGACCGCCTCGCTTCGTTGAGCGAATGCGAGCATTCGATTGAAATTACCTACGCGCCTGTGAAGCATGTGGAGCTGGCCGATGAAGCGAAGTTGGTTTTCGGGATCGAGAAACTTCTCCGCAAGCTCCAAACCTCTCGTGAGCGCCACATGCAGAACCTCAAGAATATTGCTCGTCCGATCCGAGCCTATGCCGTGGCCCGAGAGGGACTTAGCCCGGTGACAAAGGTCGGCAGCACGACGCCAAGCTCGCTTTCAGCGCCGCGTCTGTCCATGGTGGTGCTGCCGTTTGCGAATATTGGTGGCGATCCCGAGCAAGACTATTTCGTTGACGGTGTGACCGAGAGCCTGACCACAGACTTGTCGCGCATCAATGGCTCATTCGTGATTGGTCGACACACCGCATTTACGTTCAAAGGCAAAGCGGTTGATCTCAAGCAGATCGGGCGCGAGTTAAACGTCCGCTACGTACTGGAGGGCTCGGTACAGCATGGTGGCAACCGGCTTCGCGTGAATGTTCAGCTGATCGACGCCGAGACTGGCAAACACCTGTGGGCCGAACGGTTCGATAAGCCAGTCGCGGATCTATTCGATATGCAGGACGAAATCGTATCGAGGCTCGCCAACACGCTAAATACTCAACTTGTTGAAGCTGAGGCGCGGCGGGCGGAGCGTTCGCTGCATCCCGATGCGATGGATTTGATTTTCCAGGGCATGGCTTGCTTAAACAAGGGAAGGACTTCCGAGTATCTTGCGCAATCGCGCAGCTTTTTTGAACGCGCCTTGGCGCTCGATCCCAAAAATGTCGAAGCGCTGGTCGGATTGGCAGTTGTTGATGCGGCAGCTGTTGGCATGGCTTTGACCGTTGAGCGGGCCGCGCGTCTCGCAGCGGCTGAGACGGCCTTGATCAAGGCTCTGTCCCTGGCACCCCAGCACGCAAGCGCCCACTGGCTTCTAGGAAACATCAAAATGTTCACAAACCGCGCGGCCCAAGGCATTGCTGAATGCGAGCAGGCATTGGCGCTGGATCGAAACCTAGCTAATGCGCACGCCTACATCGGTCGCGCCAAGTATCTTCTCGGTCGCGGCGAGGAGACTGAGGCCCATGTCCAAGAGGCACTCCGCCTCAGTCCTCGTGATACGGAGGCTTTTGTTTGGATGATGTTCGCCGGCTTCGCCAAGCTGCAGCTCGGCGCTGACCAGGAGGCGGTCGCACGGTTCCGTCGCTCGGTCGAGATCAACCGAAATCATCCACGCGCGCATATCTATCTTGCCACCGCGCTAGCGCACCTCGGTCAGCTTGATGAGGCGCGATCCGCGGCCCAAGCAGGGCTTGCGCTCGACCCGACTTTCACCATCTCCCGCTTCCGCGCCAATGTGCCGAGCGACAATCCGACTTACCTCGCTGGACGCGAGCGCTTCTATGAGGGCATGCGCATGGCCGGGGTGCCAGAGGGGTGATGTTGGACATGGGTCATAAGCCGTCGACGACGACTACGGAGGGCGACTGCCGCTCTAGTCCCGATAGCGGACATAGTGAGTGCCCTACCCCATGCGTCAACAGCCCCTCGAAGAAGATGGGTCACCGTCCGCGATTCGAGAGTGAAACATTTTGCCGCGGGCGTGGCGGAAGTACTGATAACTGCGGCAGGTACTTCTCCTTTCCCTGTTAATAAGCGCTACCAACTCGTTCTGGGGGAAGGACTGCGTCAGTCAGGCTCCCAACGCAACTTGAGCGGCAAGCCGGTCTCGGACGAGAGACGCTCGGCCAGCGCATGCGCCTTGTCGGCGCTACCGACGACAGTAGCCATGTCCGACCAGCTGATCGATGAGTGCATTGCGGTTATGAAGGCGAAAGGAACGGGAGACGCTCCGCACCCGGGCTCTCTTAGTCCACGTCCGAAAACGGGTCAAAAGCCGACGCCGTGCCCAATACGTCAGCTAAGGGCCAAGAGCTTCCCTCCGCACTCCATCAGCAACCCGCCAGCTAGAGAATACCGGCGCGATCTTCTCGGTCGACTGCGTCCACCCGGGGTAATGACCGCGTCTGACGCTGATCCGGTTCAGCAGCATCGCGACGACGATCATCGCCAGGATTCCAGCAAGACTGAGCACGATCTGCATCGCAGGCCGGTCCGAAATGTCAAGCAGCGTCAGGTGGCAGGCCAGCGCCAGGAGGACGCCGAGACAGTAGATTGGCAGCGAATTCTCGCCGCAGCACCTCGCGCAGCGCATGACTGGCGTCGATAGCCCGCGCCAATCGTGAGGAACGAACCGTAGCACCACAATTGCAAGAGCCAAGAAATGCAGCAGCCGGAACGGACTGAGATTCGATTTATCCAGCGGGAAGAGCAGGGTCGTCAAATTTTGCGGAACCAACGGTTTGCCGCTGCAACTCAGCGTCAGGACCAGGCCAAAAACCAGATAGACACCAGCAAGAGTAAGCGTCGTGCGCGACGTCACCCAGGGCCAGACCCTCTCCCCTTCGATGACGCACCACGCGCCCAGCACGATCAAAAGCTGCCAAGCCAACGGGTTGAAGAACCAGGCGCCGTTGGGCCAGGCTGGAACGCTCCAGCCGAAGATGTGCACGAGCGCATAAAGCAACAGCGAAACACCAAGCGTAACGTTTGGTGCTCGCAGCAGCAGCCACAACAGCGGCGCGAACAACACGTGAAAGATGACGAAAGTCGGCAAGACGTCGGTGTTGACAGGGCGATATTGCAGGATTGCGGCATGCGCAAGCGTCGCGCCCGGATGATCGAGCAGAATCCGCGTATTGCTCTCGTCAGCAAGCCGATCGCTGCCCGCGAGGTAGACGAGGACCGTGCAAGCGAGCGTGAGCAGCAGAAACGCGGCATAGATGTCCCATCCCCGCCGCAGCGAACGACCAATCATGCCGCTCCAGCCCTCGCGCTGACGTGCCCTGCCGTAGGCCAGCGCGCAGGTCACGCCCGAAATGAACATGAATATTTCGGCGGCATCGCAGAAGCCGTAGTTGCGCGGTGTCAGCCAGCTTCCGATGTTGTTGGGAACATGATCAAGAAAGATCCACCATAGCGCGATCCCGCGACAGACATCGATGCGCAGGTCGCGGCCAGCCCCCCTGCACTCCGGCGGAGTTTCGCCGATCAATCGCTTCGAGGTGTGAGTTCGATCGTGCATCTGTTTGACCTGCCGGCGTACTCGCACATCGGTCGATGAGAGGCTCTGCTGCTCCGGGCTGGGGTGCCGAGCGGAGTATCCGACCAAACGATGCGGTTACGAGCCCGAGCTATCTGATGGTTGTAGGCTCTTTCGTTGGCCAGCCGGTGCTTTGATTGCCTGGGCCGGAAGGTTCGCCGTCCTCCCAAAACGTTTGCAGTATGTCGTCGCTGGCAACCGGTATCAGAAGCTGCTTCCGCATTTCGGCGAGGCGGGCACGACAATACTCACGGTAAAACATCTCGACTAGGGTGGACATGATCGAACCCTCGCTTGATCATCACCATTGACGATAGATTTCGACCATTTCAACCGGCGGTAAATATCAACGGCGCCGGAGTCGTTTGTGTCCGACGAACTCGGATGACGACGATGTGGCCGACGAGGCGCGACACGAAATCGGTATCAGAGAACGTCTAGTGCTGCAGGACAGTCTGTCCGCGGATCGTTGAGTTCGATCAATCGCGAGAGTCATAGAAGCGGAGCTTACGGGTTCACCCCGCCAAGGATATCTAAACTAGATCCGATAACGGCAATCAGAAATAGAGCCATCACGACCGCCTCCTCTTAAAGGAGATTTTTTGACGCCACGGCCTTCGCAATCACTATAGACCTAATTTCTGGTCGCTAAGTGAACGAGCTCACATCAGCATTGAACTTAGCTGAGCGAGACTAGCAGGCCAATGGCGTAGCTTCTTGGACTCTTGCGCACAGATCAAACAAGTTCGGTGCGCGAACTGCAAAATGCAGATACCGGTGAGTTTGTCGCATTTGATCCCGATGTTCAACAAGGCTGGAGGTCCCCATGTCTATGGACGCAGCCAAATTCGTATCACATCGATTCTCGACGCGGGAGTTTCCGGAGCGGATGCGAATCCCGCTATGGCGCGAGGACTTTGGGCGAGGCATAGTCCACGCTGATATTGAGCCTCTATCGAACGCACCGTTTCAGGCCTACGCAACGCTGCAAGCGATCCGAGGTTTGCGCAGGCTCGCGCTGAAAGGCTCCCCTATGCGTTTCAAGCGCTTGCAGGCGAGCATCGCTGATGGTGATGACTCGATCGGAGTCATCCTCTGTTCTCCCGGCAAAAGTCAACTATCGCAGCGCTGTCAAGAAATCGAGCTTCACGCCAGCGACGCCATCGCAATTCTGCATTCCGAGCCGGTCACCGTCACCTATGTCGACGGATTGCTATTCGGTCTTGCCGTACCGCGCGACGCGCTTGCACAGCGCGTGACGAACGTCGAAAGCCGCGCCATGCGGCCGATTTCTCACCGAAATGAAGCGCTTCGACTTCTCATGGCTTATCTCAAGTCGGCATTTAATGAGAGTGTTCTGGCCACCCCGAAGCTGCGAGATGCAGTTGTGACTCACATCCACGATCTCCTGGCGCTCGCAATCGTCGAGTGCGCTCCCTTGGGCGAGAGCAGTGCGAGCGCTGTCGTGACTGCGCGCCACGGCGCCGCCCTTGATTACATCGAGACACACTTTCAAGAACCAGGACTCAGCGTCGAGATGGTAGCTCGTTGCCAAGGCATCTCACCTCGCTATCTGCAGCGCCTGATGGCATCATCAGGATCATCGTTCACCGGGCACGTGAATGAGTTACGCCTCCAACGAGCGCTCAAACTGCTGACCGATTCCAGCGCCAGCGCGCGGCTAATTTCCGATATCGCCTTAGAGGTCGGCTTCTCGGATGTTTCGCATTTCAATCGCTTGTTCCGAGCTCGCTTCGGCGATTCGCCGCGTGGCGTTCGTTGCGCCCGAAGGGATCCTAGCTGATCCACGTGCCCCTCGGCGCGTGCGAGTGATGGTCGCCCAATGACCGCCTTGGGTCATAAGCCGTCGATGACGACTACGGAGGTCGACTGCCGCTTCAATGCCGAACGCTGACATAGTGGTTGCCCAGCGCAGCGGTCTGGGCCGGGAAGCGCAACATTCTGCAATCAAGGTGTTCTGCGCACAGCACAGCTACAGCATCGCGGCGGAGCACCGCGAAGTCGATACTGGCAATGGAGCCGATGCTTTGGAGCGTCGGCCTGAACTCGCGGCAGCCATGAAGCGAGCTCGTAAGGTCGGTCGAGGTGGCAAGACAAGCGCAGCTCCGATCATCATCGCCAAGCTGGACCGGCTGAGCCGCGACGTTCACCTCATCAGCCGGCCTCATGGAGCATCCGGCCTCATGGTGCATCGCGTGTCATTTCTGGTGGCAGAGCTAGGCGCGGACGTCGATCCGTTTGCGCTAGCCGGTTCGGCGTGTACAGGCGCACTCTGGCCAGAAGGCTCGAGAAGCGGCCGGTGAAGTGATTGCGCAGCAATGATTGCGGGTGGGTTAGCCTAACGGCTTCCCACCCACGATTCATGCCTGGTGGATGCCGAGCGGCGGATTACGCGTCCACTTTCGGTCTTCGAGTCCCGGCAGACAATCGCTAACCCGCTCTGCGATTTCTACTGCGTGGCCACGTTCCCGGTCGCATCGCGATCATTCTTCGGGTTGTAACCTGAGTCGTGAAGATTTTTGAGATACATGGCGTGATCGTTTGCGTTCATACCACCCGCCCAGCCCATGGGCGATGGCGATTCCGGAACAGCGGCATGAGTGTTCATCGCGTGGCGATGATGGTGCGTTGCCGAGGCGGCAGTAACGGAGAGAGTGAGAACAGCGAGAGCGACGAGCAGTTTTCTTGTCATAGTTAGCTCCTGTTGGGATTCCCCCCTGGAGTGCTACAACGCATAACATAGTCAGCTCACTTCAGGTAGCATCACCTTCCATCGTCACCACAACGTGACTTTTTCGGAGCAAGCGTGATTGGCGCGGGCGCGCTCCTCAACTTGGGCAACACCAAATCTCTAGAGACGTCCCAGCGAACAGACCGAAGCGCGGCCTTGAGCTGCTGCCAGTTCGATCGACGGCTGGTTAAGCGAATGCCACCTTCCTCCTGAACTTGATCGGGCTGAAACGGCGGTCTCGCGACGATGTACGAAAGCGTCCGCGGTACTTTGATCTCGGAGGACGCCGACAGGCAGCGAGTAAAAGCCGTGATTTCGGGTCCGAGGAAACTCGTGATTGGAGAGAGCACGCGGCCAACTTGGAAAGTGGGATGCTCAGAAGGGCAACGTTTTCGAGATCACCAACTGGTACGATCATCTCATTCGCGTAAGCATTCTTTTCCGCAACTTTTCCCTCCCCCTCCCCCTCGGTCAAAGAACGCCTTGGCTCGCTTGTGCGCAACAAGACGACACGTTCGGTGACGTCGTCAGGAAGCCGCAGCAGCCGAGTGAGGGCGGCTGCATCTCGCTGCCATAGCGGCAGGTCAGCTAGACTTGTTGCCGAA
>NZ_JCAMOP010000085.1:0-12963 GCF_059512345.1 Bradyrhizobium sp. Unk1
CCCTGCAGCAAGAGAGCTCACCTCGGATCGCCGTTGGCAGAAAGCCATTGACAGAGGAACCATCATGTGAGGCCGGATATAAAACTGCAGCCGTATTCTGTGTGGCATCCCTTCTAAGCGAGACTTGGCAAGCGGGAGGCGTCCATATAAGGACCATGACCCCAGCGACGGGCAGCTGATCACATTGAGATTTAGGTAACGGCCAATCGGCCCACGACTACCGAGCTGGCTATCGATCTACCAGCCGCGCTCGCCCCGTCTCCGCAACCCGACCCGCTCCGACGGATCGAGCGCTCCGTCTTGCCGAATGGCTTCAAAAAGAGAGTTGACAATAATCCGCAATTAAAGGGCCGATTGACAGCGATGAGACAACCCCATCATAAACGGGATGGTGCGGGTCAGGGCGCGTTTAGGGATCAAGAGCGTCATCCTGCATCGGCGCTCGAAGTCGAACGATAATTTCGCCTGCTCGCTTACCGTCCTTAGCGATAGTACTAAGTGCTCGCCGGGCTTCTTCCAGATCTGGCGGTTGAGTGCCCAACCAGTTTAAGGCGGCCTCTGCATTGAGAATCGTGGCTGTGAGCGTGTCGACGACAACACTATAGGTGCGCACAAAATCTGCTGAGGTCTGCAATGGCGCTTCGCCCTTCGCCTTGCGCGGATTTCCTTCTGGTTCGTTGAACCGGCTGCGATGCACCTTGCGCCGCCTTAGGTGCAGAAGGGCGTTTGCAGCCTTGCGGATCAGATCGAGTATTAGGTCGGGCTGGGCCCGCTTGGGGACGCGGCGGCCGTCGATCTTAAAGACAGTCGAGCGTTTTGTGACAAGACATTGAAGGGCCGGTTGCACGATGCTGTCCTTGCCGCCCAAGATGTACCAACTCGGCTTCCACTTCCAGGACATAGCGCGCTCCTCTAGAGGGTTATGAGAACGCCTCGGCGCTGTCGGCCGGGGGAGCCCCCGCGACGAGCTCGATCGCCTGCACAGCATAGAACGCGGCATCGAATTCTGCCGCCTGAGCCTTGACGCAAGGAAGAGCGCAGACGGAATAAGAATCAGGATGCCGTTCCCTGCAATGAATGGCATGCGCTTGAATTTGGCCCCGATCAGTCCGGCCCGGCGCCCCTTTGCCAAGATATGACACCTGTACCACCGGTCGCAGCGAGCGCCGGAATCAGCAACAAGAAACCCCACGGTATGGTGCTCTTAACCGCTGCAACTGTGGCATGGGACGCGAACAGCTCGCTGAGTACCGTCGAAAGCCAAAATGTGCCGATCGTTGCGATAGCCAAGGCGCCAGCGACAGGATGGATCAACTTGATCATGAGTATCTTCCCTTCCTAAAAACAGCAGAGCTAGGCAACGCAGATGCCGGGCACGGCAACTTTCTGGAACAGATGAGGGGAAGCTATCGCCGAGGCCGGATAGGTGGCGATTTTTGCTAGAAAGTCAGGATGGCTGAAGGCCGCGCGGAAGTGTGCGGTGGATTCCCAGACGGCGTAGTTCAGATAGGTCGAGCTGTCGCCGAGAGCTCGGTGCAGCTGAGTGGAAATGAAGCCCGGCTGTCGCTTCATGAACGCTGCGTCGTCCTGCCAGGTTTTGAGAAAAGCCGCCTCATCGGCTTTGTCGAGAGTGAATAAGTTCACCAGGACGACCGAATTTGCCTCGATAGCGATCTGGCGGTCGATCGGGAAGGAAGGGTCGAGTGGGCGTAGCAGCGACATGAGTGCCTCCATCGCTATTTAAGACGTGATGTCTAATCGGTATTATGATTACATCACAGATTGACATCATAGTGTCAATATAAAACAATGGTGACGAATGAAAAGAGCCGAGCGAACCCCCGAGGGGGACGCCCTGACAGACCTTGTTCTCGATCTATTCAGGCTCGACAGCCTACTTCTGACGGCCGGCGACCGTCTGGTCGCCCCGCTTGGCCTAACAAGCGCACGCTGGCAGGTGCTTGGCGCCATTGTGTCCGCCGAACGTCCCCAACCGGTCGCTTGGCTCGCACGCGACCTCGGCGGCAATCGTCAAAACGTGCAGCGGATTATCAATGATCTGCACAGGGAGGGCCTCGTATCTTTTGAGGTCAACCCGCATCACCGACGGGCGCAGCTCGTCGTGCTCACTGAGAATGGACAGAGCGCCTTCGAAGCCGCAATGGAATTGCAGGCTCCCTGGATCAACGATCTTTCAGAAGGGCTGTCGGTCAAGGATATACGGATTGTCCATCGCGTGATCACGGCCTTGCGAGATAAGCAGGGCAGCCGTGAGGACAAGTCGGCCTGACATGGCAAAAGCATTGTGCTCGCCCCGGCGCCCGTGATTCAAGCTCCCTAACTGAGGCTTCGAAGCATGCGCCATGAACTAACGGACTACGAATGGGCAACTATCAAGTCTATGCTACCAAACAAGCCGCGTGGAGTTCCTCGGGTAAACGACCGACGTGTCCTCAATGGCATCTTCTGGTCCTGCGATCTGGGGCACCTTGGCGCGATTTGCCGGATCATTTTGGCCCTTACACTACCTGCTATAACCGCTTTGCTCGCTCGCGCCGGGCCGGTATCTGGAGCCGAATCATAGATGCACTCGCCGCTGCTCACGATGCGGCGGTCGAAACAAATCGGGCTCGATCTCGCCGCGCTCGAACGCCGCCACGGCTATCCCGCCCGGCTGGCGATCCAGCAGCTGCTCCAGGTTGGTCTTCCGCATGTGGAGGGGCAGGGCGCGCAAATCGGCCGCCCATGGCGAGGATATAGAAGGCGTAAAGCTGTACCTCGTGTTCGTGCTTGCGGGAGTGCAGCGCGTTGAAATAGGAAATGCCGTCGACGCCGATCACCACGGCTTCGCCGTCGATGACGAACTGCTTCTGCCGGTTCTTCAGGGCCGCCTCGGCGATCCACGGATAGCGCTTGGTCCATTGTGTGAGAGCAGGCGCATACGTTTATCGTCCCGGATGACTCGCATCCGGTAGCCTTCGTGCTTTACTTCGTGGATCCAGTCCGGCCCGTTCGGGACCTCCTTGCCGGCAGTCGCCAGGCAGAGCTCGTACGCCATACGCATGGGGCGAAGATAAGAGCTTGAGATCGTTTTTTCGAGCCGGGAACAAGTGGCAATCTGGCGGATTGGCTAGTTGCTCCGGTGTCCCTCGACCCCTGAAGGCCGGAGCAGCCCCCCAACGGCCTCAGCTGCCGCCCAGCTGGGGCCGCCCTTTTGTGGGGATCATCCAACAAGCCCCGTCGCTCTTGGCTGGTTCACGCGGGCGGTTGTGCCACCAGTTTCTCGAAACAGAACGCTGCCGGGCTCGAAATACACGTCCCGGCAGCGTTTCATTCTCAAACTGAGCCCTGAAATCCCAGTTAGCGCTACCCTAGCAATGGCCGTGCCACAGGTTCGTGGCAGGAAACAACAAAACGGCCTCGAGCATTTTCCGGGGCTGGCGCGGACACTGAGGCCGTATGGCCAGCGAGGAATGAGCGAGCAAAAAGATGACGACCGGCACCAATTTCTGAAGATCACTAGCCAGAACAAGGCTCGCCAGCGCGGAGACCGGCAGCCAATTGAGGCGACCTTACAGGCTCGCCCGGTCTGCTGCCTCCGGGACCCCAGCTCGTCGCACGCGAGTTGGGGCATTCATTTGCGTCGATTCACAAATGTGAATCCCGAGGGGGGGATATTTTGGGATTAAGCTGCGTTTGCCGCGACCAGATAGCGGCACACCTCTCGGTCCCAGCTCGTTTTTCGATCCGGAAAAACCTCCAGGCTGGGGCCGGTTGGTCTACGTTGTCAGCGCCTTTCTCGGCTCCAGCAAACGCACGAAAGTCCCGCTCTCGTGTAGCTCGAGCCAGCCCTTCTCAACTGCGCGCCTGATGCCAGCTCCGAACTCCAGTCCGCTGGCCTTGAGCGTGTAGAGAAATGGCGCGTTGATCCGTTCGATGTAGATGCGGCCATCCTGGACCGGCTCAATGCTGGCTGCCAATTCGACAAGCTTGTGCGCGGCGCTTCGGGGCTGGCGTAAGGTCGTTCAGCAGACAGCTTCAATTCTCAGCGATCCCAGGGCCACCAAACAGAAAGTGGATTACTGGCCGAGATCTTCGTGGTCCGCAAGGCGACGAGATGGCTGCGCTTAAACGGGAGCCCCTGACTGAGCATTGCTCGCATCATATAGCTCGAGCTCGTGGATGGGCGTGATCTTGGGCCGCCGAACGATATCGAGCGCTACGGTCTGGTGGGTGTTGCAACCGAGACACTTCGCCTCAAGACAGCGATAGCCGGCATTGAGGGCGTCCCCGAGCACCGGGGAGGGCTGCACAGGGCCTTGGAAACCAAACATGCGGGCATTCCAAGCCTGACAGGCTAGGGCGTCAGCGTCCTTGCGCGCTCTTCTTCAGGAAGTTCAGCAATCTTCATTGCTGCGCGATGGACGAAACCCATGATGGCATCGAACGCCGCTTTCTGGTCTGGCGTCACCGCCACTCTTCCCCCGAAAATTGAAGGTTTATCGCAACTTCCGCAGCCAAGGCAGGGAGCCCGGAACCACCGGTTTCGGGATGCGCGTAGGCTTAGATGGCGCCAATCTTCACGCAGATCGCGTGAGCTACTATGAATATCGGGAGCGCTATCAGGAACCACACAATGGCGTCCGCGTCGCTATCCGGCGCAAACTCCCGATTCGGGTCCGTCTCCCGCCCGTGGGCCACTACTGAAACGGACTCGCTGAGCCGGCTACGCTTGACTGCGCGCCGCAATAGCTGTTTGACCGTTGCTTCGCGCTTTAACGTCGCATCTGTGCGTGTTTCTCGGTCGGACATTCCAAAAAGCTCCATCGCAGCGATATCTCGACTGCCTACTGTTTGTCAGGTGGCTCGGGAGGTGTTTGCGCGGCGGGTTCGGCGGCGGGTGTAGTACCCCTGAGCTCCGACGGTGTGACACAATCGCCTGCCCAAAGCTTGGTCCCCCTCACCGTTCCCACGAGCATACAACCCATCGTGGCCTGCGGCTGTTTTTGTGGCTTGGCCGCGCGGGCTTTGGGGGGCGCGGTCGCCTTCGGCGCGGCAGTTTGAGCGTAGGCAGATGCCGAAAAGCCGAGAATGGCGGTGGCGAGAATCAGCGCAGGCCTCATCATCTTCCTTCTCCCCAGATTTACTATTTGGCGTCGGAGGTAACTTCGTCCTCGACTTCAGAGCTTTCTCGGCGAGTCCGTCCGATCAGGCCCAAGGCGCCGAGAACAATGAAGAGGCCGCCCGCGATTATGAGCCAATGCCCAAGCCTCACCGGCTGGAGTAGCTCGGCGAGCGCGTCCATCCCTATCTCTTTTTGGGTCGGGGTTGATCGAGACGGTCTTCCCGGAATTCCGAGGGCCCTTTCACCAGCCTGCGCCTGCGAACCACCTTCTCTTCGGATGGAGTCTCCGGATCGGCCAAGCGATCGATGGCTTTTTCGGCAAGTTCTTTGGCTCGATCAGCGCTGGCGCCACCGGCCCTTGTCGCAGGCCTTGCAAATGAGAAGGCTCTGCCGAGCCCCAGCTCGACCAGGCGGCGGATGGCTTCGGAGCGGCCGGGGAGGTCTTCTTGCTTGGCCGCCCAGGCATCGACGCTTTTCCGTAATTCCGAAGACAGGCGGATAGCCGTAACTGGGTCCTGACCGGTGGGCGGCCGGCCCGGACGTTTCCGTACTACGTTTTTCGCTGAGGGCTTCATAATAAGTGTAGTACGCTAATCGAGCTTTGAAAACAAGCGGCCTGCCGTCGTATTGCAGAGCGAGACATGGACACAGCCGAGACGAGGAGACCATGGTGGCGTGGGCCTTGGTGAATGTCCCGCCCTCGATGATAGCTGGCACACCGTCTGCTCGAGAAACTCGCCTCGGCTATCAACCGGTTCTTTGGGAGCGTCTCCTGAAGGTAACAAGCACGAACCACCAAGTCGGTATCAGCTCAGAGATCTGGTGGGCCGCGACAGAGGGCGGTGATAAGTTGGAATTGTTTTATGAACCGGGCTGCCGTCTCGAGTGCGAAGGGAGCAGCACCCGGGGATGTGGTATCCTGGTTTTCACGGGACGCAGAGTTTTGCCCGGACGTTGCCGGAGGGCAACGTCACCTCATTAATGAGGAGCACAACACTATCCGCTTAGTATTCCGACACTATATTCTGTCTCGACGAGTGTGTTTGCGCACTTCGCCATGTTCGCTTAGAGTTGCTAACGACTGCATTCCCCGCGGCCACGGGTTAAGTGCAAAACAGATTCGCTACTTCATTGGGCCTCGGTTTCGCAACTTTTGCGAACCACGACGAGCTTTGTGGCCTGCCCGGCCGAGCGCCCAATGGAGCCTTACAGCATGTCGCGCCACCGCCTGATGTCCATACCTCGCTTCGCGCTACGTCGCGATGATGCTGCGGCGTCATTGGCCGTGTCGACGACCAGGTTTCAAGAATGGTGCGATAGTGGCCCGCATGCCCAAGGGCCGCAAGATCGACGGCGTTGGGGCGAGAACGACCAGCCCACCTTCACCGGCGAACCCCCTTCCGATTCTCTCGCGCAAGGACCTCGCCAGGAAGCCACGCTCGGGCGGATAGAATTGGGCCTAGTGGAGTTTGATTCGTGGACTAAAGGTCCAGGTGGGCTCGGTCGCTTCCTTATCTTGGGCGATGTTAAGCTAAAGGACATCATCCTTGGTGCTACCCTGTTCGCAGAAAAACTTCACAAACATGCCGTGACGTCGCGAACTGATTGCCTGCTCCTGAATTGATGCAGGTCGTTGTACTCGGTCCATCCACGACGATCTTGACAACCGACGCTGCGTCCTCGCCGCGATCGAAAATACCGCGCCCGTGTGTTGCAATATTCGCCGCCGCAGCGCGGACAAGCTAGCTCCATGACTGATCCGCGGTCTAGCAGCGTAAATTGCTTGGATTTTGCAATGTTCGCTCCCGGCAGTAATGCGGTTGGCATCGTAGGTGTTCTCCAACCCCCCAATACGCCTGGGCGTTGGAAGCGCGCAACGCGGCCTTGTGGGCCGCTGTCATGCAGTTCAAGGAACAAACTCAACCCTAAGAGGAATTCGATCCTTCCTGAGCTCGACTTCATTTGACGACGTTGGTTCGGACCGTATTGCTAACGCTCACGTCGACGTAACCGTCTTTGACGGAGACATCGGGGCTCCCGAAAGTGATGTAACGCACCGCGAACATCGTTACGACGTTCGCGATGGCCGACGTCCCAAGGCACCGGACGAGCGGGGAGATATTGCGAACCCATGGCTTGAAGGGCATTAGCGCGCCTCTCTCGGCAGTTTTGTATTGGTGCCAGGCGGCGACGCAGTCGCCGACTTGCATTTTCGCGACCTGCCTTGGGAGTCGACCAATGACACGTCTGCGCGATGCGATCTCGCGCCGCAGAAACCTCTGCCAACGAAAACGTTCCATCGCTCTGCCGCCCTTGGAAGCCCGTTGCACGCAGGACTAGTTTTCCATTGTCGGGCAGCAGGCGCATGAAATCGGCGGCCGACGAGATAAACAGAGCTCTTCCGTTCGTACCGGGAGACGCCGCGATCTTTACAGGTGAGTTGCTGCCAACGCGAATGAGCAACTCAACTGGACCCGATGCGCCGATGAAAAATCCATCCGGAAGGAACGCCGCTTCAGTTTTGCTTTCCCGACAGCGAAATACCAATAGGGGCTCTCCTGGCTCACCGAGGAGCACCGCAGTGACCTGCTCAGAGTCGTCTATCGGCGACCTGCTTTCAGTGTAGACCCACCTTCCTTTGACCGGTGTGGGGTCTTGAGACTCCTGCCCGGGAGTTTGGGCTTAGGTTCGATCGCGTCGAAGCATTTCAATCGATCAGAATCAGTCGGTATTTTCTTGCAAACTGCGAAAGCGAGCGGCTCGAACTGAGCTAAAGCTGGCCCCACCGTCGGAAATGCGACGAGCGCACACGTCAGCCCAGCCTTGATGGGCGATGTGCATTGATTTCCCCTTACGCGCCGGATCCAATCTCAACCAGCGCGCGAGATCAATAGAGTGCGCTCGAACCATCCACGACAAAAAGGATGGTGCGCGGCGTTAGACTCTAGCAGTTGCGGCGGTTAGGGCATCGGTTGATGCATCGAACTTAGCCGCATTCTCGGCGGCAACAGCCCAGGCACGAGAGAGCTCGTGACCTGAAAATGCACGCCGACAATGCTTGCGATGACGAAGGTGATCTCGTCGTCGACCTGCTCAACTATGATCGCCGCCGACTCGTTGAGCTCGATTTCATCGATCCGGCCGAAAACATCTTGTTCATTCGCCGTCGCTGCGCTTTCTTGCTGTGATCACCGATGAAAGCCGACCATGTAGCGGATTGCGACGAAAGTTCCGACGACGACGGCGGCCGTGATAGCGACTGAAAACGCCACTCGCGCCAAGAACTGGCCAGGGCTAAGTCCGTCCCATGAACTCATTTTCTTACTTCGAGTTTGCGTCAGAGGCGTGAAGATGCCGTATTCAGCGCCACCAATCCTCTTCCAGGCCCAACGTGTCGGCGATGCGTTGACCAACCTGACGCTCGACGTTGCCATCGTAAGCTGGTCTTGGCAGCGGACCCTTACCCACAGGATTGGAAATCGAACTCCCCAAAGCGGAAGGACTATCCTTTATGAACTTCGCGAAAACGGGGACGCGCGCGAACTCCAGAACAAGTCTGTTGAGAGATACGCCGTAGATTTCACGAGCTTGCAGGAACACCCTCATGCAGTCGGCGAGGGTCGCCTTACCATCAGCAGCCCCAAAAGAACTCCAGGCGCAGTCGCCACGCGGATTGACCTCGCGATGAACGCGCGCCCATAGCTCTCGCTGACCAATTGCGATCACAAATCGATCATCAGCCCGTTCAAAGGCGTCGATGTCCAATCCACGCCCGCTATCCGCTGCCCAATACCACCGGGGCGCATCGTCGTCAAAATCAGAATTGCTCATAAATAATCAGTCCATCGAAGCGAAAAGTAAGACGAATGGTAACCCAGCGTGTTCCTGCAGTTAGATGCGGGCATTGATCCACTCCCAGACCTGTTGGGACAACCGGCCTTGATGCAGATCATTTACCAATTTCGTAACGATAAGCCTGTCGGCTTTGTCCATGTACCTTCGTATGTCAGCATCTAGCGCGTCGAGAGTGCTTGGATGAACGGAATCGAGGCCTCATCTCTGATGTGGCTGAAGTGTGAAAGGTAATCGATCAGAGACTGTCTAGCCTGCGCATATCCCAAGGGACCAAGTACACAGCCATTACTGATTTCCATCGCTCCCGTAAGATGCTCACAGTGAGGCTACCACACACGCAGTGCTGGTAAACGGCGGTATTCGGGTTACACGCGCCGCGAATCTTCGCGCGCCTTGAGAAGCGCGTTGCGAATGGAGGCGTCTCAGGCAGTGCCGCACTTAATTCCGGTGCCCACGCTTCGCTAGATTGGCTCGATCGATCTCACGGCCGGCGGGGGCCAAGACCTCGACAAGGTTGCCGTCTGCGCCACGGCGGCGACGGAGAGTGTATGCGAGCCGAGCAAGGCTTGGCGTCGGAACGGGGATGGTCGCGCAACTCGGCCGATCCATCGTCGCGCCGTGCGCGGCCCGCCCAACAAATGCGACGCGGCATTCGGTCATTGGTCCCTGCGACCGCGTCGATCGCGGTGCCAACTTGGTCGAAAGCAGCTGCCGGTAGCGCGCCCAAGTGAAGAGCTCATGGCTCATGAAGTAGGCCTCGACTTTCCCCTCGACGACGAGGCGATCGGTGTGCCGGACGTATTCTGTTAATCCTTCGGCTTGGACAGCCTAACACCCGGTCCCACCCCCGTGGCGGAGCTTCACGGAATATCATCATCCAGGTCACGGCTGCGAGTCCCTTCGAGGTATCGGTCGGGGGAATCTCGGAACAGCATGGCCCCTCCGGCTTTCGGATTACGTCACTGGAGGCCAGTAGCGAGCACCTGGAGCCATGGCGAGTAATTGATTTTCCGCGCGGCTTTAATCCGTGCTCGTGCAACACCGAAGCAGACGTACGAGAAATCCGGGCGGCGTTGACAACTGCACCGGCAACTCTTGGGGGACACGCCATCGCGGCGTTGAAACCACAGCGCGAGATTGCCAGCCGAGATTACGAGGAGGGCCGGACTCCGTGTTGGGTGGGGGGCTTTGCGCAACTGACGACAATTTCGAATGGCGGCATCTCTACGCGGATCATTCATCATTGGTCTGATGATGTCGTCGGGCAGAAGGTGGCTGCGCGTTGATGACTCGCGAGCCAACTATGAAAATCAATCTCGGCAACTTGCCGCCCGGGCGTCTTCGTTTTCGTTGACATCGACGACAACACGCGAGCGATGCAGCGCCAGGCGCTGAGAACGCTCATACGCGAGGGCTCGGATTCGATCCCTTCCTGGCGCACATCTCGGTAATCACTTGGCGCGCGCCTACATTCGAAGGCGAGGCGCGCAGGCCACCTATAGCGGGGCGTCCTATTCTTGCACAGGAACGATTCAAGCGACGCGGGTAAGCTGGACTCGGCGAATGATAACTCATTCTTCAAGCTCGTCGAGCAAGGCGTTGCGCTTGTCCTGACGCTCGCGAAGGTATTCAGCAACCGAACGCTGCGTCTTCTGCCACTCGATGCGATCTTCCGCGGTCCAAAGGAAGCACTCACGTTCGAAGCGAGTTTTCTCGCGGTCGTCGAATTCCTCGTAGAGTTTATTATCGCGCTCCACTTCATCAAGTTGTTCGCGCATAGTATTAGGCATGGCCGTCCCTTGGGGCGTTGCCTCCAGCCGATGCCGGTCATCGGCTCAATACCAGCGGTTAACAACAGTGGTTTGGCCGATCCAAGGTTTGTTCGCAAAACATATTACGTGAGGTTCTAAGCAGGCCCGCAGCGTGACGGCGACCTATAGCCGCCCGTCTTGTCAGCTTTCGGAAAGGTAGTCCGCGTAAAACGCCTTTGAAGTTAGTGGCGAGTGGCAGGGACAGCGCAATGGCACCAGAACGGTCAGCGCCGAGTCATGTTCCCGCTAACTTCAAATGGTAGCGCGGGCGGGGCAGGGACAGCGTCTGATCCAACGCAACCGAACAGCGCCGAGTCTCGCCCGTACTGCCTGCGACCTGAGACTGATCGCCGAGTCACCGCCCTGTCTTGGTAGTTGCTCTATGGCATTCGTCCGGAGAATACACCCCTGTCAGCTTCTTGCCCCCGCTTGAAGCTGATAAGTTAGCGGCACGTGGCAGGGACAGCGCTTTATCGGTCCACTTCAAAGCGCCGAGTCACGTGGCCGCTAAACGTTCCCGCTGCTTAGGTCGCGCGGCTGCCACCGTGAGCCCGGTGTGATCCTTGAGGCTATCGATTACCTTGAGCGCGGCTTCGAGTTCATCTCGAAGACGTTTCGTAATCCGCAGAATGCCGCTCGCGAGCTCCTCGCAGCTGATTTCTGCGCCGTGAGCAACTTTTTCTTCGAGGTCGCGTATAGCTTCGCCGACTTGTGCAGCGACAATGTGCTAGGCATCATCCGGCTCCGTCCTGATAAAGGGTCCGGCATCCGCCGAACCACGGCGTAAAAATGCGTCCGCTACACGGTTAAGTAAAGCGGGTAGCGTTGCGGGAAAATCTGTCCCCATCTCGCGTCTGAGCGCCTCAAATTCGGATAAGGTCGAAAGAGGGCAATCCGCCACATTTTGGAGCCGATAACTTCAAGCCGGGATCGACAATCGGCCAGCTGTTCTTCAGTTCGCTGTGGCCCCTACATGTCTTCTGCCGGTGTATGGCTTGGCCTACGGACGTAGTCCGTGAATGCTTGGATTGCCGCGACCACTTCGGTCCTAGGCACGGCGGTTACTCCTATGAGCGGAGCCAGATCGAACAGTTGCAGGCCGAGGTTTTAATATGACAGGCTCGCGGGGGTGCGGCAACCCACTGGTGCGGGTAGGTGTCCTCCGGTACTTTTCGACGATATTGCTTTGGTGGCCCCCTTGGGAATTTAAGCCTCTCGGGAGCGAGCGCGGTCAGCTTTGCTACCAGACGGAAGGCTGGCCGTGTTGAAGTTAGCGGTGCGTGGCAGGGACAGCGTTGATCAGTCCACTTTCAAACGCCGAGTCATGTTGCCGCTAACTTCACTGGCAGCGCGGGCGTGGTGGGGACAGCGTCCGATCCCTCCCAGCTGACGGCGCCGAGTCGCGCCCGCGCTGCCTAGGGTCACTGAGATTGAGATCATTCGGGGCACTCGGCTAGGAGCGGGAGAACATTGTCTGGTTGAATGTCGTCGGCCGTCGTCTTGATGTACTTGTGCCCGTTGTGCGTGGCCCAAACCACACCAACCCTGCGTCCATTTTCTTCGACATAGAACTCCCATTCGGCGCTCTCGATATCTTTGACAACCTGGTCGATGGACCTCTTCCACGGCTTTCCATCGGGGTTTACTCCGCCGACATGTGTTATTCTTTCGTGAGGATTCTTTCTGTCCGTCTTGTTGGCGTAACGAATTCGTGCGCGTTTGGCCATTTGAGTCTCTCCCAAATCTGCAAGCCTGAGGCACTAGCTTAGACCGGGGCAGTCAATTCGACCGGCCGCCAATTCAGGTAGGTGCTCCCAGTCCTTCTCAGCGATACTCCTTGATCGCACTCCTTGTGAATTTGAGCCTCTCGGGAGCAAAGGTGGCCAGCCTCAGTCTTCGAGGACGGGCTGGCCACCAAAGTTAGCGGCTCAAATCCATGGGCGCAGTACGGGCCAACGGATGCACATATTCGAGCGGCACATCACGTCCCTGCGATCGCAAGCGCTTGCGGTGCTTGCAGCCAATCAGGCCCCCGCGGTCGATCCGTCTCTGAGCCAATCAGATCGCCAAGTCGCGACATTTAATGCCGCTGAGGGTAAGCGCGAATTTCCCCGCACCTTTTGCTTTTGAGTGCTCTGATGCATGAGGTGTCCACTTAAATAGGTGGACACC
>NZ_JCAMOP010000086.1:0-12454 GCF_059512345.1 Bradyrhizobium sp. Unk1
GACCGAAATCCGCAAAGCAGGCTCCGGACACCAGTCCCACATAGCCCGTTCCGATCATCGCGATTCGCATGAAAAACCCTGCTCCAGCTTGGTTAACGAAACCCCAACTCAAGCGGTTTAGCATTTTCCCGAGGGGAGAGAACAGCCCGGATGCAGAAACCGGCACGCGAATTGTACCGGTAAAGAAACCTTAAACCGCAAGGCTTCACACTGCACCACGCCCGCACAGAGCCGGGCGGACCGCGCCTCGAAACGGGACACCATGGCATTATCGGGCACAATTGCCGGAAGCGGGCTTTCCAAGGCCCCCGCGCGTGTCGACTGGGTCGACTATGCCAAGGGCATCTGCATCATCATGGTCGTGATGATGCACTCGGTGCTGGGGGTGGAGATCGCCGCCGGCCAGACCGGTTTCATGCATGTCGCCGTGGCCTTCGCAAAGCCGTTCCGGATGCCGGATTTCTTCCTGATTTCGGGCCTGTTCCTGCCATTGGTGATCGATCGGGACTGGCGAACCTATCTCGACCGCAAGGTGGTGCATTTCGCCTATTTCTATGTCGTCTGGGTGACAATCCAGTTCGGCTTCAAGGCACCGGCATTTGCGGCGGAGACGAGCTGGCGCGAGGTCGGCCTGCTGTACCTGGAATCCTTCGTCGAACCGTTCGGCACGCTCTGGTTCATCTACCTGCTGCCGATCTTCTTCGTCGTCACGAAACTGACACGGCGAGTCCCGCCGCTGGCGATCTGGCTCATCGCTGCCGCGCTGGAGACGGCGCGCATCTCGACCGGCTGGACCGCGATCGACGAATTCTGCGCGCGCTTCGTCTATTTCTTTTCGGGATATCTGTTCGCGCCTTACGTGTTCGCGCTGTCCGATCGCGCGCGCAACCATCCCGCACTTGCGCTGGCGGCGCTTGCGACCTGGGCGCTGGTCAATGCGGGCCTCGTCGCATTCGGCGCCGGCGAATGGAAGATCGTCTCGCTCGTGCTCGGCTTCGCCGGCGCCTGCGCCATCATCACGATGGGCACGCTGCTTGCGCGCGCGCAGTGGTTGAACGTCTTCCGTTTCTGCGGCGAGCATTCGATCGTGATCTACCTCGCCTTCTTCCTGCCGATGGCGGCGACACGAACGCTGCTGCTGCGCACCGGCATCATTGCCGACATCGGCACGGTGTCGCTGATCGTCACCATCGTCGGCGTGATCGGATCGCTCGCGATCTGGCACGCCGCGATGCGGCTCAATGCCCGTTTCCTGTTTGAACGGCCGCAGGCGTTCTGGATCGCGCCGAAGAAGGCCGGCCCCGTGTTGCAGGCGGCGGAGTAGCCGCGCTCTCGGTGTCGTCGCCCGGCTCGACCGGGCGACCCAGTACGCCGAGACGCCGCTGCGTACTGGATTCCCCGCTTTCGCGGGGAATGACAGCGGGGATGTAGGGAATGACAGTGGGGGATAGCGGCACCAGCGGCCCAAAAATCCCCCTCTCAAGGCTGTCAAAGCCCGCAAAAATTCATACATTGCGGCCATGCCCAAGACCTCCCCGAAGACCGCCGCCAAAGCCGACACCAAACCCGCTGCTGACAAGCCTGCTGCCACGCCAGTCGCGGCGAAGGCGGCCGGTAAGGGCGACCACATCTTCCTGGTCGACGGTTCCGGCTACATCTTCCGCGCCTACCACGCGCTGCCGCCGCTGAACCGCAAATCCGACGGCTTGCAGGTCAACGCCGTGCTCGGCTTCTGCAACATGCTGTGGAAGCTGTTGCGCGACATGCCCGCGGACAACAGGCCGACGCATCTGGCGATCGTGTTCGACAAGTCGGAAGTCACCTTCCGCAACAAGATCTATCCCGAGTACAAGGCGCACCGGCCGCCGGCGCCCGATGATCTCATTCCGCAATTCGCGCTGATCCGCGAAGCCGTGCGCGCCTTCGATCTGCCCTGCCTGGAGCAGGGCGGCTTCGAGGCCGACGATTTGATCGCGACCTATGCGCGGCAGGCCAGCGATCGCGGCGCCCACACGACCATCGTGTCCTCCGACAAGGATTTGATGCAGCTCGTGAACGACAAGATCATGATGTACGACACCATGAAGGATCGCCGCATCGGCATTCCCGAAGTGATCGAGAAGTTCGGCGTGCCGCCGGAGAAAGTCGTCGAAGTGCAGGCGCTGGCCGGCGATTCCACCGACAACGTGCCCGGCGTGCCCGGCATCGGCATCAAGACCGCCGCGCAGCTGATCGTCGAATATGGCGACCTCGAACAGCTTCTGTTCCGCGCCACCGAGATCAAGCAGCCGAAGCGGCGCGAGGCGCTGATCGAGAATGCCGAGAAGGCGCGGATTTCGCGCAAGCTGGTGCTGCTCGACGACAAGGTCGAACTCGAGGTGCCGCTGGACGACCTCGCGGTGCACGAGCCCGACGCGCGCAAGCTGATCGCCTTCCTGAAGGCGATGGAATTTTCCACGCTGACGCGCCGCGTCGCCGACTATTCGCAGATCGATCCCGCCAATGTCGATGCCGATGCGTCGAACAGCAGCGGCGCGAGGGCCGGCGGCGACGCCGCCAAGGCAAAAACGTCGGAGACCTCCGGCGATCTTTTCGCCGCTCCAGCCGCGACCGCAACGGGCGGCGACAAGGGCGACAAGTCGGCCGGTCTCAAGGGCGCGCCGATTTCACTGGCCGCCGCGCGCGAAGAGGCGCTGCGCAAGCTGCCGGTCGACCGCAGCAAATACCAGGCGATCAAGACGCTCAAAGAGCTCAACACCTTCATCGCGCGCATCCATGACGCCGGTCATGTCGCGATCGAGACGAGAGCCAACTCCATCGATCCGATGCAGGCCGATCTCTGCGGCATCGCGCTGGCGCTGGCGCCGAACGAAGCCTGCTACGTGCCGCTCGCGCACAAGCAGTCCGGTGGCGGCGCCGGCCTGTTCGACGCGGGTCTCGCGCCGGACCAGGTCAAGCATGCCGACGCGATCGAGGCGCTGCGGCCGGTGCTGGAATCGGCGGGCATTCTCAAGATCGGCTTCGACGTCAAATTCACCGCCGTGATGCTGGCGCAGCACGGCATCACGCTGCGCAACGCCGACGATGCGCAGCTGATCTCCTATGTGCTCGATGCCGGCCGCGGCTCTCACGCGATCGAAGCGCTCGCGGAGCGCTGGTTCGGCCACGCCATGCTGAAGGAGAGCGAGCTGCTCGGCAGCGGCAAGGGCAAGATCACCTTCGACCAGGTGCCGATCGACAAGGCCGCGCCGCTGTCGGCGGAAGGCGCGGACATGGCCTTGCGCGTGTGGCGCGTGCTGAAGCCGCGTCTCGTCGCCGAGCACATGACCGCCGTTTACGAGACGCTGGAGCGGCCGCTGGTGTCGGTGCTCGCGCGCATGGAGCGGCGCGGCATCTCGATCGACCGCCAGGTCTTGTCGCGGCTATCAGGCGACTTCGCCCAGACCGCGGCGCGCGTCGAAGCCGAGATCCAGGAGATCGCGGGCGAGCCCGTCAACGTCGGCAGCCCCAAGCAGATCGGCGACATCCTGTTCGGCAAGATGGGACTGTCCGGCGGCACCAAGACCAAGACCGGCGCGTGGTCGACGACCGCGCAGGTGCTCGATGAGCTTGCCGAGCAGGGCCACGACCTCCCGAAGAAGATCCTGGAGTGGCGCCAGGTCTCGAAACTGAAATCGACCTACACCGACGCGCTGCCGACTTACGTCAACCCGCAGACCCATCGCGTCCACACCACCTACGCGCTGGCCGCGACCACGACCGGCCGGCTGTCGTCGAACGAGCCCAATCTGCAGAACATCCCGGTGCGCACCGAGGACGGCCGGAAGATCCGCCGCGCCTTCATTGCGACACCCGGGCACAAGCTCGTCTCCGCCGACTATTCGCAGATCGAGCTGCGGCTGCTCGCCGAGATCGCCGAGATTCCCGTCCTCAAGCAGGCGTTCAAGGACGGGCTCGACATTCACGCGATGACGGCCTCCGAAATGTTCGGCGTGCCGATCGAGGGCATGCCGAGCGAAATCCGGCGCCGTGCCAAGGCGATCAATTTCGGCATCATCTACGGCATCTCGGCATTCGGCCTCGCCAACCAGCTCGGCATCGCGCGCGAGGAAGCCTCCGCCTACATCAAGAAGTATTTCGAGCGCTTCCCCGGCATCCGCGCCTACATGGACGAGACGCGCGACTTCTGCCGGAGCAACGGCTATGTCACCACGTTGTTCGGCCGGAAGATGTACTATCCCGACATCAAGGCTTCGAACGCCTCGGTGCGCGCCTTCAACGAGCGCGCCGCGATCAACGCGCGGCTCCAGGGCACCGCCGCCGACATAATCCGCCGCGCCATGACGCGGATGGAGGACGCCCTGGTCCAGAAGAAGCTGACGGCGCAGATGCTGCTCCAGGTGCACGACGAACTGATCTTCGAGGTGCCCGACGCGGAGGTCGAGGCGACGCTCCCGGTGGTGCAGCACGTGATGCAGGACGCGCCGTTCCCGGCCGTGAACCTGTCGGTGCCGCTGCATGTCGATGCGCGCGCCGCGAACAATTGGGACGAGGCCCATTGATGTCTTTCTTACCTCTCCCCGCTTGCGGGGAGAGGTCGGATCGCCCCCCGGCGATGCAAAGCATCGTCCGGCGCGATCCGGGTGAGGGGGTACAGGTCTCACCGCTATCTCATCCGCGGAGAGAGGCCCCTCACCCCAACCCTCTCCCCGTAAGAACGGGGCGAGGGAGCGCACCGCGTTCGCCGCACCCGATCGAATTGTCCTCCGTGCAATTGCGCGATGGCTCCGCCGCGCGGCGCATATTAGAACCGTGCCGTCTCCCACACCGGTTCATCCATGCCCCACACCTCCGCCCTGCTCGGCTTCGCCCTCGTCTGTCTTGGTCTCGTGCTCACGCCGGGGCCGAACATGATCTATTTGATCTCGCGCTCGATCACGCAGGGGCCGGCGGCGGGCATCGTCTCGCTCGGCGGGGTGGCGCTCGGCTTCGTGTTCTACATGCTGTGCGCGGCGTTCGGCATCACCGCGCTCTTGCTCGCCATTCCCTTTGCCTATGACGCGCTGCGCTTTGCTGGCGCCGGCTATCTGCTTTGGCTGGCCTGGCAAGCGGTGAAGCCGGGCGGACGGTCGCCGTTCCAGGTGAAGCAGCTCGCGATCGACAGCCCGCGCAAATTGTTCGCGATGGGTTTTGTCACCAATCTGCTTAATCCGAAGATCGCGATGCTGTATCTGGCGCTGCTGCCGCAGTTCATCGATCCCACCGCCGGCAGCGTGCTGACGCAGTCGGTGGTGTTGGGGGCGATCCAGATCGGGATCAGCGTCAGCGTCAACGCGATGATCGCGCTTGCCGCCGGGTCGATCGCGCTGTTCCTGGCGAGCCGGCCGAGCTGGATGCTGGTGCAACGCTGGCTGATGGGCACGGTGCTGGCCGGGCTTGCGGTGCGGATGGCGGTGGAAGCGAAGAAGGTGTGAACTTTCTTACCCTCCCCTGGAGGGGGAGGGTCGCTGCGCATAGAGCGAAGCGGAATGCGTAGCGGGGCGGGGTGATCTCTCCCCACGAGCACTGTTCAACGCGGAGAGACCTTCACCCCACCCCGTCACGCAATCTCGCTTCGCTCGATCGCGTGCCGACCCTCCCCTTCCAGGGGAGGGTAAGCGAAGATCAATCAAGCTTCGCCTCCATGCCCCGCTTCACCGCGGGACGCGCCATCAGCGCCTCATACCAGCGCTTGACGTTGGGAAAATCGGCCAGCTCAACCTTGTGGCGAGGGTGGCGCCAGGCCCAGCCCAGGATAGCAAAATCGGCAACCGAGAGGTCGCCGGCGACGAAGTCGTGGGCCTCTAACCGGCGGTCCAGCACGCCGTAGAGCCGGCGCGTCTCCGCCATGTAGCGCTTCAGGCCATAGGCCCGATCCTGCTCGTTCTCGAGCGCGATGAAATGGTGCACCTGGCCCGGCATCGGGCCGAAGCCGCCCATCTGCCACATCAGCCATTCATAGACGGGGATGCGCTCCGAGAGCGATTTCGGCAGGAATTTGCCGGTCTTTTCGCCGAGATATAGCAGGATCGCGCCGGACTCGAAGATGCTGACGGGCTTGCCGTCCGGCCCCTCGGGGTCGACGATCGCGGGGATCTTGTTGTTGGGGCTGAGCTTCAGGAAGCCCGGCGCCATCTGCTCGCCCTTGGTGATGTTCACCGCCACCACCTTGTAAGGCAGCCCCATTTCTTCCAATGCGACCGAGATCTTGCGGCCGTTCGGCGTGTTCCAGGTGTGCAGCTCGATGGTCATTCAGGCATTTCCTTCCCCGAGATATCTGGCATCCAACTACTCCAGAAGGTTGCACCCCGACAACTGGCGGACCGGGATGGCCGATCCCTGTTGACTCGACCGGTCCCCTCTGGAATGTCGCGGCCGTCGCGGATAAATTCCGCCACCTCCAAAAAGCCCCGAGGGACCGCCGTGTCGAAATCTGCCTCCCGCGCCCGCCTGTTCGAAATCATCCGCCGGCGCTCCTTCGGCCGCGGTGACGTCACGCTCGCGTCGGGCCGCAAGAGCGATTTCTACTTCAACCTCAAGCCGACCATGCTCGACCCCGAGGGCGCGACCCTGCTCGCCGAGCTGACCTATGAGGCGCTGAAGGACGACCAGCTCGATTTCATCGGCGGGCTTGAGATGGGCGCGGTGCCGCTGGCCGGCGCGCTGGCGCAGATCTCCTGGATCAAGGGCCATCCGATCGCGGCGTTCTTCGTGCGCAAGAAGCCGAAGGAGCACGGCGCGAAGCTCGCGATCGAAGGCCTGCCCAAGGGCGAGACGCTCGAAGGCAAGCGCGTCGTGATCGTCGAGGACGTAACCACCACCGGCGGCTCGGCGATGAAGGCGGTGGAATCCGTGCGCGAGACCGGCGCCGAAGTGGTGCTGGTGCTGACCATGGTCGACCGCGAGGAAGGCGCCACCGACACCTTCGGCGCGGCCGGCCTGCCGTTCCGCTCGCTGTACAAGGCGTCGGAGTTCTTGAAGGCTTAAGGCCGGGGGCAGTCCTGGCCGTCCATGCCCGGGCGTTGCCCGGAAGCAACCATCCGCCGGAAGCTGTGCCCGGCCTTGAAGAGGTCACGGCCTCGACTTGAAATCGCCTCCGCTCAACTGCTCATTTACCATCCAGCACTATGGTGAATCATGTGCCGAGACCTCGGAAGGTTCCGGCCGGTTCAGTAGCGTCGGAGTGAGCATTGCGTACAGCCTTGTCCCATGCGCGGCGGCGTCGCGCGACGCTAGTGGCCGCAACCCTGGCGGCCCCGCTGCTTGCGGCTCCAGCCCCGGCTTCGGCCGAAGGCCTGTTCGACTTCTTCTTCGGCGGAATGCAGCGGCCCCGGCCGCAGCGTGAGGTGCCGCAACAGTCGAACTCCTTTGCCGATCCCTTTGCCAGCCAGCAGAATCCCGCAAACCCGCAATATGTACCGCCAACGCGCGCGACGGCGGCCGGCGGCTCGGGCCCGGCTTTCTGCGTGCGCAGCTGCGACGGCAAATATTTTCCGCTGATGCGCGGCCTCGCCTCGCCCGCCCAGATGTGTCAGGCGTTCTGTCCTGCGACCACGACAAAGGTCTATTTCGGCTCTTCAATCGACGGCGCCGCTTCGCAGACCGGCGAGCGCTACGCCGACAGCGAAAACGCGTTCGCCTATCGCAAGGCGCTACGTGCCGACTGCACCTGCAACGGCCGCGAGCCGGTCGGCCTCGCCCCGGTCGATCTCGCGCTGGATTCCTCGCTGAAAGCCGGCGACGTGATCGCGACCAGCGACGGCCTCGTCGCCTATACCGGCATCCGCGTCGGCAATGACCAAGCCGCGGACTTCACGCCGGTTGCCTCCTACCCCGGCCTCACCGCGCAGGTTCGCGCGCGGCTCGGCGAGATGAAGGTGGCCCCGGTGCGCGCGGAGACGGTCGCGGCAGATGCGCCGGCCTCAGTCGAGATCGTGCGCGAGGCGCTGCCTGACGTGACGGTGCCGAAGACCCCTGCACAGAAGCCGGCGAAGCGGGCGGGGCTGGATTAGTTCAGTCTCGTGTCCCGGACGCGGCGCGGCATGAAATGACGCGACGCTGAAGAAGCGCTGCGTTACGTCGGGGGCAGGAGACCGTCACCTGCCGATGATCACCCCGATCACGTTCGGCGCCGCCAGATATTTTTCCTCGATCGCCGCGCGCGCGGCGGCGCGGTTTTCCTGAGTCAGCAGGCCGCGCTTCTCGGCCAGGATCATCCAGCAGAAGCCCCACCAGTCGGTGAGCATGCCCGCCTCGCCGATGAGGTCGTAACCCTGCTCGGCTGCGAAGATGCGCGCATGCGCTTCGTCCAGCGTGTCGAGGAACAGATGATCCTCGACCGAGAACAGATCGTCGCTGACGTCGTCGATGGTGTAGCCCCAGATCGACTGGCACACCGCGTTGAACTCGCGGTCGAACTGGTCGTCATCGACCGCATAGCGCCGCGCCGCCTGATGCAGCCGCGACAGCGAGCGCGCGAAATCGGCGATCCGGGTGAGGGCAAATTGATCGAAGGCGATGGTGGACATGTAGTCCTCGCAAAGTCTGACAGACGCTAGATATTGTGTCGGCAACGCGCCGAATCACAATGATATATCAAAGACTTACTAAAGTGTTCTTAATTTGTTCCGACGCAGAGGGTGAAGTCCGACTGGCGGAATCGAAAGGGGTCGCCTCTCAGCGACCCCTTTGCCGGTTGCAATCGTGTTCGGGATGAAATCCAGCCCCGGCAATAGGCAAGTTAGAGGTACCTATGGACTTAGGCGATTCCGGATAAGTACTGGACGTAATCCTGTCCTATTTTCCGTTGACCGGCCCGATGGATCCGGTTCGCACGAGGCCGGAACCTCAATAACAGCGCGAGGCCGCAATGGCGTGGACGCGGCGGTCTCCGAGCAGATGGGCGACAAAGCCATTGCTGGGAAAGATCTTTGCGAACGCGGCATCGCGGATGCTGAGACCGCCGGCATAGGCACCGAAGGCCGGCATCACGGCGCGCATCCCGTCACTGGCGAAGCAGCGGCGTTCCATCGAGCGGCCGCGTGCGGAGACGCGCGCCTTCGGATGCAGATGGCCGGCGATCTCGCCGCGCGCACCGGTCGGCTCATGGCGGAAGGTGATCGGGCCGATCGCGACTTCGTCGGCGACGGTCCCGCCCAGATCGCGCGGCAGCATCGGATCGTGATTGCCCGAGATCCAGATCCAGTCGCGGCCGGTCTGGAGCGCAGCGACAGCATCGCGATCGTCGGACGACAACCGCTCATGCGCGGTCCGGTCGTGAAAACTGTCTCCGAGCGCGATGATCACACGAGGGTCGTGGCGCGTGACGACGGCGGCGAGACGGCTGAGGGTTGCGAGCGTATCATAAGGCGGCAGCAGCACGCCGCGCGTCGCGAAGCTGGACCCTTTTTCCAGATGCAGGTCGGAAACGACGAGCAGACGCTGCTCTTCCCAGAACAGCGCGCCGGAGAGATCGGCTGCGAAGGTCACATCACTGATGGTGACTCTGGAAACGCGCATGTCTTCCACATCCCCTGAAACCAGCGCGCCCAACTTCACGTCCGAACCTGCTCTTATCCCATCGCCTCTTTGACCAGCTCGTCGGCGGCTTCCGCCAGGAGCTCGTCACCAGCTTCGCCATAGACTGACTCGCGGCCGATTTCCAGCATCACGGGGACGGCGAGCGGGGAGACATGGTCGAGTTCCCGATGCGTGATGCGGCCGTGGATGCGGGCGAGCATGTCGCCGAGGCGGCGCAGATCGAGCAGGCCGGTGGCGGCGTCGGCCCGGGCGGCGCGCAAGAGCACGTGGTCGGCCTGATGCTTGCGCAGGACGTCGTAGACGAGATCAGTCGAGAACAGCACCTGACGGCGGCTCTTCTCCTCGCCGGTATGGCGGCGCGCGATCAGGCCGGAGATGATCGCGCAGTTCCGGAACGTACGCTTCATCAAGGCGGATTCGGCAAGCCAGGCTTCGAGGTCGTCGCCGAGCATGTCGGGATCGAACAGCGCATTCAGGTCGATCCTGCCGTCCCGGATCATGAAGGACATGTCGCCGAGGGTCCAGACCGCGATCGCATACTCGTTGGCGACGAAACCGAGCGGCCGGGCGCGGGCGCGCTCGAGCCGGCGCGTCAGCAGCATGCCGAGCGTCTGATGCGCGAGGCGCCCCTCGAAGGGATAGCAGACGAGGTAATGCTTGTTGGCACGCGGAAAACTCTCGACCAGCAGTTCGCGCACCGCCGGCACGCGCGATACGTCCTTTTGCAGCGACAGCCAGTCACGCACCTGCTCGGGCAAGCCGTTCCACGCACGCCCGTCGTCGAGCAGCCGCCGCACACGTTCGGCGAGATAGGTCGAGAGCGGAAACTTGCCGCCCATATAGGACGGCACTTTCGGATCCTTGTCATTGGCGCGCGAGACGTAGACCTGGTCCTCGACGAGGGTTTCGTAGCGCACCACCTCGCCGCTGAACACGAAGGTGTCGCCCGGGCTCAGGCCCTCGATGAAGGCTTCCTCGATCTCGCCGAGCAGCCTGCCTCCACGCGCGATCACCCCCGTCGAGCCGCCTGCTTTTCCTTGCCCGCCGCCGCGCGAACGCACCAGGCGCACCTTCAACATGTCGTCCTCGACGATGGTGCCGACATTCATCCGGTAGCTCTGCCGCACCTTTGGATTGGCGACGCGCCAGCGCCCTTCCTTGTCCTGCTTGATGCGGGCGAAGCGCTCATAGGTCTTCAGCGCGTAGCCGCCGGAGGCGACGAAATCGACGACGTCGTCGAAATCCCGGCGCGTAAGATCAGCGTAGGGCGCCGCAGTGCGGACCTCAGCGTAGAGTTCGTCAGAAAGAAACGGCTCGCCGCAGGCGCAGCCGAGCACGTGCTGGGCGAGCACGTCGAGCGCCCCGACGCGCAGCGGCGGCGTGTCCTGCGCATTCTCGGCGATGGCATCGATGGCGACGCGGCACTCCAGCACCTCGAAGCGATTGGCCGGCACCAGCACCGCGCGCGAGGCCTCGTCGAGACGGTGATTGGCGCGGCCGATCCGCTGCATCAGGCGCGAGGCGCCCTTGGGCGCGCCGATATTGACGACGAGATCGACATCGCCCCAGTCGACGCCGAGGTCGAGCGAGGAGGTGCAGACCACGCCGCGCAGTCTGCCCGCCGACATCGCGTCCTCGACCTTGCGGCGCTGGGCGACGTCGAGCGAGCCGTGATGCAGCGCGATCGCGAGGTTGTCGTCGTTCATGCTCCAGAGATTCTGGAACAGCATCTCGGCCTGGCTGCGGGTGTTGACGAAGACGAGCGTGGTCTTGTTGGCCTTGATCAGCTCGTAGATTTCGGGAAGCGCGTGCCGCGCGCTGTGGCCGGCCCAGGGCAGGCGCTCGCTTGTATCCAGCATCTCGACCAGCGGCGGCGCGGCACCGCCGGCGACGACGATGTCGGCGGCCGCCTCCTTCCCGCCCGGCTGCGGCACCAGGAAGCGCGCAAGCTGGTCCGGCTCGGCCACGGTTGCCGACAGGCCGATCGCGCGCAGCTGCGGCGCCAGCCGCCAGAGCCGCGCCAGACCCAGCGAAAGCAGATCGCCGCGCTTGGACGTCACCAGCGCGTGGAGCTCGTCGAGCACGATGCGTTTCAGCGAGGAGAACAGGAACGGCGCGTCGTCGGAGGAGAGCAGCAGCGCGACCTGCTCAGGCGTCGTCAGCAGGATATCGGGCGGATAGCGCCGCTGGCGCTGCCGCCGCGACACCGGCGTGTCGCCGGTGCGGGTCTCGACCTTGATCGGCAGCCCCATCTCCGCAATCGGCCGCTCGAGATTGCGGGCGATATCGACGGCGAGCGCTTTCAGCGGCGAGATGTAGAGCGTGTGCAGGCCATCGCTGCGGCGAACATCGCGGCCGGTGGAGACGAGGCTTTGCTTCGCCCTTCCGTCCCGCTCGACCGGCTGCGTCGAGAGCTCCACCAGCGTCGGCAAAAATCCCGCCAGCGTCTTGCCCGCGCCGGTGGGCGCGATCAGCAGTGCGGAACGATCCTCGCGCGCCTTGTCCAGCAGCGCGAGCTGATGCTCACGCGGCGACCAGCCGCGGGCCGCGAACCACGCCTGGAAGCGGTCGGGCAGCAGCGTGGCCGGCTCGGCCGGGATTTTGAGGATGCGGGGCGGCACGGCATCACAGGTAAGCCGTGGGGGTGGGTTCGTCGAGGGGTGGAGATGTGAATAGCGGGCGCCGCTTTTCCCTCTCTCCTTGCGGGAGAGGGTGGCTCGCCGCGACAGCGGCGAGACGGGTGAGGGGTATCTCTCCGCGCGTCATTCTCTTTCGCGTACGTGGAAAGAGACCCCTCGTCCGGCGCTTCGCGCCACCTTCTCCCACAAGGGGCCTGTTGCGTAATTCGTCAATTGTGATTCCCTCGGGCAAAGCC
>NZ_JCAMOP010000087.1:0-12450 GCF_059512345.1 Bradyrhizobium sp. Unk1
CCCGCTACGGCGCTATCTGAGGCGCGCGTCCGGGCGGCTTTGCTCTACCGAGCTACACCACCTCTGGGGGCACGACCGAGGCGAAGGGCGCGTATCGGGATCTTGCCGGATCCCAAACCTTCCAATTCACCATGCAAACGCTTTCCTGCCGCCTCGGCGCATCCACCGATGCAGGGATAGAACTCGACGCACTGGCTCGATCGTTCCGTCGGGCACGCACAGCTTCTGACGATGGTGATCAGCGAGTCTTGGGGTTTCTTCTTGTGACTCGGCGTGGAAACGGCTTTGCAGCATCTTCGAGCTTCGGCGCGGCCGGGATCATCAAGTTCGAAAAATGGTTCGACGACACGCCGAGGACGGCCTTCTTGCTAAATTCAAGAGGTCCTCAATGTCACAACCCAAATGCCGAGGACTCTCGTAGCCTCTTTGGAGAAATCTCACACATGCTCTGCAATGAGAGCGCGTCTTCTCGAAGTAAGACTGAAAAAGCGCGCGATGGGGTTTATGCTTCGGCCAATCTCTGCGATAAGGCATCGATTACTTGGAGGCAACAGCCGTCGAGTGGTTCGCAAATACGATGGGAGCAATTGGGTTGCAGACAGACTTTTCGCGTATCAATCGGTCTAAAGCCGTATTCGATGATATTTATGCTTCGGATGACCCGAGAGCATATTTCTCTGTCCTGGGAGACTTGGATTATATGATCCCGGACGTGGCTGAGCCGGTTGTGCGCCAAATTCTGACAGCGAAAGCTTCGGCAACCGGCCTTAAGCCGGTCGTGCTTGATATTGGCTGTTCGTACGGTATCAACGCGGCAGTGCATCGGTTTCCACTGACCTTCGGAGGCTTGCGTCACCGCTATGCCCGGCGCGAGATGAGGGCGATCAGTTCTGAAGCATTGGTGGGTCTTGATCGCAATTTTTATGCAGCTTGGCCTGATGTCGGTTTGGCGCGGTTTATCGGCCTCGATGTGTCCGCGCCGGCAATCAGCTATGCAACGGATGTTGGTCTCCTGGAGCAGGGCATTGTCGCTGATCTTGAAAAGGAGGCGCTGTCGACGGACAGCGCGCGCATTCTCCGCTCAACAGATGTTATTTTGTCGACGGGTTGCATCGGCTACGTCACCGAAAAAACGTTCAGCAAAATTCTCGATGCAACAAAGCGTCCATGGATCATCTCTTTCGTGCTACGAATGTTCCCGTTCGAGTCTTTGGCCGCGACGTTTGCCAAGCGTGGCCTTGTGACTGAACGTCTTACCGGCGCGACGTTTATCCAACGTCGCTTTCGCGATGCTGAAGAATTTGAAAGTTGTTTGGCGAGCTTGGCGGCTCTTGGCGTCGATGCTAGCGGCCTTGAATCCGAAGGGCTGTTTCACGCCGATCTGATCTTGTCCCGCCCTGAGGCGGAGGTGCGCGCCATGCCTCTGAAAGACATTGTCACCGTCGCCAGCGGCAGGGGGCGGCCGATCGGGCCCCGTTATGTTCATGTCGAAGCAAACGAGGGCTTGCAGGTCGCGCTGGAGCCGTGACCGGTTCGTGTTGAGGTAATATCGGCTCGCCGGATTAGGACTTGCCGTGCTCGTGCACGCCGGGCTCATCGCCGCTCGGAGCGGGATGGTAAAGGCGTGATCGGCTGAGGGACCACAGCTCCGCATTGCGGCGTACCCACGCCGGCGACCGGCCGGATAATAGGCCGATCGTCGGCCTTTTTCGCCAGCCCGCCGGCGAAGAAGGCTCGAGGCGGCGCCGATGCAGGGTTGAACTGAGCATCCTCCCAACGATCAGGGTTGTCCTGTGAATGCTGATCGAAATGTGCCCCCTCAATCAGTCCGTCTCGCAGGCTAAAGTCTTGATTTTGCAAGTGCCGGAAGTGTGTGTGTAAAGTGACCCCGGCGCCGATCGGTCAGCCCCCCGCGCCGATTCACAGCTATCCTACAAAGAGCCGCCTGTTCAAGGAAGCCGGTGAGATCACGCGCCGCCGCGGGCGGTCGCGCCGGCCCCGACGGTATTGACCGACGCAGCACCGGCGGCCGATCTTGCCGACCCATCCGCGTCGGCGACGGCATTGGCCGATTCCTCTTCCGTCACCATCCCCTCAATCCGCCGCCCAGCGCGAGGCGGCCTGCACGCCGAGCCCCGCTCCGAGGCAGTCAGGCAGATTGGTCTTATCCAGAAGCCGGCCAACCAGTTCTCGCAGGTCCGCGCCCCCTAATCGCTCGCGGATCTGCTCGGCCCTGCTTTCGAACAGTTCGGGAAAATAGCCGTCGGGTCCGAGATACTACTAGAGGGCCTCCAGGTCGGCCGCCTCCTCGCGGGATCGTCTCCTTCAACGCTTCGACGCACTCGCGACGCAGTTTACCGTGCGACATGAGATCGGCGGCCTTGATCTCCGGACGATCCGCGGCTCCGTCGTATCGACGGCGAGGCCGTGATTCTTGGCCTCAATGGCCTCTCTGATTTCAACGCCCTCCACTCCCGCAGGCACGACCGAAGTGCAGCTTTACGCCTTCGATATTCTCGCTATGGGCGAGGACGATCTGCGGTCCTGCCCCCTCCGAATGCGCAAGGCTAATGAACAGGCCGGCGACAAGCCGCGTCGGCAGGCCAGGCTGCCCCGACCCTAGCTCGTTGTGAATCGGCGTGGGGTCCGGACGCCGATCGGCGTCCCAAGTGCTTTTGACTTCGCGCGTGCGGGGCCAATGTTTGGTGTCGATTCACAACCGCTCTATCAGCCACAACTCTCTGAGACCGGAGCCGTCGCCTGATCAAAAGTGCGAAAGATTCTGGACAGTACCCGGAGAGTCCAGTGCAAAAGAAACTTCCGAAGGTTGGTGAATTGCGTGGAGGTGCTTGTTGACGGCATCTGGCGATCTGCCGTCTTCCACACTGCCGATAGCATTCTTCTTCTGAGCCGGGGGCTGAGGGGATTTGGTGGAGGGATCACTTCGAGTTTGGCAACGGCGACACTGTTCCCGTAGACATCAGTCAAGCGACGTTCTGCCTCCCTGGCGCTATCCGCAGAAGCAAGTCGGGGCGATGCGCGTAAGACGATTCTTAGTCGAAGCGTTCGACAGTGAGAGCGCCACGGTGGATGACCTTAGGGCCGCCATCCTGAATGGCTGGGGACACCCGTTGGACGTGGAAGGGAACCCGGAACGGCTAAGGGTCAGAGAACTCGGACGACGAACGGGTTTCGTAAGATAGACGTTGCTAATGCAGGTGCAGTTGTTCGGCCTATTCTGGTCCGACGCCAACATCCGCAGCATCCGCAGCGGCAAGAAGTGCAGTACTACTGTACGTAGCAGGGTGGACCACCGCATCAAGACCGCCTACGGTACCGAGGAGAAACGGCTGTAGCCGTCAGGAGGCCATTTAATCCCATAATTCCCGATTGACTGAAAGAAAATGAACATCAGCATCATTCCCGACAATGGGATCCAGTTCACTTTTCCGTTGCACTATGCGGACAGCCTGCCTGCCAAGCGAATCGACTCCATCCGCGGTCCGCTGGCAAACTGGTGCCCCCAAAACGTGCTGATCGAGATCGATGACGGAGCAACACGCGGACATCCGACGTGTTAACGCTCCGGTCGCGACGCCGGTAGGACTTCAATTTTCTCGGCCCTCACAACGACGCGTTTTCCAACGCCGTTGGGGAGAGAACTTTCGGTCAAGTCATCTGGAATAATTCGAATATTCTTTCGGCAGGCGTGCGACTTCGCCATCATCTGGATTGCAGCGCAGTCGTTTCTCAAGGCTTCCCGTTCGGCCGCCGGTGCGGCAGAATCTGCAAAAACAACCGTAACCGCGCTGGGCAAAGGTGCAATGCAGTGGTAGCCCTCCATGGCGTAGAGGCATCTCACGTTTCGAAGCTCGATAGGCTTCCCGATGAACTTAGCCGGAGCGTCATGAAGGTCATCAGAATTAAGGACCTTGAAATCGTTCGGGCTGAAATACGTAACGAATTCTTTGGTGTTCGCTGTTTCCGTCCCACTGGGGACGTCAGCAGCGAGCGCGGGCCGCGCCGAACAGAATATGATTGCAGCTCCAGAAACAAGCCACTTCTGTCTAAACAAGGTTTGCCTGTGCGTCATCGGAGGCAGCTTTCGTTTTGAATGATGATTCGGCGCAGTCGGCTGCGAGCCTGTCGCCGGGGATGTCTCTGGAAGTACAGTCGCAACGTGTTCAGTTAGAGGCATCGACCTTTTCGAGTAAATAATTCGCGCCCGCTAAATCGGGGGCAGAACAAGAGCTGCTCAAAATCGTACGGTAAGACCGAACGGGGCATGAACATTAAGCAGCTCGTTGGATTGGCGCTGGCAGCCGAAGCGATCTGAAGCCTTTGAGCGGCGCTTGCCCCCTGCTGCGGAACGGCGAAGTGCCGCTCGCGCCCGCGCCTCGATACCTTAAGTCGTTGGGTTTCGTCGCCTGCCAAAGCTTGTAGGCTCACTCCCAAATGATTCAGCAACCTGTCGGCGCGTGAGACGAATCGCGCGTCACTCAGAATGCAGATGGCGCCAGGATCGGCGCCGGATCATGATCCCGGCGGCCTCGCAATCACCTTCGGGCAAATCCTTCTCGTTGCGCCGCAGTGCGTGGGTTGGAAAAGAAACGGACAGGCGCGCACCGCGTACTCTCGCGTTAGTCAGCTTCTCGAAAGCCAACCTTCCTAGAATTCGAAGCCGGTCCACGATGCCGACCCGCTGGCGGACCGGCAACAGGCTTTGTTCCCATAAGAGCAAGGAGAGCATTATGGATTCCAATCGGATAAAGGGTGCCGGCTCGCCAGAGTCCCCGATAGGATACGTCTATTCACAGGGGCATCATGATCTTTTTAGGCAGGCTGTGAACGACGTCAGGTCATCGGCTGCCGCCCCTGTACCGGCAAAGGCCCCGATTTGGAGTTCGAGCGCTCCGTATGGGGATTTTTCACGCTCCGGCTACTCTTGGAACAACGACGTGTGGGGCAGTGGTGCCGGGCCTCAGACCATTTCGGTGTACGGTGCGAACCGGTGGAGCGTGTGGTCGAACCAGCCTGGAACTCGTGGCATCAAGAGCTATCCGCACGAGGCCGTCCATATCGGAAAGCCGCTCAGTGCAATCAACACTTTGAGCTCGACGTTCAATCAGGATGTTCCTAAAAGCGGCGCCTGGGACACCGCCTATGATATTTGGGACAGCTCAAACCAGCATGAGATCATGATCTGGACAAACTACACCGGAAACTCGGACGGTAGCGGCAACGTTAAGCCCATTTCTTATCATTATCGACCGGATCCCTCCGGGGCGGCGATCCCGGTCTACACTAACGTCGACGTGGGAGGGACGACCTGGAACGTGTTTGAAGGGAACAATGGTCACAACGTCATCTCGCTCGTGCCCACCTCGAAGAGCAACAGCGGGACAGTCGACATCAAACGCATCTTAGAGTGGATCAAGTCGAAGGGCCACTTCGGCGACATACACGTCGGTAGCGTCCAATACGGCGTCGAGATCACCTCCTCCCCAGGCGGAATGGACTTCAAGTTCAATAACTGGACCGTGACCTCAAAGTGAAGATCGGCGAAGGATTCTAGTTGAGTATGCAGCAATTGCCGACTTGTTGAGTCCTATTGGTACAATTCAAGGCGGCATGATCACGGCCATGCTCGACGCCGCCGTGGGCCCGGTCGCATCGGCATTCCTTGGTGGCCATCATATGGCTCCCACTGTTGAAATGAAAACGAACTTCATGCGACCGACGGTGATCGGGCCGCTCTTCGTCGAGCCGTTATCGTTCATCGCACAAACACCGTCATTTTTCCGGCGGCCACAAAGAAAAAGCGAAAAGGGTAGGTTAATAGCCAGCGCCACGGCAACAACTCGGATCTTCGACTGGCCACCCGCAGCAAGCACGTCCGGCCTAGCCAGGGGTGATCGGTTCGCTCTCTCCAAAATCAGATGACAGACGATATTCAGGTACGGCGCATCGGCGCTGACGAAGTCGATGGGCGTTTGGAGCGTCTCGCCGACATCCTCATCGACTGCGTCGCCCGTGGCGACTCAGTCAGCTTTCTGCCACCGCTATCTCGACGACGTGCGCTGGTGTACTGGCGTAGCGTCGCGGACGCGGTCATTTGCAATGAACGCGTGTTGCTAGTTGCGGAAGATAGCACAGGTCGGATTGTTGGCACAGTCCAGATGATACCTGCCGAGTCTGAGAACCAATTGCATAGCGCTCGAGTCATCAAAGTCCTGGTTGAAAGAAGAGCGCGCCGTCGCGGCGTCGGACGCTGGCTGCTCTCGGCTGTCAGCGAGTTAGCACGAAAAGAGGGAAAGAAGCTGTTAACGCTCAGTACGACCACAGGTTCTGCTGCCGAGCGTCTTTACGAGAGCGACGGATGGAAGCAGGTGGGTATCATACCCGGTTGTGTGCTCGCCTCTGACGGAACATATCGCTCGGCGACCTTCTTCTACAAGCTTCTCTAATACTGCATCGCTGGCTTCGCAATTGTGATCATTACTGAAGGGCTTGGCATGCGCAGACAAGATCGCCGGGTCCCGTCCCGATAGATCGTCATCATCGGGGAGCATCGCTGACATTGCAGCCTTGTTCATGGCATGTGAACGACTGAAGTTCACCGGTCGTGGTCGAGTAGCCAGGCCATTCGGCTTCGCCCTCACAGATCCGGGCATGCGGCTTTCCCGCACCCGGCTCTTCCCGAGGGCACCCGCGTCATATCCGCGCCTGCGCCCATGTTCGAGTGATGCGTGGAGTTGGCAGTCGGAAGCGTGCCGTCAGGGTCTCGAACTCCAGCCAGCCCATGCGCCAGCTTTTCTGACTGCGGCGTCTCAGACAGCGCAGCCAGGTCCGACGCACTTCCCGGTAGAAGCCGTTGAGCGCTGGATAGTTGTGCGGCCTGCCGTAGTAGCCATAGTGCCCGCGCAGCATGGCGGCGAACCGCTCGTGCTGCGTGGCCAGTGGCGCATGCATGAACCGCCATGTCTCCTGGCGCAACGCCGTCAGCTTACACGTCAGGCGTTTCCCTTCCGTCTTGTGCTTCACGATGAACCGGCCATCCCGGGTCCACCCGCAATAATGGGTGAAGCCGAGAAAGGCGAAGGTCTCGGGCCGCCGCTCACCGCGCCGCTGACGCGAGACGGCCGCGAACCGACCAAACTCGATCAGCCGCGTCTTGTCCTCATGGAGCGTCAGGCCGAAGCTGGCCAGCCGCGCACGAAGGGCCAAGAGCATTTCCTGCGCATCTGCCTTGCTCTCGAAGCCCATGACGAAGTCGTCCGCATTGCGCACGGTCACAACGCGACCGCGTGCGTGGCGACGACGCCATTGCGGGACCCAGAGATCGAGGATGTAGTGCAGGAAGATGTTGGCAAGGAGTGGGCTGATGCCCGCCCCTTGCGGCGTGCCCCTGTCCGTCTCCTGCTTCTCACCCCTCTCAAGAACGCCAGCTCGCGACCACAGCCCGATGAGCCGCAATATGCGTGAATCGGCGATCCTGTGCGCCACCATCCGCAACAGCCACGCGTGGTCGACCGAGCCGAAGAAGCTGCGTAGGTCGGCATCGAGCACCCAGGTCACGCGCTGGCTCATGATCGCCGTATGCAGGGCATCAAGCGCCATGTGAGGATTCCGCCCCGGCGGGAAGGTAGGAGAACCCGAGGAAGTCGGCCTCGTAGACAGCACTCAGCACCTCGGCCACCGCGCTTTGGACAATCTTATCCTCTAGCGCCGGCACACCGAGAGGCTGCTTGCCGCCGTCGGCTTTGGGGATGTAGACGCGCCGCACCGGCTGTGGCCGGTAGCGACCCGTGTAGGCCGCGGATGTTATCCGTCAGCTGCCCTTCGTACTTCGCCACCGTCACCTCATCGACCCCCGCGTGGCCTGCCGCTTTTGTCTTCGAAACGCCCTGAGCAGAGCGTCTTCGTCGACATGGTGCAGCAGGGCCGTGAACCGGGTTTGGGCAGCCTGCTTGGCCGCCGCGTTCACCCGCTCAAGGTGTGGCAACAGGGCGACCCGGCTCTTGTCCGGACCCTGGCCTCCTCGCGCAGGCTCCGCTCGGGCTGGTCCCTTCCCTCCATGCGTCTCCTTACCTTCGACGATTTCACAGGTACTATGAACCAGCCCGACTCCCGACCTCAGCTCGGACAGCGGCTCTGGCAGTGCCTTGCCGCTGCCCCCCACTGGAGACCAATCCAGCGGACCTGGTCGGGCCTTTCATGTTCCGATGATTGCCTTCCATGCGTGATCCGGCCATCGACCCCGACGGAGCTACATCGTCTCGCCTATCGACGATGCTCGTGCTGCCTTCGTGCTTAGGGAACACACTCGGCCTCCGCGAACTTCCACCTTTCGAGGCTCATTCCCGCACCCCGCATGGCTCCTGTCTACACTTCAGACCCCGCGTTACCGCGACGCCCGCAAGACTCGGTCCCGGCTTGCCTGCTAGGGCTTTGGCCGGAAGAAAGCACTACTAAGGGAAAATGAGGAGGTGAGCATTGAGCACGCTGGTTTTTCATACCAATGCTCCGCTTATAAAATGTCTTCGTCGATTGTAGTCCAGCGAACCCGTTAGCTAAGCTGGTGGCAGCGACGGCGGTCCATTCCGATTTGGTCCGATGTACCCAACGACGCTAGACCATCGAATGTTGATCAAGCCGAAGTCTGCATCAACCGCTAGAAATTCATCGCCGTTGAGAGAGTACAGCCGCTCGCGTTTGATAGGCATCAGATGCCCATCAACGAGGTTTGCTTCTGTTAGCCTGTTTTGTGAGAGCACGGCGTCGCGCTGCTTACGCTGTAAATGTCCGATACTTTGATAGTCATCAACCAAGGCGGTTGCAGACCAAGACGCAGGCAACGGCCTGTCGCTGTTCGTGACATCGTTCATCCGAAACAGTAGCCCTTGGGCATACAATTTATCTGTTTGCCGGTCGGCTTCTGCGAACATCTTCAGGCCGTTTTTTCGGGCCGCATCGGAAGCCACGCTTTCGAGAAAGCCCAGCGCTACACCCGCGCCGATGGCCCATGTCGGCGAGCCAATGAACCCGACACCGGTTGATACGCCCCCCATCTTTGATGCGGCTTCCGACCTAAGGCCGCTGATGATGGCGATGTTCTCAGTCGGATAAAGAGTCACGCCGTGGATTTTCAGTGTTTGGCCGGATGAAAGAACTGCTACGGCATCACTGCCGTCATTATCGCTCCGCATGATCGCCTTCTAGTTTTTATCAAAAATCGATAAGTAGTTATAGTTGTCGGAAAAGATTTGGCGAGATAGTCTTTCGTTCTAAGAGGGAATTCGCCATGCAGAGCAACAGCATTGAACAATTAGCATCCGCCCGTAAGGGCGGCATACCAGATGGTTGCGCAGGCCAGAGGACCTTATGCTGAGAAGAGAATGCGGTTGCTGTGCGCGGTTGAGACCATCATTCTCCTCCGCTGAACAACGCGGCCGACGTGACGGAAATGCGCGACATGGTTTTGTATGAGTTCGGTAAGCCCGACTTCAGCGATGAGTTCTGATCTGATCTCGCGCTGAAGTTGTTGAAGGCGATCTAGCGACGACGCGTCGCTAACAACGTTTGCGCCGATCCAGCATCCTTCAATGCCAGATCAGCCCAAATCTAAGAAGCTCACGGCGCCGTTGCAGATGCTTTGCGCGGTTATACGCTGCCGCAACCTCGTTCTCCGGCTTATGGGCTAGAACCAGCTCGATCACGTCGTGATCGGCCGGATAGCGCTCATTCATGATAGTCGAGAACGATGAGCGCCAGCCATGTGGGACGTGCTTGTCCCGGTACCCAATACGGTTCAGATGGTAGCCGATCGGGTTTTCACTGAGCGGCTGATGAAGATGCCATGTGTTTGGGAAAGCGTGTTGACCGCCGCCCGTGATGGTGCGCAGTACGCTGATGGCATCTTGCACTTGCCGCGACAGTGGCACCATATGATCGTATGCGTCCTGTTCTTTGCGCTTCCGAATGAGTTTCATTCGCGAGGCCGAGATTACCCACACGTCGCCGTCAAGAGCGTCTAGCTCACTCCACGGCGTCTGAATCAGCTTACCCGGCCCACCGCTGTCAGAGCGAGAAGCCGGCGAGCGAGTCTTCGTTACCGTGTGCGCCGGTTCGGCTTCGAATTTGCTGAGAACCGCGCGCGCCTTCGCTCAGATCCGTAATGGCCGGGCGCTGCCCCTTGATCAGGGGAGCAAGAGCACTTTGGAGCATTGAGGCTGGATCGGTGTCTGCCCGTCCGCTCGCAATGGCGTAGACGAACACTTCAGATATGCGCTGCCTCACGCGCCGGGCGGTCTCGATCGCTGGGCGGGCCTCGATCTTCCTAAGTGTCTTTAAGATGATAGGTGCTTGGATTTCCCGGACAGGCAGCGCGCTAAGGTCGGGGAACACGTCGCGCTCAAGGCTGCGGATTACGTCATTGGAGTGAACTGGCGTCCAACGCGGCTTGTTAAGCGCGTGCCATTCGCGAGCGATCGACTCGAATGTCGCGTGATCGCTCACCGCTACCTTGGCCTTTTCCAACTTCTTGGCGATGCTGGGATCACGCCCTTGTCGCAGGATGTCCTTTGCGCTTTCGCGCTTGGCGCGTGCGTCAATGAGACTGACAGCGGGGTAGGGTCCGATTGTCAGTAACTTCTCCTTGCCGCCGAACTCATATCGGCACCGCCAGTGCTTGCCCCCGGCAGGGGTGACGTGGAGATACAAGCGATGTGCGATACGTGGGCGCACTCGTTATGAGAACGGGAACGCCACCCTCCTCAACGCCATCAATCCCTGCGGCGGGCGATGCTTTTGAGTTCCTGCCGGCGCGGGACGGCAGCGCTGTGCAGCTGAGGAAGGTGTCCGCGTGATGATCCCCGTCTCTAACTACGAAGCCGAGTTCGCGGTTCGCGACGGTGCCGGACGCCAAGCCTGGCGCCCCTGCACCGTGGTCGGCGTTTCAGTTGAGGATTCGTTTAACCATCGATTCGTCGTCATCATTCGTGGCCCGGAGGAGTACGTCGACCTTGTTGCAGAGGTTCGTCGGCCCACGCCGTCGCAGGAGCCGTTTGGCTGACGGTGCGACGAGGTTTGGCCCCACCGCACCGCGCGTCTTGGTCATCTGCACTCAGATAGAGCCAAGAGATTGTCACTGTACGTCGCGATGCTCCAGAATGGCTTCCCTCCAACTTTTGGTAGCTTGTTAGCTCGGAGCGAGTGCCTCAGCATATGGTGTCTCCCTTCATTGGTGGTCCATGCCATGCTGAAGAATATTGCTTGCATCCTATTATCTCCGATTGCTCTCATGAACGCGGCTTTCGCGCACGACGCGCAGTCCAACACGATCGACTGTTCGGCATTTTCAAAGCGATCGGACGGCAGATGGTATGTGGGGTCACCCACAACCTTCGACGTCGGCAATACAACCTCTGTAAGTTTGGCGGCACTTTCAGTGGGCCGGAATTTTATGAATGTTGGAGGTTCAGATCTGTTTGATCTAATCGAGGTGAAATGCGGGAAGGACAACTCGCGCCCGACGATGGATCAGGCGCAATGACCCCTGAATGCATTGTGCCAGATGAGAGGTAAGTCGTTCCGAAAAATTGGGTGTGCGTTCGTATTGCTAGCTTGCGCCAGCGCTTTCCTTGCTTGGCGCTTGGGCTATGGTAGAGGATAAGAGCGGGGGCGGGAAGCCGCTGCGCGCTTGTTCGCGAACAAAGGCGTCGGTAGTGCCGCCGAAACGGGCCCGACATTTATCGACGGTCTGTAGCAACGCTAGCAATGCGGCGGACGCGATGAGGATGATCTCGTATGCTCACCACTCAACAAATCTCCGAGGCCAAAAAACGCGTCCGATACCAACAGCCGACCAATGTGCATGAACACGATGACTGCATCAGGATCGCGTTTGAGTGGCTTGATGCGCAAACCACCACAAAGAGGCTCGCAAAGCCAACTTACCTCTTAAAGAACATCATCGAGATGTGGGGTGGCAGATACATTGCGACGTCAGACGTGGAAGTTGCGGCTGAACTACATCCACAGATCAAGGGCAGGTATCCTCACTTCAACATCAGCTCCCGACTCACGCTCCCCTCTGACCGTCGGTTGGCGGATATTCCGGAGGCGAGAACGCAGGGTTACCAGCTTACGGTCGCGCACGTCACGGAAACTTATTCCCGAATTGAGGAATGACCACGCATAAGACAGGCCAATTTGCCATCGGCACCCGCGTCAAAGCGGCCGAAAGGAAAAAGCGCTAGGCTGCGGAGGGCACGGTCTTAGCTGCGGATGCCTTCGCTACAGGGCGAGGACGGACGGGCACTCAGCGAGTGAAAGAAGATTGTCTGGCTGAATGCCGTCTGCCGTCGTCTTAATGTACTTGTGCCCTTCGTGTTTGGCCACGATCAAACCAGCAGTGAGCCCGTCTTCCTGGACATAGAATTCCCACGC
>NZ_JCAMOP010000088.1:0-12287 GCF_059512345.1 Bradyrhizobium sp. Unk1
CTGCAGGTCCCGACCGCGCTAGGTTCGTCTGCCCGATGGTGACGATATCCTTGGACGCCTCAGCCATCGAGATGAGCGTAGGCGCGCTCTTTTTCGGCCAACGTCCGAAGCGTGCGCATGTCAACCCGTCCGTCCGCAGGCGTATCAATGTAATCAATTTGGATGTCGGACATCTCAAGAAACTCTGCCTTGGACAGAGCTTCTCTCGCGCTTGGCCTTTGAACGGAGAAATACTTTCGGCCGTACTCCGTTCGATGACACGTGATTGTGTAGGTCATGAGCCGCCTCCGTTGAAGGACGGTGCTCCTGTTCTGGTCAATGAGTATGCTATCTCAATGTAACAGCTTCGTGTCGCCTAGCGCAGCTCTGACCGTCGGCTCGTCTGCGTAAACACTGTAGCCCCAGCATGCGACATCCCAACGGTCGTGGCACCTACCAGTAATGATGGGGATCCTGCGCAACGACGCTCACTCGGCCTGAACTCCCGCGTCTACGCTTGATTTGGTTGTGAGTTCCACGCCCGCTCTTGATACGTGTCGCTTGTCCAGCTGTCAGGCAGAAAAAGACGTAACGCGACCATCACTGGCACTTCGCCGCGCGCAAACGTTAAAGACACCAGCGTTTGGCAATTTGCGGTTTTATCGAGAGCCGACGCGGATTGAGCCGCAACACCGACCGATCGCTCACCCTTCTTCGGCAGTGAGGTGTCATCGATAACCACCATCGCATCCCTGCCGCCGGCAAGTCGGTCCGCCTGGTTGAGCAGCTCCTGCACATCGTCCGGGATGCGGTTCCAGACCCGGTCTGGTCGAGACCGATGATCGGCCAGCGCCTCAACGCCTCCCTCGCGGTAGCGATCATACCAGCGATAGAATGTGGCGCGCGGGATCCCGAGCTTGTCAAGTGTGCGCTTGGCCGGAAGGTGTGATTGCTCGACCAAATGGATGATCTCGGCCTTCTCTGAGGCGGGATACCTCATGCATCGTCGTCCCCATGTCCGTTCATACTTTTGTTGAGCAGACGGTTCTCCAGCGTCAGATCAGCGACGGCCTCCTTCAGCGCCGTCGTCTCACGACGCAGATCCTTCACCTCGCCGGAGTTTGCCGCACGCGCCGTGTCGCCCGCCAGGCGACGCTCACCGGCTTCGAGGAACTCCTTGAACCAGCTATAGTACATCGAGGGCGGCAATGCCCTCGCGCCGGCACAGCTCGGAGATATTCTCCTCGCCCCGCAATGCTTCCAGCACGATACGGATCTACTCTTCAGAAGAATACTGCCGGCGTGTCTGGCGCTGAATGCCCTTTACCGCTTGTTCTGCCGACGCTTTGCCCGGTCCGGATTTCTGTTTCATCTTCGCTCCTGGTGGCTACGATGAACCAGAAATCCTCCCTCCGCAAAATCCCCCTATTTGTCTCACAGGCCCTGACGGCGAACAGTAATTGTCTGTGGTCTCATGGGTATCCCTCCGCTAAGGCTTTCAATTACCCACATCGTGGACGAGTTCTGATTCAGAGGCCGAAGGCGATGTCGTTGAGGCGTGTTAGGCCTCGCCACACCACCATGTTTCCTGGCGGCGGATCGTGGTTGCGCGCGAGGTAGCCGCCCAGCATGGCAATCTGGAGCAAGTAGGTGGCGAGGGTCTTGCGGAAGATGCGCGGCTTGGACCGCGCCGCGTCGATGGCATCTAGCGTCGCGATTTCGGTTGAGGTGAGGACTGTGTCCGGCGCAGCGTCGGGCTTCGCTCGTGCGGACATGGTGAGGAAGAAGATGCGCCAGCTGACCATCGCGATGAGGGCGAGGAACTTGGTCAGCCGCTCGGCGGTCTCAAGCCTCGCCTCTTCGGCGCGGCAGCCAGACTTCATTACCTTGTGAAACACCTCTGCTTTCCAGCGCAAGGCGTACCATTCGAGCTTCTCGATGGCCATGGTGAAATCTCCGACCGGCAGATTGGTCACCAGCTTCCAGTCGATCGGCGGACGGCCCGCCGGCGGGTCGATCTCAAGGGCGTGAATGTAGGTGAGAAGCTGAGGACTGTATCGCTTCTTGCCTATGGGCGGCAAGGTTTGGATTGCGGCGAACTTCACGTGCATGCACGCCGTCTCATCCTGTCCGATCGCGACGTAATGGCGTCCCGCCCAAGGCGTGGCCGAGAGCCGGGCGAAGACCCGATGAGCTCCATCCCGTGGCTCTGCGTCGGCGGGCGCGCCGGCCAATCGGTTGGTCTGCACTCGCACCAGAAAGCGCGCGCCGAGATCCTGCGCCAGGCAAAAGAGCTCGTAGATGTCGCTCTCGCGGTCGGCCACATGCACGCAGCGTTCCGGCGTGCCCACGAGCGCCATCGACTGGCGTAGGTTCTCCAGCCAGCGATAGCTTTCCTTCGTCTCGATCGGTACCCGCGTGGGGTTCACATGCCGCTTGAGCGTCCAGGTCCCCTTGAACTTCGTGCGTGTCCAGAACTTCGCTGCCGTCAGCCCGAGCGGCGTGCCGCCGAGGGTTACGGCCAGGCTCGAATGCATCAGCACTCCGCACAAAGTCACCACGTTGGGCTGACCCGCCTTGTAACGTCCGGCGTTGATGGTCTTGGTGAAGCCGATCTTACCCGGCTGCGCACGGCTGTAGATGAACTCGGTGGTATCCTGCAGAATGAGGATTGGCCCTTCGCTCGCCGCGCAGCGCATAGCGGTCGCGGCAAAATGGCCGGCCAGCATCCCAACGCGCGGATTATCGAAGAAGCGATAGGCCGCCTTCGTCGCCGCCCAGTCGCCGCACGCGGCCGGGACCGGTTGGCCAGGTGCCGCCGACATCTGATCAAGCAGGCGACCAAATCGGCGCGCCAATCGCTTGTCCGGCAGCCCTGCCGAAACGACTTCGTCGTCATGCCAGCCTGCAGCACCGGCTCCCGTGTCTCCGCTCATCTGTGACGCCTCCGCGAATCGGCGTCACAAACAGAATCACAGGCGATTCAACCGATGCAAATCCTACGCACGAGATGTGGGTAATCGAAAGCCGCTAAGGGCCGCCTTGTTTGATTGGCGCGAGCGCTGCAGGTCCTAGGGGTAATCCTAGGAGAAGCGCTATGACGATTTCGAGGGCGGAGGTGTTCACAACGGTCGAGCGGCGGCGCCGGTGGTCGCAGGATGAGAAGGAACGGCTTGTTGCAGCGTCGCTCGAGCCCGGCGCCAATGTTTCCGAGGTGGCTCGCGTGGCCGGGCTTCATGTGAGCCAGCTGTTCAGGTGGCGCAAGGAGCTTTGCAGGCACGGCGAAGCGAGCATAGCGCCGTTTGTTCCAGACGATATTGGGCCGTCTGCGCCACCGCGGGAGGTGGCTGAAGCGCCGTTGACGACGACGGCGCGTCGACGCAAGAGCCGGGGGCATCATCGAGATTGATCTTGGTAGCGGGCACCGCATCCGGGTCGATGACGAGGTTGATGGATACACGCTAAGTCGCGTTCTCGATGCTTTGGTCCGCCGATGATGATCCCGGTTCCGACGGGCGCGCGAGTGTCGCTCGCGACCGGCTACACGGACATGCGCCGAGGCTTTCCGTCGTTGGCGCTCCAAGTGCAGGAGGTGCTGCACAAAGACCCGCTCAGCGGTCATTTGTTTGTCTTCCGCGGTCGCCGCAGCGATCTTGTGAAGCTGATCTGGCACGTTGTGCTGCAGAGCATGAAGGAGGTGAATAACCGAATTTGATGCGTACAGCTTTATGAGAGATGGAGGTTGGCCCTCCTGCATTCGGCGTTCCAGCCGCAGGTGCAAAACCACGACACTGTGGCTTCGCTTAAAAGGCGCGGTCATCAGCAAGTGTTGCAAAAGTCCCGGGTTTACGGGGCAGGTAGGTATCCAGAAGGCGAGCGAAAGCGAATCTCCGATAACGCGTCGAAAATTATTTAGACGTCGCCAAAATCAGGGGCGCGTGCCATCCCTGAGATCAATCCGTGAGGCGCAGTCGCGCCAGGCGCCCCGGCCGTCCATGCTGATGGCGATGCCGTGGCTAGCGAGCACGCCGGTGAACGCCGCGCCGGTGAACTGCGAGCCCTGGTCGGTGTTGAAGCGATCATCGCTTTGCGCTCAGCAGGCCGGCTTTGCTGAGCGCGCCTTCTAAAAAGAGTCAGCTCCCCGATCTTGGCGTGCAGCGCTTTCACGTCGACCGCGGGCTCGCTCATTCGGTTGCCTCCGCCAGGACCGAACACATCGGCCGCCGCTTCCTGAAGCTGGGCCTTCCGCTGCGTGATCTGGTTCGGACGCACGTCGAAATGCTCAGCCAGCTTGGCCAGCGTCATCTCGCCCTTGATCGCGGCTAACGCCACCTTCGCCTTGAATGCCGGTGTGTGGTGCCGACGGGTTCGTCTGCTCATCGTCTCTCCTGATTCGCGGGTCAATCTTGCCCGCCGTCATGCAAAAACTCCACTTATCGCCCTGTCCAGAATTCCGGAGCCAGTTCTGCGATCGCCTGTCCATGCTCCCCTATCCCGCGCTAGCGGAGCAATCGTCTTCGCACGACGGGCCATCTCATTCGTTAACAAATGCGGCTCTATCCGCTCTATCTGAGCCCACTTCTTGTCGAAACAACTGGGACGGGGGATAGGAGCTTACCGGGCGGCTGCCCGTCACACCGCAGAGCGCGAGTATAGGGGCCTGGTTAAGCTCAGCAGCGATCTAGGCTCCAATAACAGCCCGTAGGCGAGCTTGCAGTGCCAGCCTACTGACACTGAGGTTGTTAAGATTCTGCACCCCTCGCTGCCCTGCAACCAACCCACTAACGAGAGCTCGCGTACCGTCCACGACAAAGACGCCGCAATCATAGCCGTTCTGCTGTTGGGCGATGCCAGCTTGCACTACGTTGTCTAGAAGACCCAGTCTACCGGCCAGATGGGTGGCAGACGTCTCGTTGAATCCTCTGCGGGAGTCGTAGTGATAGGCAATAGGCGAGCTCCGGTCACGGCGATCAAGGAACAGCAGCGACCAATGATTCCCTTGGCTATAAGGATCCGAAGGATCGGCATCGCTTACGGGCAGGAACAGGAAGTCGGCTGTATCATTACCCTTGTCATCATAGACAATGCGCTGAAATGCCCGTTCAACGACGGTATCGTCGGAAGAGCGCAGCAAATTATGGACCAAAGTGGGAGACACCAACCGCGTCCGAGTGGCGATATCCAGGGCGGGGAAATCCTGAGGGTCCCTGTGCAACTCCTGCTCCAGAAGCTGGTAATCCCTCAGGATATGCTCGTCGCCCAGCCATTGCTCGTCGCCCAGCACCAGCTCGCGAGGCAAGGCTGCCGCATTCAGCGCTACGATCTGATCATCGGCGGATGTGCTCGGAAACGCCGGCACAGAATTAGCATCGTCGCCCAATTCGGACAGCGTGAACGTAGTCAGATCAACCAACGGTTCAAGTCCGCCGTAGAGATCGGACGGAGCCCTGCAGATTGACGGTGAGGCAGATTCTTGCATCTGCCGCCGCGAGAACTCCTCCCTCAACCATACCATAGCTTCATCGTCCGAAAAGGCAGGCACCGGCGGTGAAAGCCCATGCGGCAGACTAGGCTGTCGACTGCCATCGTGATGATCCAGTGCTGATCCGGCAAATAGCGACCGTAAGTAAGACGTCGGGACGAGGCCGCCCGGTAGCTCGAAGGAATTGAGATGAACCGTTCCCTCAATCGGGCCCATCTCCCGAGTCGGCGAGAGATTGCTCCCGGTTGTCGCGGCCTTGCGGTTGGGGTGCCAGTTCAGGGGATGGTCGGACTCTCCGGAATCTCTTGCTTGGGGAGGGCTCATGATTGAGCCGCGAGACGGCGATGGGGCGGTTTCGTCCACCCCTCGCCAAAGCAGATCCTGATCGTAATATTCCGCGGGAAAGACCACCGGCGAACTGAGACCTCCCTGCGGTCCACTGTGCTGCGCGGCCGCGTCCCATTGCCATGCGACCACGCGGCCGAGGGGGGCCTGCATCAGCACGCCCTCCCCCGAATTGCCGTTTTCGATCAGCATTTCCTGAATTGCGACTGCTTGCGCCCTATCCAGATTCCTTGGCCTCTTCGCTGGTCTCAGTTCGGCTGTGCCGTGCTCATCATCGATGAGAACCCCTTCACTTTGCAGGACGTCACTCTGAGGCGCACTCATCAGCTCCTGCGGAGCCCCTAGGAGGTCGCGGTGCCGGCTCGGGTCAGCCAAGAACCCTGCGAGATGATCCAGCGCATTATTGTCGCGCACATTTGACCCGAGAGCCGACAAGGGGCCGGATTGATCATCCCGCAATTCGCGAGTCTCTTCCGGAAGCTGTTGATCCGGTCGCAGAAGCGCAGAATCGTCAGCCATAACCGGCCACTCGTCGCCCTCAACGTCCAACAGCTGCCAAAGCTCTTCGGGATCAACGTCTATTACTGCAAACTCGGCGCCCCTCACCGGCGCTCTGCCGAGAGCCGCCTGCCCCGAAGCACCTTCCCCTGAGGGTTCAGCACCCTTCGTCTGACGATACTCTCCAAGGGCTTTCAGCCCACCGTCCAAGGCCATCTTCCACTTTTCGTCGCGAAACATTCTGTCAGCGCAGATACGTAGGGCCGCGTTACTGAGTGCGGAAAGCGTGTCGCCGTAGAGATCTAACTCTCGAGAGAATTTGCGAAGCGCCCAATCATAAAGTCGGGCGGTCGTCGAACTCAACCTGTCGCTCTCAAGGGCGTGGCTTATGGCTCCCTTAATGAGCACTTCGTCACCATCGGCAGGAGGAGCGATGGGCGCCCGCCAACAGATGAAGCGCCCGGAGCCCTCGGGGCACGATGGTCCCTAAGAGCCCCCACCGCGGCCCGCATAAATTTATTGCTCTTGAAGAGTTTTTTTACATGGGCAAGCAAGTCTGCATCACTACTACTGTCCAGAGATAGGCCGCGCTCCCCGAGATCATTTGCCAACCTGGTAAGATTGCGCGCGTACCCGTTAGCCACCTCGCCTTTCAGCTTCCGACTTGCAATAACGCCCTGAGCCACCTCTCTGATAAGCCCTTGGTCGCGCTCAGACACATGGGGATAGACGGCGGATGCTTTTTGGCGCTTGCGCACGGGAGCTGGATGGGGGACGTGCCCCGTCGACCGCCAGGTCCGGAGATGGTCTAGGGCCAATATCAGATCATTATTATTTCCGCTGTATTGGAAGAGATCGCCATCAGTGGTCAGTGAATTGTTGTCTAGCCGAGCAATAACGCCCGTCTTGTTATTTGCGCACAGCCAGCGGCCAAAGCTAAGAAGAGGACCTACGATTCTCTGGACAAATGATTCAGCGAGCTTGCCCTGGGTGAGCGCCTGGCTAAATTCTACGATAACAAGAGCATCCTTGGAATAAAGAGGCTGCTTCCTTTTCTTGCCCGCTATTGAAACCTGAGTTACCTGAGGCGCCTGCGGGGCAGCCTCAGCAGGCATTGCTCCACCAGCTTCAAGTGAGCTTGCGACCTCGCTCGGCTGCTGCTCAAAGGCAACGCCTTGGGAATTGATTGGGGACCTCGGCCTGTTCGTTTGCCTCAACTCAGCTGTGCCATGTCTATTGATGAGACCCTTCTCGCTTGGCGGAAGCTTGCTCCGGGCGAGCGCACCCATCGACGCGTCCGGGGACTGCTGACTGTCGCTAGACACACTGGGAGGGAGAGCCCGGTCGGGTATCGCGGTGTCAGCCTGGCGTGCCTCGTGCAGTTGCTGCTCAAAGGCGCTTTGCCCGGTTTGGCCCGCTTGCTGCTCCTGCAACAAGTCGTGCTGCACCTGCAACGAAGCTGTTGCGCTGCTTTCATAGTTCGGGCGGTCCACGTTACCTTCGCATCCACAGAATCATCTAAGCAGGTTTCTTAGTCAGTTAAGTTTTCAGAAAGCTGACGAGTCAGAGACTCCGCAAAATTTAGCATTGAGCTGCTGCCGGTTTGATGGACACCGAGTTAAGCTAATCCCACCTTGCGCTCGAACTCAACCGGGCTGAGATAGCCGATGGTCGAGTGGCTGCGGATCCTGTTGTAAAATCGTTCGATGTAGTCGAACACATCCGCTCGTGCCTCGTCTCTGGTCCTGTAGGTTTTGCCTTCCGTCAGTTTGGTCTTGAGCGACGAGAAGAAGCTCTCCATCGCCGCGTTGTCCCAGACATTGCCGGAATGCCGCAGATAATGCCGTGGTCGGCCATCAAACGCTGGAACTGCTCGCTGGTGTACTGGGCGGTTTCAAACGGTCGTCGCAACACCAATTGTTTTCACTCATGACAGTAATTCGTCAAGCGCTTCTGCCGGCGTTTTCCAGCCCAGTGTCTTTCTCGGTCGGGCGTTGAGGGCCGCTACAGCGAATATGTCGTGGGCGCTGTGGATGCTCATGTCGGTGCCTTTCGGGAAGTACTGCCGCAGCAACCCAATGGTGTTCTCGTTTAGTGCCTCGCCGCCAAGGGCTTTGCGGGTCGCAGAAGTAGACTTGGATGCCCGCTGCGATCTTGAGGCGGTCGTGCTGAGCCATTTCGGCTCTTTGATCCCAAGTCAGCGTGCGACGTAGTTCTTCGGGCAAAGTGATGATGGTGCGCGAGATCGCGTCACGCACGGCTTCCGCCCCGTCCCGCAAGCGTAGGTCCGTTCTTCTTGCGCGGAGCTTCCGCCATGCCCCGCTAATCGGGGAGGTGCAATAGCATTGTGAAGCGCGTTTTGCGTTCGACCAACGTGCCGATCACCGATCTGCCAAGACCGATGATGAGGTCTAGCCTCAATGGTAGTGCGGGCGAGGCAGGGACAGCGTCTGATCCAACGCAACCGAACAGCGCCGAGTCTCGCCCGCACCGCCTGCGATCTGGGATCGTTAACCATCACGGACACTCAGGGAGCGAGAGGAGATTGTTCGGCTGAATTCCGTCCACTGTTGTCTTGATGTACTTGTGTTGGCCGTCGGTGGCGACGATGACTTCGACAGTGACGCCTGATTCTTCGACGTAGTACTCCCACTCACGGCTTTCGAGGTCTCGGATAGTCTTCTTAACGGATAGCTTCCATCGCGTTCCGTCTGAATTTACCCCGCCGACATTTTTGATTCTCTCGTGTGCGCTTCGCCTGTCAGTCTTGTTTATGCAACAAATGCGCACGCGTTTGGGCATGCTGGTGCCTCCCATCTCTGCAAGCTGTCGGGCCAGCTTAGAGACTGGTCGAGGAGGAAGGACCGGCCGATTCTGGTAGTTGTGCCGCGCGGCGTTTTCCGGTGATTGTATCTCACCGTCAGCTTCCTCCGTCGCTGAGGCTGGCTGCGTTGAAGTTAGCGGCGCGTGGTAGGGACAGCGCCTTTTGTATGCACGGGCGCCGAGTCACGTGCCCGCTAACTTCTACCATAGGTCCCAAATGGACGGTGATCATCAGCGTGATAAACCTTCGCCCGCAGAGTTGAGACGTTCGGAGCGGATACTACGCGCCGATCAGATCGCGCCTCGGGGGCCTCACTAAGGCCAGTGCGGCCGCCTATTGTGGCTGCTCCAAGGACGCGTTCAACACGTGGGTTAAGAAGGGCCTGGTGCCGGAGGCTATCCCCGGTACTCAGCGGTGGGATCGCAAGGCAATCGACTGGTATCTTGACCGGGCTTCCGGTCTGCCTATCGGGGCGAGCGCGTCGCGCGATCCAGATGCAGCACTGGCAGCCTGGCGGGCTTCACGTGCTGAGCGCAATCGATCATGACGTTGTAGCACCGGCTGCTACGTCTACACTTTCCGCTGGAATTCAGCAGCCGAATGCGGGTTGAAATCCCGCGCGGTCCACTCCATTCCGGGCTCCAGCTGGCTCTGGTCGATTTCGATTTCGGTGCCCTCGATGATATCACCGCCCATTATCCGAGAGCCTTTGATGGTCGCCATGCGGCGCGAGATTACGAATTCGTCAGTCGCCATGTTGTACATGCGAACTTTGTAGACCGTCACGCCCATCGCCCCGTCTTACCCAATTCATTGGCCCATTAGCTCTTCAGATATCCAAGCCGGTCACAGCCTTGAATTTAGCCTTGGCTACCGCTTTCGCGGCGGCCAACAGAATATCAACTGTCCAAGAGCCGACCTTCTCAGCTTGTGTTTTGGTCTTCTGCCAAACATCATCGTCACGAATGGCATCGATGAGGTCATGCCCAACGCAACTGAGTCCTCGAAATGGTATTTGGCCCGAAAGGTACGGCTGACCTGGACTGTCTAAAAACCCCCCGTTGTAGAGAAGCCCGAGGTGGTAGGCTATTTGATCAACAGAAGCGCCAGCAACCGCTATCTCCTTATCGTAAGGCCCCACGGTGAGGATAGCGTGGCCGTTGACCGGAAGGGCCTCCAGTTTCAGCATCAACCCCCTTATTACGTCCATGTCCCGTTTCATTGCATCAACCCTGAAGCCTGCCGTGCTTCACGTGGCGAATGTCAAGCCAGTCCAGCATCTTGATCTTGCTCCCGGCAACTTCGCGTTCCGCGTGCCGCGCGTCATGAGCTGCCTGCAAGAGGCCAAAGAGCCGGGCCTTGCCGACCAGCTTTCCGATATGGGCCTCGCGGAGGTAGTTTCGATATGGCATGCACGCGGGGGGCGCGGCAACCCACTGGTGCTGGTAGGTGCCCCGGTTACTTGTCTGAGCCATCATCTGGTGGCGCCTGTAGAATGTGACCCTCTCAGGAGCAAAAGTGGCTAGCCCGTGCCCTGAGACGGGCTAGCTGCGAGCTTTCAATAGGTTGCCCATCCGGCTCCGGTCGGGGAAGCTGAAGTTGTCGAAGCTTTAGCACCCCACGAGAGGAACCGGATGGACATCCATGAGAATGCCCGGCTTACGCCGCGAGGTCGAGAGCACATTGTGCGGTTGGTGCAGAGCGGGCAGACGCCGGAGGCCGCCGCACGAGCCGTAGGCGTCTGCCCGCGGACCGCTCGGAAGTGGATTGATCGATATCGCCGCGAGGGCGTGGCGGGATTGAGGGATCGCTCCTCGCGGCCGCATCGTCTGCGCAACCCAACACCCAGATCGTGGTCGATCGGATCGAGGCCCTGCGCCGTCAGCGTATGACCGGCAAGCAAATCGCCAAAGAGGTCGGCGTGTCGGCGGCGACGGTGAGCCGGGCGTTGCAGCGCCTCGGCCTCAACAACCTGAAGGCCTTGGAACCCCCCGCGCCGGTGCGTCGCTACGAGCGCGAGCATCCCGGCGAACTCATCCATATCGACATCAAAAAGCTCGGCAGGTCGTAAGACTTGGCCACCGCATCACCCGGGATCGCCAGAAGGGCGAAAGCCGCGGCGCAGGCCACGAGTTCGTCCATGTCGCCATCGACGACGCATCGCGCCTGGCCTTCTCCCAGATCCGGCGTGATCAGAAGAAGGAGAGCGCCATTGCCTTCCTCAAGGACGCCCTCGCTTACTATCGCAGCCTCGGCATGAAGGTCACCGGCATCATGACCGACAACGGCTCCTGCTATCGTGCCAAAGCCTTCATCAGGATGTGCAGGAAGCTGGGCCTCAAGTACATCTTTACCAGGCCTTACAGGCCGCAAACAAACGGCAAGGCCGAGCGCTTCATCCAGACCGCGCTGCGTGAGTGGGCCTATGCTCGTGCCTATGACACCTCAGACCAGCGCGCCGAAGACCTGCCGATCTGGCTTCATCACTACAACTGGCATCGCCCGCATGGCAGCCTGCAGGCAAAACCGCCTATCAGCCGCCTTGGCCTCCCCCAGGACGACCTGTTGAGATTCCACAGCTAGCCACCATCGCTTGCGACGCCACCTTGCAGGGTACAGGCCCTCGATCTCGGCCCTCTTGACCCAGTCATGCAGCGTCTGCGGCGTGCAGCCGATCTTGGCCGCAATCGAGGTCACTGCCGCCCAGCGCGACGGGTGCTCGCTCGCGTGGTCCAGACCATCCGAACTGCGCGGGCACGGACCTCGGGTGAAAACTTGTTCGTCGTCTTGCTTGTCATGGCTCCATCCTCTCAGGAGTTGGAGCCTCCGGCAAACCCGGGCGGTTCATAGACGCAAGCGGCTTGAAGCACACGTGGCGTCAGGTTGTACGATCAGTGTGACGTCGTTTGAAGCTGGAGTCTCTGTGGTCAGCGCACGGAGTGTGGCTCTCACGCGGCTATGAAGAGCCACGTCTCATCAAGGGAATACCATGGAACCGACCTATAATGATCCGAACTATTGGATGCGCTGGTACACAGAGCAACAGGAGCTGCAGCGTGCGCGGCAAGAGGCCGACGTCGAGTGACCTGAGCCCCTGAACTTCCTCCAAAAATGGGTAGAATCCGTCCACCTTGAGGGAGACGGAGATGAAGCAGTCGA
>NZ_JCAMOP010000089.1:0-11822 GCF_059512345.1 Bradyrhizobium sp. Unk1
TCGTTCGACATCGTCGGCGGCAAGGAGGCGGCGGTGAAATTCCTCAACGCGCTGCAAATCCTCAAGCTGGCGGTGAGCCTCGGCGGCACCGAGTCGCTCGCGAGCCTGCCCGCGACCATGACCCATTCCGGCGTTCCCGCCGACATCCGCCAGAAAATCGGCGTGCTCGATTCCACCATCCGGCTGTCGATCGGGATCGAGAACCCGTCCGATCTGATCGCGGACCTCGCACAGGCGCTGAACGCGGCTTGAGCGAGGGAATCAAAGTGGATTGGACGCGCGGCACGTCGACATGATCGCCGCGGCGGCCTCATTGCTCTGCGCGCCCGAGAGCTGCCGCACGAGGCAGATGTAATAGCCCATGCTGGATGCGTTCAGCAGGGAATCGCCGGCAGGCCGTCAATGTCACTCGATTTCGAGCCATTCGGAGACGGCGCGACCGGTGACCAACGAACGAAACCAACTCGCAATCGTCGCCTGGTCCGTGCTCGACGCGATCACCGTGCTCCCGCTTTGCATCCAGTTGAAGCAGTTCAGCCTCGGCTCACGCCGCGGGTCCAAGGCTTGCCAGTTCTTGGTTCCCAATAGCGCTGCGCCATCACGCAAGCGTGGGATATCATCGTGGTGTGGGTCAGCGTCGCAAGAGGAGGACCTTAGACGGCTATACAGTAGATGCAGCGAATAGGCGTTCGGTCCCCGCTGATGGTGCTTCTGATCAAAGCGCCCGCCTGGCCAGCGCCAGCATGCGTTCGAGGACACCAGTCGCAACAGCGTTCCGAAGAAAAAGTGCTTCGTTAGCCAAATGAGCGGATGCTCAGTCGTGAGCACCGTCATATCGTGGTCGGATCGAAATCGCGAGGTGTCCATTCCTCTCCGGGTTCTAGGTCAGCTAGGTCAATTACATGGCCCGTGCCTTCAACCGTCCACCCTCCCATCTTGGCCGCTCCCTTGTGGGTCGCCATGCGCTGGGAGATAACCACTTCATCTGTAGCGATGTTGTAGAGCTTCACTTTGTAAACGGTGGTCCGGGCCATCCCTATTTCCATTTGCTCTTGATCTGCGTCGTGGGCGTATCCCTGCACATGGATCAGCACTAATTTGCCCCGCCTAGGCAGCGGCGCAAGCTTGTCGAGGATGTGCTGCGGGGCTCCTTCTTTGATCTCTATGCCGTATCCGTAAACCAGCCCGTCCTCGTTAGCGATCTCGTGCATCGTATACTCGATTTCATTCAATTCGTCGGGCGTGAGGTCAAGTGCCGCGGCAATCGCCTCGGCTTCCTCACGGTCGTACTCATCTTCAAGCTGTCTGCTGCTCATTGTACACCACCCATCATCCCGAATGCCGTTTCCTAAAGATCAACTTCGTCTGCATCGGCTGCCAGCATATGCTCCAACGCCTTTACATAATGAGTGAGCGGTGAGATTCGATCGATTATCCTGGGCGGCGCTCGGAGCGACTGTGGCATTTGGCGAGGCTCCAAATTATCAGCGAGCGGAAATCAGTTCAGTCTCGGAGGTGGTTCAACATACTGTTGCACGCATTCTCGGCCGCAGCGAAGCTTTGGAGCGGCGAGCCAAGAATCCTGATCGAGCCACGGCTCTGGTCAAGTGGACGCCAGGAAGCGGCGTAGCCCGACCTTCCGCGGAAGCCAGGACCAGTCGGACTCTGGAAGCTGATCACGAACGAATAGCCGTCGCTGCTCGCACTCCATATTTTCATGTCTTCGACGGCGCGATGGAATTGCAGGGGCATCAGGCTCCGTTCGCCTGGTCGACCCGAGAACGAAATGCTTCGGTCGAAGGACGTGACGGGTCAATACGCCGGCAAATTGCGTTTCCTCGTCAAGCCATGGCATAGATCTGGAATTCTTAGCAGTTCGGCTTAATCCGACCCAGCCACCTGCCTCGATCCCGCACTTGAAAACTACAGATGTGAAGGTGTTCTGCGACGCAGAAACGCATTCCTTGGCATCGATTTGTTCTATGTTTGTCGTTTCGATCAACTGCCTAAGCCGGTAGTTGACTGTGACACGAGGCGTCGCCTTGTAGAGGATCTACCAGTAAGACCCGAGAAGCTCCAACCAACACTTCAGCAACTCCATCCATCCAAGTAGGAACCCTCGACCATTTTGACGAGCGACAGAGTGCCTGCCTGTACGGCACCGTAAACGAATCTTCGGCGCGACTGTTGATTGTAACGGGCTTTCCGCAGATCAATCGCCCCTATGCGGAGTTCGCCGCGAAGGTGTCGACGTGGGCGCTGATCCAGTCGGCAAGCCCCTGCGTCCGAGTCGCCTGCGCATAGGTCAAGTTCGAGGCGCCAAGCACGGCGACCGGCACGCCGATGCCCGCGTAGTCGACGAACAGTTTGTCGCCGGCCGCGTGCGACTGGCGCATCGTCACCGACAGGCGCCCCTCCCAGGCGCGGTAGAGCTCGCAGAAGCGTGAGTACCGGTATCCGCCGGGCTCGGCGGCAATGTATTCCTTCCACAGGATGGACAGCGTCACGAGCTTGCGCTTGAGCTCGCGGTGCACCGCCGCCCAGTCGGGCTCGGCGATACGGCGGTGACCCTGCCGGTTGCCGTTGGCGTTCTTGGCGAACAGACGGGCCTCCAGGGCCGCGTCCGTGAGTTCGTCGGGCAACGGCCGGCTCAGGCCTGCGGCCGGATGGTCAACCGCACTGTCGAGGGCGCCGCGCCCATCCGCCGCGCAATCTCGCGGCTCGGCAGCCCAGCCGCCTTCATCCCGATCACATCGCGCACACGGCGCATCGCAAGCCTCTCCGTCGGCATCCAGGGTCCCCCTTCGCAAAGCCGAAAGGGACGACCTATGGGAGGCAGAAGAGGCCGCGTCACCCGGGCGACATCATCCCGGAATCATGGGCGACTTCATCTCGGAATGGGTGGGCGACTTCCAATCGGAATGGTGGGCGAGAACATCTCGTAATAGCAGGCCATCGAGCGGAATCCGCACGTCTTATGTCGTCCGAATGGTCGTCCATTGTGAGCACCCTTGCAGAAGATGACTCTTCTAGCGGTGCAGCTCCCTTTCGCACTGACCATGGAGGGAGAGATGCGCATCATTGGCATGAACATCTATCGCGTGGCGGCCGAGGCCGTGGCGCTGCTCGAGGGACATCTAACGAAGCTCGGCCGCATTCCCATGACCCGTGACAGCTTGGGGCTTTCGCCAGGAAGGAACTCACCCATGACGATCACGTGGTCGTCGAGGCGACCGGCAATGCCGCGGCCGTTGTCGAAGTTCTGGCGCCGTATGTCGACCGTGTTGTCATCGCCAACCCGAAGCAGGTGCGGTTGATCGCGCACACAAAGATCAAGACGGATGCGATTGATGCCGCCGTGCTCGCGAAGTTGTACGCCACCGGATTTCTTCCGGAGGTCTGGGTACCCGATCAGCGCACTATGGCCCTGCGACGCCAAGTGGCGCGCCGTACGCAGCTCGTGCATCAGCGGGTACGCTTGAAGAACCTCATTCAGTCGATCCTTCACGCCCACCTCATTCCGCCCTGTCCACACCTCAACCTTGTAGGGATCAGCGGCCGCGGGTGGATCGCCGCCCAGATAGTCCCTGCCGACGAGCGTGCCACAATCGAGCGGCACCTGGCGCAGATCGACCTAATCCAGGGTTCGTTGAGGGAGGTCGAGGCGGATATCGCGCGTGAAGCGATGTCCGATCCGGTCATTCGGCGGCTGATGACGCTCCCCGGTGTGGATATGACGGTGGCTTCGGGCGTGGCCGCGGCCGTCGGCGACATTCGGCGCTTTGCCGATCCGACCAGGCTGGTAAGCTACCTGGCGCTAAACCCGAGCGTAAGGCAGTCTGGCGAGGGTTCCGCCTACCATGGCAGGATCACCAAGCAGGGCCGCGGCCAAGCTCGCGGAATGCTCGTCGAAGCAGCATGGGCTGTAGCCCGTTCGCCGGGACCGCTGCGTGCATTCTTCCAGCGCGTGGCTTCACGACGCGGCAAGCACATCGCGGCAGTCGCGACGGCGCGGAAGCTGACGATGATCATCTGGCATATGCTGACCAAGAGCACTGACTACATCTGGACCAGGCCGGCCCTGCTCGCGCGCAAGTTCCGGAGCATCGAACTGCGCGCTGGATTACCCACCAGCCATGCCAAGCGTGGATCGGCCTATGATTACAACATCCCCGCGAAGAGGGCTGAGGAACGAGCACGCGTGGAATCCGCCGAGAAGGAGTGCACGAGGTTCACGTCCCGGTGGCGGCAAAGCCGCGACCCCGACGAAGCAAGGCTTCTGCGACATAGGGCTTGCCTACAACATCCGTGTCGGTCGGCTTGCCGGGCCGCGAGAAGTCCAGAGTGACGCCGCGCTGGTAGGCCCACAGGTCAAGATCACGCGACACGAACTCGCTACCTTGATCGACGCGGATCGTCGCCGGGAATCCCACTTCCTTGCAGGCCCGTTCCAGGATCGCCACGACATCGGTGCCGCGGAAGGTGAACCGTGGCGCCAGCATCGGTGAGAAGCGGGAGAAAGTATCGACGATCGTGAGCACGCGCAGTTTGTGTCCGGTCGCCAGCTGATCGTGGACGAAATCCATCGCCCAGGTCTCGTTCGATCGTGTCGCCGGCCTGCGATCGTCGCGCAGCTTGGCCTTGACCCGGCGCTTGGGCGTTCTGTTGCGCAATTGCAGGCCCAATTCGCGATAGATGCGCCGCGTCTTGTTCTGGCCATGGCGCCAGCCTTCACGACGCAGCAGGACGTGAACACGGCGGTAGCCGTAGCGGATGCGAACATGGCAGATCTCCTTGATCTTCTGTTCGAGGGCAGCCTGGCCGGAGCGACGGGACTTGTAGTGGTAGGTCGAGCGGTCAAATTCGAGAACGTCACAGGCCCTGCGGATCGAGACCTGCGATTCGCTGCGGACCTCGTCGACCAGCTTGCGCTTCCGGCCAGGCTTCATAACTTTCGGCGGATCACGTCCTGCAGCATCTCATGGTCGAGCGACAGATCGGCGACCAGCTTCTTCAGCTTGGCGTTCTCCTCCTCGAGCTGCTTCAACCGTCGCATCTCGGTCGGCAGCAGCCCGTCATACTTCTTCTTCCAATTGAAGTAGATCGCCTGGCTGATCCCGGCCTTGCGGCAGACCTCCGCCACCGCACCCCCGTCGCTGCCCTGCTTCAGGATGAACGCCTTCTGGGCGTCCGAAAACTTTGAGGCCTTCTCGTCGTCGCTCCTCCCAGCCGGGTGGATTTACGCAGCGCAAACTCTAGCCAAAAATGGTCCGGTTTGCCGGGCCTCAGATCACAGATCACGCGCGGAAGTGGCAGGAGTGCTTCCCTGCCAACAACCTGGCGATGCATCCCTTCGCGGATTGCCTGTCGAGCGTCATTCGGACAACTGCCGAAACCGAACTCGCGCCAGTGAGGGCAAGGGGTCAGCGCTCGCTGGTCAACAAACCCACGACTGCGCAGGAGGCCCGGGGCTGTTGCGCGGAGTATCTTTCCGGGACGGCGGGCCGGGAACGATGGAACATCGAGGAGAGGGTGAGGGAAACGGCCCAGTTGTTCAAGGCGCTGGGAGTTTCCGATTTCCGGACGAAGGCGGCGCGTGAACTGCGCGACACCTCGTACGCCCGTCGTGGCATCAGTTCCCTTCACCAGGCGTCGCGCTATCGCGGGAAGGCGAACTACCGGGATGCCATCTACTCGCCTATGGGACCTCCGTACCGAACCAGCTGTCGGGTCTCGTCGACGACATGCTTGTCGTACTGAAAGCGTTCGCCGCCATGGCCGGCGCCTACTGCTCACTGCGGGTGGGCAAGACCGCTTGGATAGACTTCGCCGACGATCTAGATCGCAAGAGGGCCATTTCGATATCACCGAAGGATGTTTGGTGACCGCCGGCGGGTTGACCTGGAAACACGCCCGTGTTCGGCAAGAGGACGCATCAACGACGGCAGTGGATAGGCGCCGGTGCTGTCGGTGTCGCGGTTGCCGGTCGGCAGACCGCGCCACGTTCTTGAGGCTGTCCGCGCGCTTTTCTCGCCCAGCTACCGGGCAGCATCCCGCCACCCACGGCCGCTCTGCGCCAGCGGACAAGCGATCAGCGACGTATAACAGCAGAGCGCACCGGCGTATGAGCAATGGCTGAAGATGAGCAAAAACCAGCGTGTCGGATTGAGCGCCATAAACCTTGGTATCGTTCGGGCACCTCTTTAGATGCCTGACGTTTGCCAAGGTTCAATTGAGCCGCTGAACGAGATCGTCTTCGCTGCGGTACGAGGCTGGCTGAAGCGGACATCTCATTCGTCATCGCCGGGGTCGGCCGCTGATTAGCTAACCAGGAGGTCGCGGATTCTGTTTTTCGTCGGAATGGCAGTAGCCGAGGCGTGGCTAGACGCGCTCATGGAACCATTCGAGCTTGCGTGGTGCGAGTTTGAATATCAGCGGGTTCTCAAACAGCTTCGAGAGAGGGAGGCCGGGGCGACCCAGGGCCCACAGCTGCATCCCTCACGTAGGCGCCCGTCGGTTGCTCCGGGGCTTCCCCTTTAAGCAAACATCCCCGGTTCGAATCCAGCTCGGCGAGCCATTGCGGACAGCTCCGGCCGAGCCATTATCTTAGCGAACGGTAAAGCTTCTCGCGTCGCTCGCGTAGCTTGTCAGAGCCGATCAACTGCTCTGAGATCTCGCGGAACAGCCGGGCCTCATTCCCAACTCTTTGCATCCGCGTCACAGCGTGCTCGGCTTGCTCAAATGTGGGGCGCTCTCCAAGTAACCACTGCTTCGCGGTTGAGCTATCCCACTGCATGGCTTCTGCTCGTAAGCCCGGTAGTGCTCTTCGCTTCTCTATGAAACTTAGCATCGCGGCAAAGTTTTCCTCGCCAATTGGCCTGTCAGCTAGCGCGATCCAGAGCAATCCGATTAGGCCCCGCCTCGCCCGACTCATCACGGAGAGATGTTCATTCACCTCCGGCTTCTCGTCCGTGATGAACTGCCGCAAGAACTGTATCGGTTGACGAATTCGCACGCCCGTGTGGTGGTCGTACATCTCTCGGATCCTATCTGCTCGAAACGTCCGGTTATCTTTAACGCGAGAGCAGTAGGCTGCGATGTAGGTTCGACCGTCGTCCTGCGATACGTCCAAAATGATAATGACGCGCTCGGAAGCGGTCCTATTTCCATTCACGCACTCTATCCGGTAAGCGGGCCCAGGAACGGAGCCCAATGGCGGAAGCGGCTCATCAGGCACTTCCCGCGCACTCATGGAAGCCGTCAAACTAAGCCCACCGGCTTCGAACGTATCACGTGACGTCTCGACCCAGCCATCATCGGACGTCGAGTTGGCTTTCTCGACCAAGCAAAAAGAACTACAGCAGCGCCCAATAGCACCAGCAGACCTACAAGCTCATAGCTCACTTCCCAACTCTCCCCATCCCATCGGTCCGCGCTCCAGCGTGACCAACTGCGCGCGCTTGGATCTGAAGTACACGCGCGCATATGCCCCTAAAAGGCACCTAACTCACAGTTGATCGAATGCTGGCGTGGTCGCCACTCAAGGCCGCGATCGACCGGCGGAGGTGCTGCGAATGCAGTGGATCCGGAGCAGACAGCATGCGTGGCAGGACCTTGAGCCCACCTCCAGAACATCAACGGCGAGGCCACGCCTACCAGCCGAAGGAATTGACTCCGCAGCACGGTCGCTAAGGCAGGTTGTACTCTTTGAGGCTATCAGCGAACATGAGTGATGTGCGGATTGACACTTCGCGATGGGGGCGCGAGTTCGGGAAGAAGCCAAGTGGGCGCCTATTGGCGTTTCTGGATCGTCGCGCCCCGTATTACGGTCGAAGACTATGAATTCAGGACGGACATGCATTGACCTTCCCCGTCGCGTGTAGGGCGCAATGGAAACGGCGCGGCAACGCGGTTCGGATCAAGTCGTGCTGCTACCGTGAGGGACCATGACGAATTGGACGATCGAACGCATGGTTTACCGCAAGGCGCGCCGACGTGAGGTGTTCGTCGGCCATCGCATCAGTTCGGACGGCGGTAAGTCGTGGATCGAAGAAGGCGAACTTCACGCCAGCTTTGAAGATTCGTTCTCGCAGGTGACGCGCGAAGTGGACATCGAAGAGTACCAATCGCGCGTTGCCGCTGCACGCAAGATGTCGTTGATCATGCCGCTTCTGGCCGCGCGGCGGACTAATTCTAGCGATAGCCCATCGCGGCGATAGCCGATAGCTCCCCACTTCGACGTCCTGATGTAGCTGCCGACATAGTTGCGGCTGGGCCGCTCATCGCGGGCCCAGTATCCGGTCTAGCGGGGTTAACTCCTCGGCCGCACGGCCATCTCACAGGTCGTCCGGCAAGTCTGGGTGAATCCTAGTGGCTCCAAATTTCGTTGGCAGAGGACCCGGGAGCTTCGGCTATGCCAACGTATAGCTTTCGAAGGAGCGCCTCGCCTGCCATTCTTCTTGAGGCCGACGCGATGACTGGGACAGACAAGGCGCCGGAGGCCCAAGCTTTTTCTGCGATTTTAGGTCGTGTTCTGGAATGCGAAATTAGGATGGCGAAACTCATTTGAACAGATTCGAGTGTGACGAAGTGTGGGCTAAGAGGTTGGATTTAAATTGACTCTCGGCTCTCCTCGCTGGACCAAACGAGAAGACGAACTGCTGCGCAAGCTTGTTGATGCCGGCACGCCTGTGAAATCCATTTGCGAAACGCTCAATAGATCCGAGCTAGAGCTTCGCAGGCGCGGTTACTACATTGGCCTACCAAGGAAATGGTTCAAGCGAACAGCCAACATCTGACGCTGTGAGGCGGCGCTCAGCAATAGGCAGTTCTTCCTGAACCCAGCTCTCAGTATGGCGGCAGTCCGAGGGACGACCGAGCACACCCGCAGCGCCGCGACCTTCGCCTGGTTGCCGGGCGGGCCAGCAAACGGCAATTTCGCCTATCGGGAACAGCCCGAAGCGGTCGTCCGCGGCAATGTGCCCGGCCCTGTCGAGGCAGACTGCCGCAATGTCGACGCATCTAATCAAATGATCCGCGAGAAGCTCGACGCGGGTCGGCATAGCCCGATTGACAGCTGATTTGCGCCGACCCCGTCAATTGGACCGCAGCGTCATCCTATTCGACACCCAGCTTTGAGACGATCGACGAAACCAGGAATTCCGAACCCGATCTCGTTAGATGCAGCATGTCGCTCGCAACAAGGGATTTCCGACGCGCGTCAGGCATTCGCCCTTGTCGCAGAAAACGTCGCGCGCGGAAACACTCGACCCCCAGCGCGTCAGCGATGTTGCGCAACGTGAGGTCGCCTTATTAGGACCGCCGGCGGCGGCTCGGTGGACGTGCTGATCTCTGCATTGGAAACCAAAGGATTGGCTCGCAGGTTGGCGGAACCGAACTTGACCACTCTTTCCGGCGATGCCGCCCGCTTCCTTGCCGGCGGCGAGTTTCCAGTCCCGATCCCGACCCAAACGACGAACGGCTTTCCAACCATCACAATCGACTTGAGCTGCTGCCGGTTTGATGGACACCCGGTTAAGCTAATCCCACCTTGCGCTCGAACTCAACAGGGCTGAGGTATCCGATCGTGGAGTGACGGCGGACGGCGTTGTAGAACCGCTCGATGTAGTCGAACACATCTGCCTTGGCCTCGTTCCTGGTGCGATAGATTTTACGTTCGGTGCGCTCGGTCTTCAGCGACGAGAAGAAGCTCTCCATCGCTGCGTTATCCCAGACGTTGCCGGACCGGCTCATGCTGCAGACGATGCCGCTGTCGGCCATCAGGCGCTGGAACTGTTCGCTGGCGTATTGGCTGCCCCGATCCGAGTGATGCATCAGGGCATCCGGCTTGCCGCGTCGCCAGACGGCCATCAACAGGGCGTCCGCGACCAATTGCGCTGTCATGCTGGCGCTCATCGACCAGCCGACCACCCGGCGCGAGAACAGGTCGATCACGGCCGACACGTAGAGCCAGCCCTCGCCGGTCCAGATATAGGTGAAGTCGGCGATCCACTTCTGGTTTGGCCGCTCAGCCGCAAACTGCCGGTCAAGAAGGTTCGCCGGCACGTTTGCGACCTGACGATCGCCTTCGTCCTTCGGCAGACGGCGGCGCCGTGGCCGCGCCCGCAAGGCCTGCAGGCGCATCAGTCGCTCGATCTGGTGCAGACCGCACTCGACACCTTCTGCCAAAAGGTCTCTCCAGACACGCCGCGCCCCGTAGGTGCGGTCGCTGGCAAGGAAGCTTGTCTTCACCTGCTGGCCGACCTTCTCGTCACTTCGGGATTTGGCGCTGGGCGATCGGGTCAGCCAGGCATGGAAGCCCGACCGGGATACGCTCATTGCTTCGCATAGCCATGCCACCGGCCAGATGTCCCGGTGCTTCGCGATGAAGCCGAACTTCATGTCGCTTCCTTCGCGAAGTAGGCTGCGGCCTTTTTTAGGATGTCCCGCTCGGCCTTCAGTTTGTTGACCTCGCGCCGCAGCCGCTCGATCTCCAACTGCTCAGGCTTCATCTGCCCATGGCCGGGGAAAGCCTGTACAGGGTCAGTGCCAAACTCCTTCACCCATTTGCGCAGCACGTTCTCATGGACGCCCAGATCGCGGCCGGCTTGTGCCACCGATACCCCGCGCTCCCTGACAAGCTTGACCGCCTCGATCTTGAACTCTCGGCTGAACTTACGTCTCTGCATGACCTACCTCCGGCTGTATGAAACACCCAATCCGGGTGTCCATCAAACCGGCAGCAGCTCAACTACAAGAAGTTCGGTGTCGAGTTGGGCTTCGTCTCCACCGTGCTCTCGCGCGGCGTGATCAACCTTCGGGTCGAGCCGTCGGTCAGTGAACTTGATTTCGCCAATGCAGTGACGATCCAGGGGACGACCGTTCCAGCCCTGACCCGCCGCGATGCACGGTAAGCATCCGGTTCTCGCACATCTTTCGAGAACGAATTGACGTTCCATATCGGGTTCTCTGCAGCATGGAGAATCTCTTGTGGGGCGGAAACATTATGAGAACAGAGCGCGCCGGATCTGGTGGTCAGTGCACATCGTGACGCGCGCAGCCGTGCCGTCCAGGCGTTCTGAGCGATGCATGTTGAGGCGATGACGTGGGCCGGAATGAGCGTACGGGCGTACGCCAAGACACACGGACTATCGCGTTTTGGGCTACAGCGGTGGCGCAATTTGATCGATGCCAACGAGGTGGACATCGACTGGCGAGCGCAGCTTCACCCCAGTGCCCGGGCGCAAATAAGCACTAGTGTTAGCAGCGCTGCTAAGAAGTCTGCAGTCGAAAGCAGCTTGACAGGAGCCTCGAGCGTCACCCCATCCGACGACGGACGCAGCAACCGGCGTCGCTTCAGCAACGAGGAGAAGCTCGCGATCGCACGCGAATCCGAGGCTCCAGGTGCCAGCGCCGCCGAGGTTTGCCGGCGCCACGGCATCGTCAGCAGCATGCTGTTCCGGTGGCGCGTTCAGTTCGGATTTGGCCGACGAGCGCGCTCGGATTTGGCTCGGGTCGAGGTCGCAAACGCAGCGTCGGACGCTCCTTCGCCCCTCGTTCTGCATGATCTGTTGCAGCCACCAGATGGCATGATGGCGGTCGAACTGGCCGACGGACGGCGCGTCTTCGCACCCACTGACGCTGATCGGGATGCCGTCCGTCGACACGTCGCCGAGCGGGAGACGGCTTCATGATGATCGTTCCTGCGGGCGTAAAGGTGCACCTGGCTCTGGGTTACACCGACATGAGAAATTATGCGGAGCCCACGATTATGCGGAGTGTGCGGCCGTTCAATCCGAGACCCACTTCGTTATCAACAGTTT
>NZ_JCAMOP010000090.1:0-11083 GCF_059512345.1 Bradyrhizobium sp. Unk1
CGCCAGCTGATCAGCCCGGCCCATGCCGGCGAACGCGGTGACCCGCCGCCAGCTACACCACGCTTAGGGACACGATCTCCGGGTTGGGGTGAACTACCACTTCTGACTAGCAGGAGCTTTGATCTGACGTTCTGTTTTCTTTCTACGGCAACTCACCCTGGACGTAGCGACCTCGTTTCCATGAGCTCCGGCTTTCAAGTTGGACCAGAAAGGGGCCGCTGAGATGCGGTCCCTTAGCGGTACAATCGCGACTCGTGATGAAATCGCCAGCCCGGCAGAGCTGCGCAGTCTGCCGCCAGAGTACGCGACTTCACGGTCAGGTGGGAGCGCTCCTCCTACAGCTACGACATGCCATGGCACAATTTGTCTGGGCCGACAGGAGGGATTTCGCGATGAACTGCATCAAGAAAATGTCTGTCGCGGGTATCGTTGCGTTCGGGGCGGTCGCTGGTCCGAGCGCAGGTTTATTAGCTACGGCCCTCCTCGGCTCAGTCTCGCTCGCCGAAGCCCGGAACACGCCTTGTTCAGGCAAGAAAGGTGGTATTTCTCATTGTGAGAATGGTAAGTTTGTTTGCAAGAACGGAACGATTAGCCAATCCAAACAGACATGTTCTCATAATTGGTCACCTCCGGCAGAAGCATGAAGAGATCGTGACCGGCCACTGAGTCGCCTCTCGCTTTACTCAATCGCGCGATCGAGGCTTTTTGCGCTGCCGGTCGTGCTTGAATCGGGGAAGCCGAACCTAAAGGCGACCGAGGGCTCAAAAGATCACACCGCCCGCCCGCCTGACGACAAGGCTTTGTGGTGGGGCAAAGACGGTACTGTCCAGAATCTTTCGCACTTTTGATCAGGCGACGGCTCCGGTTTCAGAGAGTTGTGGCTGATAGAGCGGTCGCATGTTCATGTAGCATTTGGTCGACCACGCCGTTCCCGCAATGTGCCGCAGCCTGGCCGCCGCCAAGTTGAGACAGGATTGACCGTCGGGGAAGGCACCGACGACACGGGTTCGTCGCCGGATCTCCTTCATGATGCGCTCGAGCGGATTGTTCGTTCGAATCTTCCGCCAATGGATGTCCGGAAAGGCATAGTAGGCGAGCGTCTCGTGAACCGCCTGCTCGACGAGATCAGCAGCTTTGGCCATACGGCTTGCCCGCAGATCCGCGATGGCGGCCCTGGCTTTCTCGTCGGCCGCGGCGCGGCTCTCCAGGGCATGAAGGGCCTTGAGCATGTGGCTCACCTCGCGGACCCGGGTCGACGGCACGTGGCTGAAGACATTGCGATAAAAATGCACCATGCAGCGTTGATAGCGGGCCTCCGGCAGATAATCCGCAACGCTTTCGACAAGCCCTCGGCACGCATCGGAAACCACCAACTGCACGCCCCTGAGACCGCGATCGACGAGATGCTGCAGAAACGATGACCAGCCGGATTTGTCCTCCTTGGCGCCCTCACAGATGCCGAGGATCTCCCGGAACCCCTCGGCATTGACTGCCGAGGCCACCAGCAGCGAGACGTTGCGAACCTCACCAGCCCAGCTGCGCTTCACGGATGCTCGCCTTCGATCCTGCGATTCCGCCACGCCTCGATCTTGGTATAGATCTTCTTGTTCAGGTTCGACACTGTGCTCGGGCTGACCCGGGTGCCCCACAGCGCCTCCGTGATGTCTTCGACCCGCCGAACCGAAATTCCGGCCAGATACATCTCGATCAGCGCCTCCTCGACCGAGCTCTCCCGCCTCCGGTAGCGCTCGATAATTGCCGTCTCGAAGGTTTGCCGCCGTAGCTTCGGGACCTTCAGATTGACGTCGCCCGCCTTGGTGTGCAGCGTTCGCTCGTAGCTGCCTGCCCGCGTGTCCTGCCGGGCCGGGCTGCGCTCATACCGTCCAGCCCCGCACAACTGGTCCGCTTCGGCCTCCAGCATCGCGTTCAGGGTCTCTTCCACCGTCCCGCGGACCATCTCGCCCAGGTGATCTCGAATCCGGGCCTCATCAATTTGGATCACCTGACCCATGGCATTCCCATCGTTCATTCAAAGCTCCTTCATTCTAGAAGAAGCCGTCAATCCTGAAAGTGCGAAAGACTCTGTACGTTATCACCTCAGCTGGCGGCCAAAGGGGTTCACGATGTAGGCCGCTGAGGATAGGGCAAGGAGGAACGCCTAACTCGGACAACGCTGCTCTTGCACAGGCACGTCCGATCGCAAACTCATGCCTTCTCCCGACGACGGCCGTGGCCACGGCTCCTTCATGCGAGGGCAGGAGTTCGGCTCCGCCATTCCAAGTACCGGGACAGGTGCGCACAACAACGTCCGACGGCAGCAGCTGACGGCTTGATCGCGAGCACCGCCGCTGAAGATTGCTACTATAGCTGCATGGCTCTTGCATGTTACGCTCGTCACTTTCTTGGAGCGCAACGGCTACGTAGGCTCAATGCGCTGGATTCCGATGATGCCCGTTGTCAGCTCAACCCGCGATCTCGATCGCTTTTGAAGCGGGGTGCCGGAGCGCTCGTCCGATCTGAGCGAATTGGTGGAACATGACGAATACCGCGATCATTCCGGCGCCCAGCTCAGCGATTGCCTGGCTGGCCAAAAGTCCGTTGAAACCCCACATGGGCGGGAATAGCAGTACGGCCGGTATGAAGAGATATCCCTGCCTCGCCAAGGAAACAAGTGCACTGAGACGTGCTCTCCCGAATGACTGAAGCATCGTTGTCGCGACGCTCTGAATACCAAAAAGCCCAAAAAAGAGATGGAAGGCGCTGCAGGTCGAGACCGCGAGTCTCGTGACATTCTCGCTATCACTGAACAGCCCGACCAAAGGCCGGGCAAAAATCACAACGGCCGCAGAATAGGCAACGGAAAGAGCGACAGTCATCGAGAGCATCAATTTCGCAGCCTTCAATACGCGAGCAAAGTCTCCTGCGCCCCAACCGAAACCCAGGACAGCTTGAGAGCCTATACAGAAGCCGGTGACAGGCAGTGCGCCGATCGTCAGCAACCGCACAGCTATTCCCACGGCGGCGATCGAATCGTCGCCGAACGGCGCAGCAGCTCTGTACAAGAGCATAAAGTCAACGGCAGATAAAATGCTGGTTATACTCGCCGGCGCCCCAATGAATGCGAGCTGTCTGATGCGATCTGCTCGCACTGAGATGTGAGATGCCCTGACGCGGACTATCCCGCGAGCATTCGTAAAGTACGCGATATAGAGGCTTATGGCTGCGATCTGAGATACCAGCGTTGCGAGGGCTGCGCCTCGCACGCCCAGGTCTAGTAAGAATATGAAGACCGGATCGAGCACAGCGTTCAGTGTGAAGGCGGTCATCATCGTCCACATGCTGAATCGTGTGTTACCCTCGGCTCTGACGATGAAGCCGTTGACCATGTTTAGTAGCATCACGGTGTACCCGAACAAAAGCGTCGCCGCGTAGTCGAGCGCCAAGGGCGTAATGGTTGGACTTGCCCCGAGCGTTACAAAGATCCCTCGCAGGTTTAGAAGCAAAGCGACCGTCACGATGATGCCGATCGGAGCGGCGAGCGCGAGCGCGGTACTCGCGCCTCGACTCGCCTCCAGGTAGTCACCAGCGCCAAAATGACGAGATATGAGCGACGCTGTTCCAACCCCGATCCCCTGTCCGACTGCCGTAAGCAAGACCACGATGGGCAGGGTCATGCTGACAGCTGCCATCGCCTGCACGCCAAGTGCGCCAACAAAGATCAAGTTGACGACCTGCTGAAACGCGTTGATCGATAAGCCAATAATTGAGGGAATGGCGAGCCGCAGGATGAGGCTCGAAAGGTTGGGATCCGATAGATCGATGTGCTGTTTATTCCTTGGCATTACATCGCGATCTCGGCGGCGAAATCCGTATCCGGATTATCCATGGATTACGGCGTCGCCCGCTTTTCCGAACTCGTTGATCGTCTGCAACAGCTCCTGTTGCAACACCGTGCAAAGATTGCGGGTCACTTCATAGCTGACCTTGGTCGAATTGTACGTCGTTTCGATCTGTAGACGGCCGTCTCGATATCCGACACTGAACCAAAAGAGGTATTTCATAGCCGCCTCAACTACATCTTGGCCGATCCAGACTGGAGAAGGTGCCTTGGTTAGCAGACGTCGTGGAAAGTGGCGCTGCAAACCCGGTCGATAATTCAATCCTATTTTGGGTAAGGGCAGGCGATCGATCCGGCTCCGCACGGCTGGATCTCGATTTAGGATTTTCATTGCCCGAAAGCCTATGCCGCTGCGTGGCATGGCATTGCGCTGGCGGTATATTGAACGAGCACGATCGGCACGGAGCTCCGATCTCACGAGAACCAAGGGAAGCGGAACGATCTCGCTGACAACCCCGATAATCTCAGATGGATCGAGATCGTCAAACAGCCGACCTCGGTTTGAAATAACGCTATCAATCCAGAGCGAATAGTTGCCGAAAACGCGTCCAAAGGAACCAGATATGGCGGCAAGAAACACATCAAAGTCCTGACAGTCCGCAGATCCGGCTGCAATATTGAGGAGATCAGCTGTGGCGTTTTTATCAATCTCGAAATGGTGCTTGGCCTGATCTTCCCAAAGCGCCCGGCAGTTCGCCTCATCCGCGCGGCCTTCAAGACGTGCATAGTAAAGCTCTCTCGCGCTCACTTCCGAAAAGCTCGCGCCGCCCGAGGAAGTGTCGCTGACGTGCAAATCGAACTGATGGTAATCAATGCTCTCCCAGTATTTGAGTTCGGTTGGCGCTTCGCTGTTAGCGTAGTGCTCAAGGCGCTTCAACCATCCAGAGAGCTTTTGTATGCTCTCGGGACCCCTCACGGCGTGGCCTGAGGCAAGGGCGTTGTACGCCGCATCCAATGCTTCCAAGAACAATCTATAGCCTATCCCGTCCGCCACAAAATGATGCATCAAGACCAGCAGATAGTAATCGCGCCTTTCAGATGTGCGGAACGCCGTGACGTGAACAAGAGACGTCTGGCCATCAAACCGAAAGATATGTTGACGTCTGGCAGAGATGCTTTCGATGGCCTCACGCTGCTGTAGGCCGGTCATTCCGACAAGATCGATTTCCTCAACGAGGCGTTGGGCCACAGACGGTTTGATTGTCAGGCGTAGACCATCCTCGATTCGGGTAATACGGAGTCTGAGGCCTTCGTGCCTATCCATGACATGGGCAAGGGCGCGCTCCAGGAGCGGGATATTCAGGGCGACGCCGGGCAAAAAGAACAGATCGCCGATGTTGAAATGCTCGTCAAAGCCAAAAAGACGGGTCCAAGATGAGATTATGGGGGCAACTCGCAATGAGCCATCTGCGGAAGGGGAGCTATGGAGTGTAACCGCCGCTCCCTCTGCCGCCAATTCCCTGATGGTGGGTGTTCGATAGAGTTGGTTGACAGTGAGAGTTAACCCAGCTTTGCGCGCCAGCGTGACGCAACGCACGCTCAGAAGGGAGTTTCCGCCGATATCAAAGAAGCTCCGATCGATTCCGACCCGCTTGGCGCCTAATAGATCCTGCCAGATCCCAGCAAGGATAAGCTCCTCTTTCGTGCGCGGTTCAGCAGATCGACCAGGACCGACTTCGCGGTAAGGAACGGACGACAATCTAGCTCGATCTATTTTTCCGCTCGCCGTAAGGGGGATGCCGTCAACCAAACGGAAGGCGGAGGGAATCATGTAGGATGGCAATGTTTGGCGCAGGTGGGTGACAATATCCCCAGAACTTAGACTTTCGCGAGCCGGAACCACGATTGCGCTCAAGCGACGCTGGTCATCCATGCCGTCTGCGATAACCGCAGCCTTTGCGATTGCCGGATGTGACTCGAGGGCTGTTTCGACCTCCTCCAGCTCGATACGAAAGCCGCGTACCTTGGTCTGGTTGTCCGAGCGGCCGCAGATCTGGAGGAGGCCGCTGGTTGAGATGCGTGCGATATCGCCAGTTCGATAGAGAACGCTGTATTGTCCGTGATCATACGGATTGGGTACGAAACAGCGGCTGGTCCGATCTTGATCCTGCCAGTACCCAGCGCTCAAGCAGCGTCCCGCGATGCACAGTTCGCCAGAAGCTCCGACAGGGACTCTCTTCAAGTGAGCATCGAGCACGTAGAGCTTGACGTTATCGATTGGGCGCCCAATGGGGACGAGTGACGAGCCGTCGTGGTCCGACGTATCATAGACTGCTGCATTGGATGCACATTCTGTAGCACCATAGAAGTTCCACAAGGGCACGTCCGGGAAATGCGCACGCCAGCGAACGGGGAGCGAGGAAGGCATCGGTTCAGCGCTGCTTGTAACCAACCGCAACGTCGTCGGTTGCGGGTGCCGTTCCTGGGAAGCAATGAGGCCGGACAAAAGCGGCGGCGAGGCAAATAAGCGGGTCACGCGATGTCTAGCCAGCGTGCACAACAATAGATCTGGATCCAGCAACTGCTCTTGGGTCAGGATCAGCGCGGGTACACCTCTCAGAAGTCCCCCAAGGTACTCCCAAGCGGAGGCGACAAGTGACGCGGACTTCTGGACAGCTATGACGTCTGTACTATCGAAGGGAAAGCGTCGCCACATCCAGTGCAATCGATTGAGAATTGCCGACTCTGGTATAAGAACCCCCTTCGCCTTTCCGGTTGAAGATGACGTGTATATAAGGCTTGCAATTCGCTGAGCCGGCGGTGTGCCGTCGCGCTCAAGCTTCTGCGCTGGCGCGCAGCTCCCTCCCAAGGTTAATAGACAAATCGACGGCATGTCAAAACCGAGGTCGAAGCTATTTGCGTGAACCAAAAGCTTTGCCTGACTATCTCGGAGGATGTGTTCGACGCGATCACGTGGATAATCGGGGGATATCGGGACAACAATGGACTGCAATGCTCGTGCGGCAAGAATAATAGCGGCCACGTCGGGCGATCGGTCGACCAGCATGGCGACCATATCACCAGCCCCTAGGCCCGTAGCCACCAGCTGCGACCTGATAGCTGTTACACGCTCACGCAGGTGGTTGAATGTGATTTCACCGAAATCACCAAAATACGCCACCTGGTTAGGATGGGAGGCACTTATTTGCTCGAACGCTTCAATAAGCGGACATTCATTCGTATATGGCTGCGCCGCCCCATCCAGCGAGTCCAGCATCGCGATATCTGACGCGTTGACGCAACTCAGATCGTTAATTGGCGCAAGCGGCTTCTCAATGCAGGCTGCAATCAGACAGCGTAAATTCTCTGCCATGCGAAGAATCAGATCGCGGGAAAATATGTCTTCCGCATACGCTAGCTGAAGGGCAATTTCGTCGCCCTGCTCTTGTGCGTACAATGTCAGGTCGAATTTTACATAGCCGGTGTCATATTCGCGGAATGACAGATCCAGCTCATGTGGGCCATGTGGCTCCGCAGCCTCGGAGTACATGTTGAACATGACCTGGAAGATCGGTGATCGATCCGCTTCGCGATGTAGCTGGGTATCCCTTACCATCCAGCCGAAAGGATATGCCGAATTTGCAATGGCATCGCTGACCAAGCTATGGATGCGCAAGGCATGAACTGTAAAGGACTGCTCGACATCGATCGCGGCGCGGATCGGCAGCATATTGAGGAAAAAGCCAACGATATCAGCGCTGCCAGGTTGATCCCGTACCACGTGCGGTATGCCAACGATAATATCGTTCTGACCGCTATACATCCGCAGCAGCAGTTTGAAGCATGCGAGGAGTGTTGTCGACGTGGTGCACCTATGTCGATACGCAAACTCCCGTATCTGATTGGAGAGCTCGCTATCAAGCAGCACCGGATGCGAGGCGCCGCGATGGGAATTTGTCTGCGGCCGCGCTCTTCCCGTTCCAAGCGAAAGCACCGGCGGATTATCACCGATCTGACGACGCCAATAGCTACGTTGGTTGGCCAGCGCCTCTGGGGTAGCGTGTTGTGTTTCCCAGGCCGCGTAAGTCGAGAGTGACGCCCGGTTCTCTGGCAAAAACGCCGCGGCATCTGCGTACCTTTGCCGAAGGTCCCTAAGTAGAACTGAGATCGACCAGGCATCGATGATAATTTCGTGAGCGGTGATTAGTATGAGATGATTGTCAGGGCCAAAACGGATCATGCGCGCGCGAAACAAATGACCTTGGCAGAGATCAAAGCTGCCGTTCAGCTCTGTTCGCCGAAACTCAGCGACCAACTCCTCCGCTTGCTGCGGTGTCAGATGAGATGCATCAGTCAATTCAAGAGCGCATTGCGGAGCCTCAAAAAGCTGAACCGGACCGTCCTCGTCGATAAAGCGGGCCGAAAGTGCCTGATGGGCATGAACGACATCGCTCCAGGCGCGATGGAATGCGGCCAGATCGATGAGGTTCCTTATTCGTATTCCACCTTGAATGACGTAGTTCCGGGCAGACGGATCGAGCTGCGAGAGAAACCATAGGTGCTCCTGAACCCGCGTCAGAGGCGATCGCGCAAGCTTTCCGGTTGCCGGGGCTATGCACGGTTCGGATTCGATTCGGGCCGAGATCGAGGCCGCAAGAGATCGGATCGTTCCATTCAGGACTAGCCTGAAATCCGGTCTCACTCCGAGCTGGATCTGCAACTGACCCAATATGAGCATTGCCCGGAGCGAGTCGCCGCCGAGGGTTATGAACTGGTCATTCACGCCAATGTTCTCAATACGTAGAACGGCGGACCAGATCTGACACAGCTTGGCTTCGAGCTCTGTTTGCGGCTCCTCAAATGGCGTCGGCAAGAGAGGGCGGACACTGTAGGGGTCCGGCAATGCTCCAAAATCGACCTTTCCGTTTCTTGTCAGTGGAATACCGCCGACGTGGATGATCCGTTCTGGAAGCATGTAGGTGGGAAGCGCTTCGGCAAGAAAGTCCTGAAGCTCGCTTTGCGCCAGCTCAGCCGGAGCTGACACATACGCGAAGAGGCGTCTCGATCCACTTTCCCCCCCGGCCCTGGTTATGTCTCTCGCCGTAAGCTTTACGCCTGCGCAGGAGGCGACCACGACGGCGCCGCGCACCAAATGATGAGCGGAGAGGCGGGCTTCGATTTCTCCCAGCTCAATTCTGTGCCCGCGGATTTTGACCTGACGGTCCCGTCGACCGAGACATTCCAAAAGGCCATCGGGACGAACGCGCCCGAGATCACCTGTCCTGTATAGGCGCTGAAAGGATAGTTCGCTTGAGAACGGGTTTGGCCCAAAGGCATCCTTGGTGCGGACATCGTCATTGACGTAACCAGTAGCGACACCAACGCCGCTAACACAGATTTCGCCGACCTCTCCCGTGTTGCACAGCCGCGGTCCGTCGGCGACATAAACCTCAAGGTTAGAAATCGGTTCGCCGATCGGAACATAAGAGTCAGCCAGCCCAGGCGGTACGGAAACCAGATGATGCGTAACTCCGTCCGCGCATTCGGTCGGCCCATAGTGGTTAAGAATGGGGACCCCGGGATACAAGGCAAGCCAGGCGCGCGCCAATCCGGGTGTTAAGGGTTCTCCGACCGTAGAAATAATTCGCAAGCTGTCCAGAGCTCGCTCGGCCACCGCAAGCGACTGCAGATAGTCAACAAAAACTGCAAGCATCGACGGAACGAATTGAACAACCGTCACGCCGTAACCTTGAATCGCTTTGAGGAGGGTCACCGGCGATCTCAGTGTCGTATCATCAATAATCGCGACACTGCCTCCTACGCAAAGCCCCGCCAGCAGCTGCCACAGCGATATGTCAAAGCAGTGCGAGGCCGTCTGAGCGATGCAATCGGTCTGAGCGAGGGCTAAGGCATCAATCTTTGCCGCCAAATGATTGTTTAGGGCTGCGCGCTCGATCATTGCGCCCTTAGGCTGGCCGGTCGAACCAGACGTAAATAGAATGTAGGCGGGCCCATTCTCACTTGACGATGGCACCACAGACGAAGTCTGACCCTGTCGTAACGCCGCCTCCATCGGCATGAATTGCGTGGCGCCCTTGCTATTCGCCTGGAACAGGCCGAGCGAATCCAGCTGGTGTGGGCCAATAATCAGAGCGCAGCGGCTCTGCTCGATCATGAATGATGCACGCGAAGCCGGTAACGATGGATCGAGCGGCAGGTACGTTGATGCCGCCTTCAAAATTGCGACGACCGCAGTCGCCCAGTCGAGGTCCCGCTCACCCCAATAGCCGACGACCGCGCCCTGAGCGCCCCGCTCTCGCAACGTCCTTGCGAGGGCATCCGATCTTGATCGCAGCGCCTTGTAGGTGAGTTCGTCCGCGCCGACCCTCAGCGCAACCCTCTCTGGATCCGATCTTGCATGGCGATCGATCGCCATGATCGCGTCGATCGGCTGACATTCCACAAACCGATTCTTGCCGGATCGAGTTTCCGTAGCCATACGCGTCCCGCCAAGCCCTTAGATCAGAAAATTGTTGGGAGTCCGAACTGCCCGCCGGCGGTGACCGACTCTCGGTGAACTGAACCTCACCAGCTCTCAGCATCAGACGTGCCAACTTGGCCAAAGGACGGATTAATGTGCTTTTTGCGGCGGCCGGGCGCGGCGCCTCGCGTGTTCATTGTCTGACCCCGAACATAACCGTCTTCAACCGAACGCGGTCATGTTAGGTCATTGCCAATCAATCCTGACTAGATAGGGCCCCGGTATGAACGCCTCGTCATTTGCGCCCAAAGGTGAATATGGCCGAGCCAGATGGCGCGAGTCAGCCTCCGCGCTATAACCACTCGACCATACCACTTGGATCTCGCCTCTTCATGGCGGCAAAGCTGGGCGGCGGATTTATCGGTGTGGACACAGCGCGGTAGCGTCGAGGATACATTTTGAGCTGTCACTGGTTCCATGCTCGCGACGAGCTCGAAAACTCCTGACGTCCGACCTATCGGATGTGCCGATCTGCCCTGAGGCGCTGTGCACCGGTGGCATCTGGATGGAGGCCACGTTCACTCATGCCGATCTCGCCGCGCGCTGACATCAACAGCTTGCGAACGGTCTCGACCTCGTCCTTGCAAATGCCAGATGCTATCAGCTCGCGACACCGCCGCCGGACGAAGTAGAGTCGAGGAGAGGCGCGGTGATGCGCTTGTCGCGCGTTCCGTTTCCTCTCCCCGCTCATCAAACCGGACGTG
>NZ_JCAMOP010000091.1:0-11062 GCF_059512345.1 Bradyrhizobium sp. Unk1
TGAACCGTGGCTCCAGCGCCGGCGAGAAGCGGGAGAAGGTATCGACTATCGTGAGCACGCGCAGCTTGCGTCCCGTAGCCAGCTGATCGTGTACGAAGTCCATCGCCCATGTCTCGTTTGAGCGCGTCGCCGGCTTTCGATCGTCGCGCAGCTTGGCCTTCACGCGTCGTTTTGGTGTTTTGTTGCGCAATTGCAGGCCTAACTCGCGGTAGACCCTACGTGTCTTCTTCTGGTTGATCGACCAGCCCTCGCGGCGCAGCAGCACGTGGACGCGCCGGTAGCCGTAACGGACCCGCGTCTGGCAGATCTCCTTGATCCTGTTCTCCAGGTCGGCCTGTCCGGGCCGACGCGATTTGTAGTGATATGTTGACCTGTCGAGTTCGAGTAGCTGGCAGGCCCGCCGGATCGAGACATCCCATTCACCACAGACCACATCGACAAGCTTGCGCTCGCGGACAGGCCTCAGAGCTTTCGGCGGATGACGTCCTGCAGCATCTCCTTGTCCAGCGACAGGTCCGCCACGATCCGCTTCAGCTTGTTGTTCTCGTCCTCAAGCTGCTTCAGCCGCCGCATCTCGGTCGGCAGCAAGCCGTCGTACTTCTTCTTCCAGTTGAAGTAGGTCGCCTGGCTGATCCCGGCCTTGCGGCAGATATCGGCCACCGGCACACCGTCCGCGCCCTGCTTCAAAATACGCCTTCTGGGCGTCCGAAAACTTCGAAGCCTTCATCGTGCTCCGCTCCTCCCAGCCAGGGAATCTGGCGCGGAAGACTCTAACCAAAAACGGTCCAGTTTTAAGGGCTCAGAGCACTGTCCTCATGCTCCCAGGCGGCGCCGATCGTGGTCCAGAAGGCGTTCTCGCCTTCGCCGTCAACCGCTCCGCCCCTCGCGATAAGGTATTGCCCTCAATCCGCACAATCTCTCAGGCCCCCGAAATACCTGCCCAAAGAAAGCTTTTCGTTGGGACAAACGCTTTGCAGCGCCAAAGGCGCTTTGGGAGGTGCCCAACTTGGGCGCTGCTCGAGCAGGATGGCGCCGATGAGAGGCAAACCGTCGCTCGCAGCATCGAGTGCAGGCTGCTTAAACTCTAACCCCTGAGGAGCCAGCACCTCCCTTCGCGAGCCGCCTAATCAGCCTCAAATCATTTGATGACGGACAACGGTTACGCCGCTTGTGCGGCGCCCGCAACCGGTCGGCTCTCTGCTGAGATGTTTCGTTGTCGTGCAACACTTCGAGGCTACAGACGCGAGCGATCGCCACGGCGCGGCGCGAGTTTCGCTGATGGTTCATGGATTTTGCTTTTAGCTCTGATGCCGGTAGCGGACTGGCTGCCGGGGTTCAGAAACCGTATTCGTGAACGGCCAATGTGCTTTTGGGGTGCGGACATGGACGCACCGTCCCCGCCGAACGGGGCTGTTAGAACGCAGGCCCATTGATGGCCACTGATGCTATCTTGGGTTTCTGAGACCCAAGCCTACAGTGGCATACAACCTAAACGTTTTCAATAGTCATTTTCTACTCGATGCGCGACGAAACCACGCCCTCTCGTACAACGGTTGCAAGGCTCGACGCTGAAAGACACGTTGGTCGATAAGGAATGGCCTCGTGATCGCCTGGGTCTTCGTGCCCTCGGCTGCGCTCGGCCTTATCAAACTCGAATTGCTCAAGCTCCTCCCGCAAGCGCAGACAACGAATCTACAAACCGTACTGCCGTGGCTCTACTGCACTTACGATCGAAAGCCCGACGCGGATATAGCCGTAAAAGACGGCGAACATGGTCAGTCCAAAGAGGTGCCGAACTCCTAATTCGCTGCGTCATCTCTGAAAAGAAACGCAGCCTGCTCGTCTTAGTAATTTTTGCCGGAGACCTATCACCCGGGGGACGTGATCAGACGCGCAGGTTTTCAGCGCTGCTCTTGCCACGCTTGGGGGCGACTTTGACTTCGTAAGCAATCTTTTGGCCTTCTGCCAAACCAGAGAGTCCAGCGCGTTCTACGGCGCTAGTGTGGACAAAGATGTCGTTTCCGCCGTCATCTGGAGCGATAAATCCGTACCCCTTTTGGACATTGAACCACTTACCGTACGCTGGTGGGTAAAGGTGCCAGAAACAGAGCAACCGGCGTGCCGGACCGAAAATGCTGATCCTACAGGGATGGCGAGCATCGGGTCGACGACAATGGACGCAAAGCTGACAACCGCGTGCGACTGCCAACATTCTCAGGCTAGCTCAATCAGTTGGGATTACTCGAAGGCAGCACATGGCGGGTCGGTAGGTTCTGGAACGGCATGATGCGAGCGCCGTGCGCTGCAGTTGAAAGCGCTCGACCCGATTAGCTCGCATATAACCGGTTGTCTTAGACTGGTCGCGCAGCAAGTTGATGCCGGTGTCGTCGTATTCATCTGTGCCAGTGCCAGGTCGATCACACAATGTCCGCAACTCCACGCCGAGCCTCTGGACCCGCACCGGCGAGGCACACCTTTCTATCTCTATTGAAGCATTCACTGCGCAAATTCTCTGGTGGCACACTCATTGCTAGTTAGGTCCCAGATCCCTGCCGGGGAGAACGCGTTTGCGGCCGCCGGCGGACACTAGCCCGGCGCCGCACTGGTCATCAGGCGTGCCTGGATGCTGCGTCGCCAAGCGTCAGCTCACCAGGAGGACAAGCATGGGTTTCTATCAGACGGAGCCGTTTAACACGGCAAAAGCCAGCTTCATCCACGGACCTGACGGATTCGGGCTATTTCTGGTCGAGGTTGAGGGTGATGCGCCGAACTTCACGACAGGAATTACCCTCGTGCGGATCCGCATTGGGTCGGCGGCCTGAAGATCGACGTAATGGGCTGGACGGGACCGCTCGGTGATGGGTCCACGCCCTACGCGGTCAAGGGCAGCTTCCCCGGCCATTACGTGCCGCAAATCGTCGTCTCCGGCAGCAATGGCACGCGCCTGGTTGCGGTGAAGGTGATCCCGGCGGAAGAATCTGACGACTACGTGCGGCAGTTGGCCGGATGACCACGGTCGATCACCCGATCAACCTTCCTAAATGGGAAAGGACGCTCTATGCCCGATACGACAACCAAAGGCCGCGTCGGATTGTTTCACGCCTGCTATCAGATTGGCGAAAGCCGCCCCGGAGGCATAATCTTCAAGCTGGATCTGGTCGTCGACTCGCCGAACAGCCGGATCCAAGGTTTCGGCAGCATCACCCAAGCTGTTAATCCGCCGCTCGATGTCGCCACCGCCCTGCAAGGCAATTACAGCCAACTGCCGACGCTCCCGCCGGCGCCGACACTGCTTCTTGTGCTCCTTACCGGTTACCCGCCGATCCACTGGCCGAACGATGGCGGGCTTGGACCGGTGATTCTGCCCAACGTCGATCTGCGCATGACCCTGGTCCCGAACTGGCAATCGGGAACCGCCTCCTACCGCTATCGCAGCGGCCACGGCGATTGGCAGGAGGTCGAGGCCGCGCCGGTCAAGCTGGTGTCTCCAGCCATCGCATGAACACATCTAAGCCGGGCCGGCAAGGCCCCTGCCCCGCATCGATGGCGCTTTTGGACGCAGCCAAGGGATTTCAATGATCCTTCGGGGGCTATGAATCCGCGGAACGAGAAGTCCCTCTGGTCCCCTGTCGCATTCGAGCGGGTTCGGGTCGTGGAGCCCTCCACATCATAGCCGCTGAAAACAGCCGCCCACCATCAAAGGCGGCTGTGATCGTCTTGCGCCTGACCGCTGGAAACAGGAAGGGCAGAATCGTATCGTCGACCATGGCCGGTGTGGTTGCCTCGATGATGTCAGCGCAGAATTGGTCTCAGCAACCGAATCCCACGTCCCATCAGCGGCTTACACCACACTCGCTAGCCACCCACAGGCCCTTCATGAATAAAGACGGGCTAGATACGGCCGAAAGCCGCCCACACCCCGTTTTCGCCGTCCCAGCTGCCGCGGCTCGCCGCCTTGGAGTACTCCGTGGCGCGCTGCTCGAAGAAATTGGCGTGCTCGACGCCATTGAGAATCTCGACGAGCCACGGCAGCGGATGCGCCTTGAGCTGTGTGAACCCGCCCTCCTTCGCCTCGAAGAAGCCGAAGACCGGGGCAATCCGGAGCTGGGTCAGTCGCCAGTCGGCGACGTAGCGGACGTAGGCGTGGATGTGCTCAAGGCCGAAGGCGAGCTCGACGAAGTTCTCCTCCAGGTTCACCATGGTCTTGGCGACGTCGACAATGTCGTCGCGGACGGAGCGCGTCACCGCGCCGGTTTCGCGGTGCCATTCGTGAAATAGCTTGATGATGCCCTCGCAGTGGAGACTCTCGTCGCGCACTGACCAGCTTACGATCTGTCCCATGCCGTTCATCTTGTTGTGGCGCGGGAAGTTGAGCAGCATGGCGAAGCTCGCGAACAAGGCCATGCCTTCGGTGAAGGCTCCGAACATCGCCAGGGTGCGGGCGACATCGGCCACGGTGTCGACGCCGAATTCGTGCATGTAATCCGCCTTGGCGCGCATCTGCGCATAGCCGCGGAATGCCTCGAACTCGGTCTTGAGCATACCAAGCGTCTTGAGCAGCAGCGCATAGGCGTCGATATGAACCGTCTCCATATTGGTGAAAGCGGCAATCATCATCTGGACGGTGAGCGGCTGGAAGATCGGGATGTAGCGCTTGAGATAGTTGTCGCCGACCTCGATGTCCGACTGAGTGAAAAAACGGAAGATCTGGGTAAGCAGCGCACGCTCGTTGGCGGTGACGCGGTCCGACGCCCAGTCCTTGAGGTCGGTGCCGAGCGGTACCTCTTCGCCCATCCAGTGGGTCTGCTGCTGGCGTTTCCAGAACTCGTAAGCCCAGGCGTAGCGATCGACGTCATAGCTGCCGGTCGAATCAAGGAGGCCGACGCGCCCCTTGCCGATCAGCGTGCGCGGATCGACGGACGACAGATCGATCATTGACATGCGAGGCACTCCTCATAGTCGGTGCGCTGCGGCGCCGGCGTTGCCGTGTCATCCTCGGCAATCTTGCCGGCGAACGCCGCGCGCGAGATCGATATTGAACGGCAGTAGTAGAGGCTCTTCACCCCACGCTTCCATGCCGTCCAGTGCAGCATGTGGAAGGTCCCACTTATCGACGTCGGCCGGCAGATAGAGGTTGATCGACTGGCTCTGGCAAATGAATGGGGCGCGATCGGCGGCAAGCTCGACGATCCAGCGCTGGTCGACCTCAAAAGGCGGTGCGAAGGACCGCTTTCTCGTGCTCCGACAGGATGTCGAGATGGGCGACCGCCCCCTCGTGCGCGATGATCGACTGCCAGGTCGCCGAGGTGTCGGTGCCCTTGGCGGCCAGCACCTTGGCGAGATGCGGATTACGCACCGAGATGGCGCCGGATAGCGTCTTGTGGGTGTAGATGTTGGCCGGGATTGGCTCGGTGCAGGCGCTGGTGCCGCCGCAGATGATGCTTATCGAGGCGGTCGGCGCGATCGCCATCTTGTGGCTGAAGCGCGCCATCACGCCGCGTTCCAGGGCATCCGGGCACGGGCCACGCTCGCGAGCGAGCGCCACGGATGCCGCGTCGGCATCGCGACGGATTTGTCGGAACATGTTCAGATTGAACGACTTGGCCAGGACACTCTCCATCGGAATGCCCTTGGCCTGGAGAAACGAGTGGAAGCCCATGACGCCGAGGCCAACGGAGCGTTCGCGCAGGGCGGCGTAGCGGGCACGCTTCATGCCGTCCGGCGCCACTGTGATGAAGTGGGTGAGCACGTTGTCGAGGAGGCGCATGACGTCCTCGATGAAGCCGGGCTCCTTATTCCACTGGTCCCAGGTCTCGAGGTTGAGCGACGGCAGGCAGCACACCGCGGTGCGCTCCTCGTCGCGATGATCGATGCCGGTCGGCAGCGTAATCTCGCTGCACAGGTTGGAGGTCGAGACCTTGAGGCCGAGCTCGCGCTGGTGCTTGGGGAGCGCGCGGTTCACGGTGTCGATGAACAAGAGATAAGGCTCGCCCGTCTGCAGCCGGTTCTCAAGGATACGTTGCCACAGCTGGCGGGCATCGATCTCGCGGACGACCTCGTTAGTCTTCGGGCTGCGGAGAGCGAACGTGGTGCCGGCACCCACGGCACGCATGAACTCGTCGGTGACGTTGATGCCGTGATGTAGGTTGAGGCTCTTGCGGTTGAAGTCGCCGGACGCCTTGCGGATCTCGAGGAACTCCTCGATCTCGGGATGGTGGATATCGAGATAGACCGCCGCCGAGCCGCGCCGCAACGAGCCCTGGCTGATCGCCAGCGTCAGGCCGTCCATGACGTGGATGAACGGGATGATGCCCGAGGTGACGCCGCCCCTCACTTTCTCGCCGATCGAGCGAACATTCCCCCAGTAGGTGCCGATGCCGCCGCCGTTGGAGGCAAGCCAGACGTTCTCGTTCCAGGTGCCGACGATGCCTTCGAGCGAGTCCGACACCGAGTTAAGGAAGCACGAGATCGGCAGGCCGCGCGGGGGGGCGCCGTTGGAGAGCACCGGTGTGGCCGGCATGAACCACAGTCGAGACATCCCATCATACAGACGTTGGGCATGCGCAACATCGTCCGCGAAGGCGCAAGACACCCGGGCGAACATGTCCTGGAGGCTTTCGCCGGCGAGCAGATAACGGTCGGTCAGCGTCAGCTTGCCGAACGACGTCAGCAGGTTGTCGCGCGACCGATCGAGCGTGAGGTCAGACGGCCTTGGCGATGGCGCGAGGGGCCTTGGCAGCGGAGCCGGCGATGGCGGCGGCTGCACAAGACACAGTTCAGGCGTGGTAGGCTTGGCCTGCGCTGGGAGCGGCCGCACACTCGGCATCTCGATGAGATGACCATGCTGATCGAAATCGTAAGACGGCGACATCGGCAACCCCGCGATGTTTGAGGCTGGGGGGCCGTGCGGACGACTTGCGAGGAGACCGGGCAAATATCACCAGTTGCAAGCAACCCACCGGGGCACCCCGCCCGAGGACGTTCGTTCTGTCGCGGCAGGTCTCCTGGCTCGCGGGTCGCTGCGGCTGTCGGCCTTCCCAGCGCTGTCGCGCCAGTGACCATGATGACAACCGCTCGCCGCTTACAGTTGCGGGGGCAGCCTCGGAATAGCCGTTGCCGGCGCACTGGGTTCCCTCTTAGCTTCCATCCTACGAGATGCGGGAATGGAAGACCCGTGACGGGCTACATATAGGCGCCGCTCGCGGAGATTCGTCAAGGCGGCACCGTCAAGTTAACGAATTGGAGCAGCCCCAAGGTCGAGGTTCGGCGAGCGCTTGTCGTGGAGATCTCGCGCCAAGTCGCAAAGGCTCGCTCGCGCGAAGCACGACGGAAGTCGGCAGTGACGGCTCCGAGAGAGAGGATGTGGAAAAGGTTCGCGACCTGATCATGAACTGACAGAAAAGTTGAGCCTGACGGGACGATTTGAAACGCTTCATGATCCGATCGCGTCGCCTGTCACCCTTCCGGCGTTCGTGGTCTGGACTATCCCTTCACCCGGCGATGTCCGCTGTAGGTGCTTCCCGTCGAGTCTCTACTCCTCCCCCCTGGCAGGGGCTTGGCTCGGGATTGGCAATGAAGGTTTCCGCGACTTTGAGCAGTTCTGCTCCTCTTTCCCCAAGGGCCTCGAATCGGCCCATCTATACGGCGCATACGACCTCGGGACAAAAGGACTAGAGTCTGTTCCGCTCACGGATTGAGCAGCCGAGCGTCAGGGCGTGTACTGTTGCCCGCCAGCATTTGATGCTAGTGAACAGCGGTTAATAAATCACTGAAAGTGCATTGCATGCCTTGGCGAGCAATGGAGTGCGAAGATCTTCCATCTGTGAACGCGATCGTAGATCGCGTTCACCTCAATTACCCTGAGGATGAGGCCGTATTCTCGGAGCGGCTTCGGCTTTACCCCGCCGGATGCTTCGTGCTTGAGCGCGAGGCGATTGGTGCTGCTGGCTATATTTCATCCATCCTTGGCACTTCAAAAGCCACCCGCTCTCAATGTCCTTCTAAAATCCGTACCCGACGCCGCATCCACATATTATATCCACGATATCGCGCTATTGCCCGAGGCGCGGTCTGGCGGCGCAGCGTCCGAGGTTGTGCGCAAGCTGATTAGCCACGCTAGGCGCGCGCACCTTCCAAACGTTTCCCTGGTTGCTGTGAACGGCTCAACGAGGTTCTGGGAGAGGAATAGCTTCCAGACGCTGGAAGACCCGCAAGTGAACGAGAAGCTTGCTAGCTACGACGAGCAGGCCAAGTATATGGTTCATCGCTTCTCATGATATTTCTGTAGCGGCTGTTAGAACACTACCAACAAGTCGCATTGGGTTTGGGCATAGCCGCCCCAGAGACCGCGTTGCGCACTACGATGACCGAGCCCCGGGATGAGGAGACCGAGCAAGGCCGGCAGGCTGACCAGGGAAGGCGAAAGCTTCCAGAATACGTTGAACCGCAGCGATCTTGAAGAGGAATAGCAAGAGCAGCCGCACAACGAAAGTGTTGATGATCGGGACGCCCATCACGAGGCTCCCGTATTTCGAGGAGCCGGCACCTCGACATAGGCCCAGATGAAGGCGAGTGGGCAGAGGGCAAAGCCGAAGAACAAGGTAATCCAGCCCGCGGCGATCACCGCCTGAGCATAGGGATGGTTGCGCGTCTTTGCGATGTGCCCTCGTGCTTCACCTGAAGGAGGAAGAAAAATCAAGACTGCGAGACCAGCGCATCGTCTCCGCCTATTCCGATCCTTACGTAGTTTCTGGAAATGATCTAAAACAATGATTGCTAGCTTGAGATACGAGCAGCGCGCCAAGATTATCCGGCTGCCCGTCCCCCGTGTGAAGGAACGCTTCCGTTCTGGCGAAGATCAATATGTCGTGGCGACCGGGCCACCCCAGCGGTAGTTCACGCGGACCAAACCGATATCGACGTCCTGACCGATACGGGCAGTCCCCGCAAAAGCGCCCACCGGAACACCTACGATTCCTGTTGAAAAGAAGAAGTCTACGTCCCGATGCCCCATGAACAGGTGGTCGTACTCAACGCCGATGGACCAGTTCGGAGCGAAGCCAAATTCAAGGCCCGCTCCTACCGTGCCGCCCCAACGGGTTTCGCTGCCGTTGTCGATGGTCAGCCCAGTCGCAAAATCGGAGACCCGGTATTTGTCGCGGACAACCGCCGCGCCACCCTTCACATAAAGCAGCACGTTATTCCAGGCATAGCCGACTTGCCCCGTGAACAGGCCGAATGCATCAAGCTTGGATTCATCCTGGACGCCTGCAAAAGCAAGGTTCGCGTTGGAGCCCTTGAAATCGGCCCAATTGCCCTGCGCCTCCAGGCCGAACACCGAGTTCGCTATTTGCCAGCGATAGCCGATTTGACCGCCGACCGTGCCTCCCGTCGCATTATGGCACCCCATGGCAAAGGGCGGAGCGACGATCACGCCGCCGGCATTGAGCAGGTCCCAGCACTGATGCGCGGAGCCGCCGCCGCCATTGATGCCGATGTAGAAGCCGCTCCAATCATAGATTGGAATGACCGCCGGGGGCGCTTTGACGTAGGGTCGCGCGGCCAGATCAGCGGCAGAGGCAGGAGCGGCTAGTGCGATGAAGGCTACCGTGCCCAGCAGAACTTTTTTCATTCTCTAAACCCAGCTTCGTATCGACTTCCTTGACGGTGTATTAACGAGAATTGCCATGTGACCATCTTCTCCATCAATTCCCAAGGTTGGTAGTTGACTGGGGCGCAAGCGTTGCCCGAGCATCCGGAGAATGGCCAAAAGTGCGTGTCTGGCCGGTAGCGGATGCTGTGGCCCGCAAAGCGGCGGCTTCATCGCCCAACAACGCAACGTCGTACTGGTTGGCGGCACCGGCACAGGCAAAACCCACCTGGCCCTTGCCATCGCCAGAAGCTGCATCCGATCCGGTGCCCGCGGCGCTTCTTCAACGTAGTCGACCTCGTCATTCGGCTACGTTTGGACTAGGCGGTCGCAGGGATGTTCGCCTGGTTCATCACCCGCGCGCCGCTGGGATGAACGAGGCCGGGCCATCCCAGCCGAAACCCATCGCGCCGTCTTTAGGCGTGTCCCTCATGGCGATCTGTCCAAGCTACGTGAGTATGGCGCCGCCCGCATCGACCCACCTAGCTCATCCCGCCGGATTGCATAGCAAGCCATTAGCGCTGGATGGCGGCGAGGTCGCAGCATGAGCAGCGTCGGATCATTACTAGAGCGTATGAAACGGCTGGCGCGCGGCCATTCTGCTCGACGCATTAGCCGATCGCGTGGCGGCTCTCTCCGAGCGTGACCGCGCCAGATACGACCGATATCGCAAGGCGTTCGACCAACCGCTAATCGATCGCGAGAATGCGAGTGAAGAGCTAGGCGGACCATTCGCGGCATTGCTCGCCGATCCGGACGGCGCACCACAACTCCCAAGTGATCTGGTGACGCGGCAGTTTCCAGACATGATCCTGAGCGCCGATACGACATACGACCACCGGTCGTGCCGCATAGCGTTGAGCGGATATCGCCAACAATCATTGATCAGAAGGACCAACCACGGATGTATCGTCTTACGATTACCCACATTTTTTGAGGTGCACTGAGCCGAAAAACTTGAGTCGCCAGAATCACTTGTGATTCTTTGATGGGCACCTGATTCGAGAAGAGGTGCTCTATGGGACTGACTTCACGCGCCCGGGATGAGAACGCCCATCGTTTGGCGTCTGACGCGGTGACTTGGTTTGATCGTGAAGCTGCGCTGTGCGAATTCCAGGACGCTCGACTTGGCGAGAGATTTCGCATGCTGCTGAAGCAGATTGGTGGAGACATCGGACAGAGCATTCCGATGGTTTGCCAAGACTGGGCGAATACCAGGGCGGCCTATCGTTTCTTCTCCAATGAACGAGTAAGCGAGGCCGACATCCTGTCTGGTCATTTTAAATCGACGCGGGAACGTATCGCGGCTGCGAAAGGGCCTGTTCTTGTTCTGCACGATACGACCGAATTCACCTATCAAAGGGAGCGCCCGGATCTGATCGGGATGATTAAGCGCATCCCCAAAAGCAACTC
>NZ_JCAMOP010000092.1:0-10813 GCF_059512345.1 Bradyrhizobium sp. Unk1
GCTTGTTCTGGAGGATATCGATCAGGCCGTCGCGGCTCTCGAAGCAGCCGAAGATCGTGCCAATCCCAAAACATGCGAGAAGAGAGCTGCCGAGCGCAGAGCCAATCGTGGTCAGTTGCCGGAGCATTTGCCGCGCATCGTCGAAACCCTGCTGCCGGCTGCAACCTACTGCCCGTGCTGCGAAGGCGCCCTTTTTGAGATCGGTCACGATGAGAGCCAGAGGCTGGACGTCGTACCGGCACAGTATCGCGTCATCGTCACCCGCCGACCCAGACTGGCCTGCCGCGCCTGTCACGGCATCGTGCTCCAGCATGCCGCTCCCGAGCGATTGATCAGGGGAGGATTGCCGACCGAGCGACTGGTCGCGCATGTGATCGATGCCAAGTATCATTGGCATTTGCCGCTTTACCGCCAGGCGCAGATGCTGGCGACGCACGGAATAGCGCTGGACCGTTCCACGCTCGCCTTCTGGGTCGGGTATGCCGCCCAGGAATTGAAGCCCTTGTGGCATCGTCTGCGCCAGCTTCTGCTCGCCTCTTCGAAGCTCTGTGTCGATGAGACCCCCGCACCGGTGTTGGATCCGGGGCGCGGCAGGACCAAAACCGGCTACTTCTGGGCGCTCTCGCGCGATGACAGGCCCTGGGCCGGACCTGACCCACCTGGGGTGGTCTATGCCTATGCACCGGGCCGTGGGGCCGTTCATGGCTTGCGCTTGCTCGAGGGCTATCGCGGCATCATCCATTGCGACGGCTATCAGGCTTACAAGACCATGACCCGAGAGACGCGTGCGGACTCCCTGTCCGGGACGCTCGCCTTCTGCTGGTCGCATCTGAGGCGCCAGTTTGTGAAGATCGAGCGCGAGGCGGCGCCTGCGCCAGCTCCGGTTGCCCGCGAGGCTCTTGAGCGCATCGCCCAGCTTTACGCGGTCGAGAAAGCGCTCCGCGGCCGATCGGATGCCGAGCGCCGTGCCGGTAGGCAGGCGCATGCCCGACCTCTGGCTACAGCCTTGAAGCAGTGGTTTGAGGCCAAGCTTGATCACCTTGCACAGAAGAGCGACACGGCGAAGGCCTTGCGTTACGCGCTGCGTCATTGGGACGGCCTGACGCTCTACCTTGATAACGGGCGCATCGAGATGGACACCAATGCGGTCGAGCGAGCGATGCGTCCGATCAAGCTCAACGCCAAGAACTCCCTTTTTGCCGGTTGCGACGAGGGTGCCGAGAGTTGGGGAGTATTAGCTTCGTTAATCGAGACCTGTAAGCTCAATAGCGTCAGTGCCGAGCACTGGCTCTCCGACGTCCTCGCGAAGCTCGTTAATGGCTGGCCTGCGGCGCGACTGGACGAACTGCTCCCTTGGGCGTCGATCTACACGATGCATGCACACGATCCGAGGCTGGCGGCATGAGCCTGAACACCACCGCGGTCCGGATCAAGGTGACCCTCAAGGATGTGAAACCGGAGGTGATGCGATGCCTTGTCGTGCCACTCACGCTGCGCCTTGATCGGCTGCATCTGACGCTTCAGGCGGCGTTTGGCTGGACGAATAGCCATCTCTTCGAGTTCCTGGCTGGCGACGGCCGTTGGGGTATCCCTGATCCCGATGGAGATTTTGGCCCTCAGCCCATCGATGCTCGCAAGACGCGGCTCTCCAATATCGTTCAAGAGACCGGCGCGAAGACGATCCATTATCTCTACGACTTCGGCGACAGCTGGGATCACGTGATCAAGCTCGAAAAGTGGTTCGACAACACGACAACGGAGGGACTTCCGTTCTTGCTCGAGGCCGCTGGCCGTTGTCCTCCCGAAGATGTCGGCGGTGCGCCAGGCTATGCCGAATACCTCGACGCCATCAGCGACGCCACCCATGCGGAGCACGAACATATGCGCCTTTGGGGCCCGGACCAGTTCGATCCCAACGTCGTCGACCGGAAGGCGCTTGAGGCCGCTGTCAATGCGTTGTCCGACATATGGAAGCCGCGCCGGCACACCACGCGCTCAAAATAGACGTCAAGCGCCGATCAGATGGGCCTCAGAGCTACGCTTACGCTGGAACGCGCCGGCCTGCGCGCCGACAGGCCTGAAGGTCTTTTCGGGGCGCTCCTATGAGGTCAGGATCACCGTCACCGAGCCCTGGACTGACGATGGGCGACCGATGACGCCAGCGGGCTTCCGGACCTCTACCGTAGAGCTTGCTAATCGGTGGAAGTTTCGCGGCGCGATTTTCCTTCGCCGCATCATGTCAGGCCCTGGTACCGCATCATCGCGCGGGTCGGCAACACCGGCGTGGACGAGTATTTCCTTGATCCGGTCCCGCTGCCGAATACGATGCCGCAAACGTACAAGGCGACCTTCAAGGCTGAGCGCAGCGGCGAGCTGTTCCTGTACGTGAACGATGCCGTGATCGGACTGCCGTGGGTATACGATGCATTTTACCCAAACAACGGAGGCAAGGCGAAGGTTACAGTAAGGTTGATGTAACTTCTCCTAGATGCCGTAATGGGCCGTGCTCCGAGCAAGGGGTGGTGATGATGGTGGCTGTCTCCCGATAGATGATGAAACGGGGTCACGACTTGAGTCGGCCCAAGCATCTGGAGACGGAGGACAGCCGTAGAGAACTATGCCGGAATTGACGCGTCATTTGAACTGTCGAGCGTATGCGTTGTGGATGCCCAAGGTCGAATCCTGAAGGAAGCGAAGGTCGCGAGCGACCCGACGCCTCGGTCGAATTTTTCGAGACGCTTGGCTTTGCAGTGAAGCGGATCGGGCTGGAGGCGGGGCCGTTGCCCGCATGCAGCCATTGCGACAGTCGGAGGAGAATTTTGTGGTTAGTTAAAAGTCGGTGTCGGCCATCTTGTGCAGTTCAGTCGGTACTGTCTCCCACGTCTGCAGTGATTAGCGGGCACGCGTATTGGCGCCTGGCCTCGACGACCGCTGGAAATATCGGCGTAGGCGTTGCAAGAAAGTCCCTGGTCTCGCGGCCGCTTCGTGGCGGTCCGAGCAACGGACCGACCTGATCGTCGCGACGGTGCAGCAGGATGCACAGAAGACCTTCACTTAGCAAAGCTTCTCAACCGATTGCGATTACCAAAACTGCCTGTCGAGAGGTTGAACTTGTCCAAGATGCTCAGCAGCAATCCATCTCTTGCTTGGAAGCGCAACCGTATTTCTTTCGTAACCGTTCGAGTAGCACGCCTTCCGTTTGACGCCGTTCAAACTCTTCGCCCATGAGCAATTCATCAATTGCCCGCACGCGCCCGAACTGAGCCCGGAAACCTGACTCATGCTCCCAGATTGTGCCCCACAGCAACACTGAGCCAATTGCAAGAGCAACTGGCCCTTGCTGGCCGGTTGGTGGAAGGAGATGAGGGGACCGCCAAGTGCTTGCAAGCTCTCTCCGCAGCGATACATTCCCAACGAAGCGCTCGACCAAGTCCCTGGTCTTCAGGGCGTACACGCCGGCGTGGCCGCTATGATTCACGTTGCCGCCGGACATGGGCTCTTGAGGGTGCCAATGGCGCCAGCTATGCGGCCCAAACAGATTCCCTTCCCAAGAGACAACCCAATATCGATGGCCGACAAGTTCACCGGCAGTAAAGCTCATGTCGGCTCCTTTTCGGGTACCTTGGTCGGGACTACCGGAAGGTCAGGCGGTTCTGGACTGATCACAGGCTCCTTCAAGGGGACCACCTCATGTCGTCTGACGGGCTCACCAATATCGGGTTCCATGCTAACCACCTCGTGTATGATTTTACCTTTCAAACTGCTTTAGGTCTTGTAATCGGCAAGTGCTTCGTTGGGCGTCTTTGCCGTTCAATCCGTAGTGCTCTCCTGTATGTATGCAGCATTCCACTTTCGTACCGTTCTTTGCAAGTCCTTCAACGAGTCGAAGGACTTGTTTTCGTATGCGCTTTTGATCCGACCCATGTAAGCGTTAGTGCCATTTTGCGCAGGCGTTTCCGGATCGATGAGGTAGTGAACGATGCTGCGGCGCAGAAGACGTCGAGCAGGTACCTGTGCGCCTGCTCTCTGGCTCCGGCGGGGAGCGCCCTGACCGAAGAGCCGACGGCCGGCGAGCTCGCCGCAGCGATCGTCAGACCTATCGAGGCTTAGTGAAATCCGTGAGGTCAGAAACAACGAAGAGGGGCGTGCCCGCGTGAGCATAAGCGTAAGATCGGGGTCCCAGCGCCGACGGTCGGCGAAAGGGACGAGTGCCAAGTCCCGCGCGCGAGACAGTCAGTTCCGCTGACGCGTCGACAGGGCAACGACCGCTGTCAGATAGTCCCCCTCCGATCCAGTTGTTCAGCGAACATCGCCTTGAATTTTGAGATTTTCCTCAACGGATGAGTTGATTCTGTTAATGCGTTCCATATATGTTCGCCGAATCACAGGATGCAGGGCCGTGATAAGCTATTTTCCGCCTATCCCCCTAAACGCCTCAAAAGCGATCGTGCATACGTTTGCCGAGCAGGTGGCGGACCGTCTTGGTTTTGGTCCCGGCGATCCCCTTGAGCCGCTCGTCGCGCGCCTTGGCGGGCGCATTGAGTATCGCACGCCGGTTGTGAGCGAAGGACGGCTTCCAGAGTCGATCTCGGTCGAGGGCCCAAACAGGTTTACCATTTTCGTCGCGAGCATCACGTCGGCTGGACGCGATCGATTTACGATTGCTCACGAGCTAGGACATCTGTTCCTCCATTTTCCCCTCGTCTCTCAGCAGCATCCTGGAGGGGGGATGAAGGCTACTCGTTGGGTTAATGAAAACGATTCCATTCAGCAGCGCGCTGAATGGGAAGCGAATTGGTTTGCTGCCGCATTTCTGATGCCCGCGGCCAAATTTTTGTCAGCTTATTCGAACTGTAGCGCAAGCTTGCCGATGGTCGCTTCGCGCTTCGGCGTAAGTTTGCCAGCCGCTGAAATCCGCGCAAAAACGTTGGGTTTGGTCCATTAGTGGCATGTCCTAACTACCGGCTGCGCCTCTTTCTTTCTGTCGATCTGGTCGGGTCGACAGCCTTCAAAGCTCGCTTGGCTGACGCCAACAAAAATCCCGAGCCGTACCAAGAATGGGTTACGAAGTTTCGCCACTTTTATCGCGAGTTTCCGATATTCATTGATAGTCGTTATGCTCGGGCACTCAGATCAAGCGATGACTATGAATGCTATGCCACGAACGGTCCGCAGGTCTGGAAAACCATCGGAGATGAGATTCTTTTTTGCTGCAGAGTTCAGAGCTATGAGCATTTGTCTGCGTGCATAGTTGCTTTTTTGGGCGCGCTCGATGATTACGGAAAGATCCTTGACCAGGATGGCAAGCATATGGACGTCAAGGGCGCAGGGTGGATCGCCGCTTTTCCTGCTCCCAACGTCACAGTTGAGATAGCCGGGAAAGATCCAGAGCAAACAAGTTCATCCGACCAGATTGATGAGGAGTTCGAGTTGCAAGCCGACTCATCTCCGAACAATTTCGACTTTCTCGGTCAGCAAATCGATAGCGGATTTCGAGCTGCAAAGAATGCCGCGCCGGATCGCTGTTCTTTGTCCATCGAGCTCGCCTGGTTGCTTGCAGAGGCTGCTCATTCGGAAGTGTTCCCTGCGAAGTTCTCATACCACGGGAGGCACCCACTCAAGGGAGTCATCCATGATCGGCCGTATCCGATAATTGCGATCGATGCGGAACGCAGCTTGGCACGACGTGAAGTTCGAAAGCACGAGCGCGCAGTTACCAGGGAGGGGGAAGTCGAATGCCTCCACCTCCGCAATTTCCTTGAATCCTTTATGAAAGATGAAGGCATCGAGCTTCTGCTGCTTTCTCGTCATGGCATCGATCCTGAAGAAAGTATTCTGCCGCAGACATATCGCGATTTTCAAGCGGCGTGGACCTCAACTAATCAGGAAAATCAGTCCCGCCGGTCTAATGAAGTCGCTGCTGTTGATGCTGAGGATGGCACCAACGAGCTGCCGGCATCAGTGAATGCCAACTTGGACGCCGCGGTGGCCCAGGCAGAGAGACCGTCTCAATAAAGGCCCGGAGTGTCGGCCTTGGTCTCATCAGGCTGAAGGTTCACCACTAAGCCTCCGCGCAAGCCCATCCTACGGCTTGGCCGAAATGCTTGTCGGGTTGTACGGGCCATTTTCAGCACAGACCCCACCAGATTCAGCAGGTGACCAACTTCCTAGGTTGGCTACGATACTAAAGGCGCATCTACACGCGAGTTAGCCGCCGCAAACCAATCGTGCACCACGCAATTAGGGAATAATCGATATGGCCGAACCTATCATCAAACTTGGCTCGAAAGGTGATGCAGTAAAGAGGGCGCAAAGGGCGTTGATTGAGCGAGGTTATCTTCCTCCCGGCACAGAGGACGGGGTCTTCGGACCCGTGACCCTAAACGCGGTCAGACGTTATCAAACGGATCGATCCGTAGGGCATTTCTGGGCGTTCTCGTTTCCCCTAACAGTCGACGGCATTGTGGGTCAGCAGACTTGGTTTAGGCTCACGCCAGAAACGGTCAAGAAGGGCTCAAAGGGCAGCAGTGTGAGGCTGCTTCAGGAGATCCTCAAATCCTACGCGGATCCTCAACTTGATCCTGGGGCCGTAGACGGCGATTTTGGTCCGCACACTGAGGCTGCGGTGAAGGCATTCCAAGCATCCCACGTTGATTTCGATCACAATCCGCTGAAGGTCGACGGAATTGTCGGTCCGAAGACGTGGACCGCGCTCTGGAGTTGATCGCGCGTTCAACTTCGACCCTGAGCAAAGGAAGTCTAAGAGCGTCGAAATGACCGACCCCGAAAGCAGGACCGGCGAGCCCGGGTTAGCGGCGGCGGCCCGCTAGGGCAAAGAAATGCCCCGCAAATCGCGGGGCAACAAGGGAGCATCCTATTACTCAATACTCTTGGGCAAGCATGATCGTGAGAACACGCGTGGTCTTTTCGGGGTCGGCTGGGTCTTCTGCCCCGAACTCGCAGAGAACGTCGTAGTAGTCGATTTTCCAAAAGAACTTCTTTTCCGCGACTTCGAAGCCACCGAAGTCGTGCTCGTCATGCGGATCATTGTCCGCGTTGAAGTCCGCGAAGCTCTGAACCTGAATCAGGGCGCGAGCTTTCACGTCGAGTGGCAGAGCTGCCACCCCGGCAGTGACGACAACTTTGCCGCCCAGAAGGGTCGCACGAAAGAAGTCGTTAAGCACTCGAATGCGACGCAAGGTGACGGCGCTGGCAATATCACTCATCGTCGCTCTCCGTCGCATCTTCGCTTCTGTACGGAGACATGTGACGCGCGCCGCAGTGCGGACAATCATCGTCACACTGTGCGGACCACACGTCCGGCCACTCGCGCCCGCATTCTGCGCAGTGATAGTGGTTTCGAACTCGCATGGTCGGCCTCTTACATCAGGCCGGCGAGCACAAGGACCGATACGAGGGTGTTGCCGCCGCACTCCTCGCAGAACGCCCCATCCTGGTCTGGCTCCATCTTTGCTGTGTGGTCGCACCCCTCTGTCATGCAGATGGCAGGACAGACGGCATCCTTAAGAGCCGTTGCCAACAGAAGATCTTCGAGACTCTCGAAACCTTCGAGATCGCAAAGCCTCATCAGCTTTTCGGCCTTGTGGGATAGTGCAATGGTGGACATTGATTTCTCCTCGGTACCGGCCCGAGCCATTCGGGTGCCGGATAGCGAGGCGGAGCTGCGCCGTGTCCTCAAAACAGCAACAGATCGATCCTCCGTCTCGCTACCGACATCCGAATTGGCGCCGGAAAGAACAATGTCCGAGCGCGATCGTACTTCAGGCGAAAACCGTAGGTAGACACGGGATTATGCCAGTTTGGCAAATGTCCCTATATCGGCTCAAGCGTCGCGGCGCTGAAAGGTATTGATGGCGTTCCATCGATCATAAGCTTGAGATAGATGCGGTAGTTCGGCAGCCTCAAGAGGTCGATTTCCAAAAACCGGCTCTGGAATTCTCGAGCGAGATATGGAGCATCTTCGACGCCGACACGGAATGAGATGATAGAGCCGACGTTGCCGAGAACTGCATGGCGTACCTGAGGGGTAAGCTGGTTTAGATATTGATGCGCCACGGTGAAGCCGACGCGATACTTGCGAAGCTCGGAAAACATGTTCGCCAGCGCGACCGTGGTAAAGCTCTGAAACTCGTCGACGTAGACGAAGAAGTCCCGACGTTTGTCTTGTGGAGTGTCGGCTCGGCTAAAGGCAGCCAGGCCAATCGTTGTGACGAGCAACCCGCCAAGGAGCGACGAGCTATCTTCCCCAATGTGCCCCTTCGCCAGATTGACCAAGAGAACCTTGCCTTCGTCCATGATCCGGCGGATGTGCAAATCTTCTTCGGGGCCGTTAATATCCGATCGAGCAGCGGGTCAGCCAGAAACGCTCCGACCTCGTTCTGGATCGGCGCGGTGCCGTCGGCGCGGTAGCCAAATGAGAAGCGCTCGAACTCATTGAGCAGAAACGTCCGAACGGTCTCATTCCGGAGGGATTTGGCGGTTCTTTTACGAAACTCATTGTCGGAGAATATGCGCAGCACGTCATGGAGCGTAGCGTCAGGCTGCTCCAAGAGAGCCATCAGAACATTCCGTAAGATGTGCTCCATACGCACGCCCCATGCGTCCGGCCACATCTTCTTAAAGACATCCATCATGCCGGAAGCCGCGAGAGCAATACGATCTCCGCTGACGTGACGAAGAGGGTTATAACCGTATGGCTGATTTGGGTTGGTTGCGTCGAGGTACACTACCCTATCGGCATGCGCTGCCGAAATGCGCGAAGCGATGCGGGCAACAAGGTCGCCATGCGGATCAATGAGCGCAAAGCCGTTTCCGCGCGCCAAATCCTGCAGGGCCATCGTTTCGATCAACGTGGATTTGCCAGTGCCGGTCTTCCCGATCACGTACATATGCAATAGTCGATCCTCGTCTTTAATGCCAAAGACACGATCGTCATTGCGGAAATCGACTCGCGCAAAGCGAGTGGTGCGGGCATCCATATTGGATACGCATGGTTTCGTTTCTTGTTCTCCTGGGCAAGGCCGACGGATTCGCCAATAGCGGTAATGGATTTTGTCTGAATGTTGCGAAGCGTCATTGTCAGCTGAGGACCTGGCATATCACTCGAACCTGTGACTCTTGATGATGTTTGGTCTTACAATCTGTGTCCCGTAAGGAAGTATTATTGGAGGGCGATCCAGGTTCGAAAACTTCTATCATTGCAGAGAGTGTGGCCCGGGAGAAATGACATGCGGCCGGCACAACGTGACGACGGTTGTTCGCTTGGCGGCGGCCCTCATATCTCCCTACAGAAGCCAACGCGAAGAAGTTTCTGATCCATTCCCGTGAGTGCCCGAGTGAAATCTGTACTCAGCCGAATGGACAGATTTTACTGGAGTGCTGCGTTCGGAAGACGTCGGCTGCGTTTGCCTTACCCGGCATAAACGCTTGCAAGGGCCGAACTCGCCGTCTTTGCTCTGTTTGAACAATCTTGAACACCCGCTTCGGCACTTCAATCGATCAACCTGACCTCGGCAGCTCTGTACTTTGAGCGCCGTTTGTTGAAGCGAAGATCGAACGTCACGCGCGTGCCCGGCACCAGATCGGTACCTGTGCAGTTGCGTAGTTCGGACATGTGCACGAACAAATCCTCGCCGGTGCGATCATCAGGCCTTATGAAGCCCCAGCCCTTTTCAACACTGTACGAAACTACCGTTCCAGTCTGCATCTTTGCTCTAGCTTGTCGAGATTGGAGGATCGTACATTGACGTTTACGCGACGATATCCAGTCGCGAGCTATGCCTGCGCGGCTGCCTTCGAGCTGCGGGTACACTTTCCTAACTTGCGCGGAGCAAAGATCTCGCGGGCATGGCGGTCTCGTCTACCGTGGCTTAGGGAGACATTGATTCGGTCCTTACCCCCTTCGCGTTCGTGCCCGCGTAGGACATGGCGGCAGCGAGCGTGACCGAATCCGGTCACCGGTCGAAGATCCTGTTTCATATCGCCTCACAGCACCAGCGGGACGGACCAGACGCTAGCGGCGACGCGGCGCCGAGTCCGCCCCTAACACCACCGCATCACCGCATCTGGAGGAATAGGTGATGCTGACCCGAACGGAGCAAGGGCCGTGCCGAACCGAGACTCGGAGGTTCTGCAGGCGCGTCGTAGCGGGGCTGTATGATCAAGTTGTCGACGTTGGTCTGAAAGCTGACGATCGACGCCAACATTGTCCGACGCTTCCTGGTCCTGGCTGACTACGGACCAGTTTCGGTATCACGGTCGCTTGTCGGATCCGCTATCCCCGTTCGTCCGGGTGGGCTGCGACAACAGGGTTAGCCCAACGCGCAGAAATGATCCAACCAAAGCGCCGAGTCTGGCGCGCCTGAATGCGAAGCCTCGGTGGAAGCGCTGATAATTGTGGGGAGCGAGATCGACTTCGGTCCGGAGGGACTTGTCCGCGTTCAACTGCGAAAATGAATGAGGCCACGAGACGATACAGTCCCGCGGCCTCGCCACCGGAATCTTACGAAAAAACCATTTAAGTATGAAATCCCTCCGCCGGTGTTCCTCCAGTAGAACACCGTGTTCAAAAAATTGACAATCCGGGCGGCTACGGAGAAAGGAACTGATGGGCGCGACACTCGCGGAGTCTTGAGCGCTCACGCTCGATCGAACCTGCGATCCGGTCAATGTTATCATGCGTTGCTCAGATGGGCTCCGTCCTGCTGTCGCCGATGAAGTGTCGCGCGCCATGGAAAACTGCCCCCTCAGCGTCACGAGGAATTGCCCCCTCCTCGGATAGCTGAGGAGAGAG
>NZ_JCAMOP010000093.1:0-10267 GCF_059512345.1 Bradyrhizobium sp. Unk1
ACACCCACATCCTCTCAGCCAGGAGGCGATCTACGCCACCTTGCCCCTCACGCCGCGGCAGCGGCTTCGTTCAATCCACAAACGAAATTGCAGGGTTTGACCGCCTCTATCCCCCAATCCCTGCAATCTCAAGCCGTCTCGAATCCGAAAAATAGACTCTCGCTCAATCGCTTAGACCCTTGTTCTCGGACGACGGGGTATTAACGAGAAATCGGCCTTGAGTGACCTACCCGGACTGATAGGCGAGACTGAGGGCGTAGCTGATCGCTCGGATTCATCCCCAGGGACATACCATAGTCTGCGGAGAATGAGCAAAGACGGGCTTGCTGACGCCGCTGCCGATAACGTCGTCCGCCAAGCATCATCGTTGAAGTAGATCTTAGTCCTCGACATCACTCATCAACAAGCCGCCGGAATGCATAAGTATATTCTAAAGCGATCCGGCGTGCCTGTTCAATGAGATTGGCGGCGGCGCTATGCCCCCCGTCGGTATTCTCATAGTAGAGGTACGGTTGGCCCAACGCAGCGAGCCTCGCCGCTGCCTTGCGACCATGCGCTGGATGCACGCGGTCGTCCTTGGTGGACGTGAGAATGAAGGGGGCCGGGTAGGTCTTGCCTGGCACCAACCTCTGATAGGGCGAGTAGGCCTCGAGCCACTTGCGCTGTTCGAGAATGGTGGGATCGCCATACTCGCCGATCCAGGAGGCTCCGGCGCCCAGCTTGGTGAACCGAACCATGTCGAACAGCGGAACCTGTAAGATGGCCGCATTGAAGAGCTCGGGTCGTTGGGTGATTGCGGTCCCTACCAGGAGGCCTCCTTGGCTACCGCCGACTACGCCCAGCCGGCGGGGAGAAGTGATTTTGCGCCGGATCAAGTCCTCCGCGACGGCGATAAAATCATCCCATGTGCGCTGCTTCGTTGCTCCTTGGGCAGTCTGGTGCCATTGGGGCCCGAACTCACCCCCGCCGCGCAGATTCGCGACAACATACGCGTTGCCCTGCTCGAGCCAGAGTCGTCCGGTGAGGCCCGCGTAAGAGGGGATGAGCGGAGTCTGAAACCCACCATAGCCATAGAGAAGCGTTGGAGTTGATCCGTCAAACCTTGCGCTCTTGGGTCGTAGCAGAAAGTAAGGAATGCGGGTGCCATCGCGCGAGATTGCCTCGAACTGTTCGACGACAAGTCTCGAGGCGTCGAACCTAGGAGGTGTCGTCTTCAGTGTCTCAAGGCGTTCGGTTGCGGCGTCGAAGTACCAGAGCATCGTCGGGCTAAGAAAGCTGGAGACGGTGAACATCGCCTCGTCCGTTTCATGCGATGCCGCAGCCAGACCGACACTCGCATTCTCTGGAAGCGGGATCGGCGTGGCCTGCCAGGCGCCCTGATGGTACTTGTAGACGAACGCCCTACTCTGAACATTGTCGAGAATCGTTAGGATTAACAAGTTTCTTGTGGCGGTGAATCCGCTGAGCGCTTGTCGAGGCCCAGGCTTGAAAACGAACGTGGGTCTGGCGCGCAGCGGATCCTGCTTCCATTCGGCCAGGTCATACGAGATGATCGAGCCGGCTGAGAAGGGGGTGTCTCCGGACGGTGCCATCCAGTCTTCGTTTAGCGTCACCAGCAGGCGACCACTCGCGATGCCCCCGATGGTCGCCTTCTTTGGCAGATTGAGCTTAATCGGCTTGGACCCAAAGAGAACATACTCATGCTCGAACGAACTGATGCTGCGGACGGCGCCGGTCGCATGGATCCTGCCTTCACTGTCGCGCAGCACGAATGGAGTGGCCCCGACATCGGTCGGCTCGCCACGGAAGACCTCGTGTGCTTCCGCGAGCGACTGAGCGCGCTTGAGCTCCTTCACAACGAAAGGGTAACCGGCTTGCGTCATGGTCCCTTCGCCCCAATCGCGTGCAATTAGGACCGTGTCGCTGTTTACCCAAGTGACCTGCTGTTTTCCCTCGGGAAGTTCGAAGCCGTTCGAGACGAAGGTTTTGGCAACTGCGTCGAACTCCCGGACGAACACAGCGTCCTTTCCGCCCTCTGAAAGGTGGAGCAAGCACAGGCGCTCTTGGGGCGGAAGGCAGCTCGCCCCTTTATAAATCCAGTTCTTTTTCTCCGCCTCCGCCAGAGCATCCACGTCGAGAATGGTCTCCCATCGTGGGCTTTGGGTTCGATAGCTTTCAAGCGTCGTACGCCGCAAGACGCCGCGCACCTGGTTCTCGTCCTGCCAGAAATTATCGAGACCGCGCTGTCCCAATGAGACGTACGGAATCCGGTCCTTGGCCTGAAGAACGTGGAGCGCTTCCCCGTAGAAGCGCTGGTAACGTGGATCAGATTGGAGCGCACTGAGTGTCTTGCCGTTCTCGGTGTGAGCCCAAGCTAATGCGCGCGGCCCTTCGATTTCCTCAAGCCAAAGAAAAGGATCCTCAGCCCCGCTCGCAGACGCTAGCGCCTGGGACAGTCCCGCGGCCATCAAACAGCTCATGGATAGCGACGCTGCGAGAAAAAGCGAATTTTTCATGGGAGTTGTCCCGAAGTTAGCCAGCCGGACTTGGGCGTCTTGCTAGTGAGTGGAAGCATTCGGAAGATGCATACTCGGCTTCAAAGAGCGGGCATGCGGGAACTGCGTCCGCTGGCTTTCGATGGAGCAAGCAGCGTGCCGCTTGAAAATTGGAGGTTCTCCAGTCGTTTCCAACCCATGTAAGTGTCGACTTTTTGGACATCCGTCTCAAACCTGACAATCGGCTCTTAGTAAGGGCGGCATGTTGCGCAGCGGCCGCCTTGCTCATGGCACCGTTCGGCCACTCGCAACTCGGCTATGGGCAGCATCATCCGTCAACAGTTTCGACTTTAGGTGTGAAGTGCGACCACAAGTTCGATCTTCGCGGCCTCGCCGGCACCATCAGTGCCCCGCGAAGGCCGCCCGATTTGCGGCCTGTTGGCTGGGATAGACTTGAGGCGATTGGCGTTGAGCAACGCCTTTGTCCGCCAGCCGAACGCGTAACCTGCGGCAGGTTCGGCGGCCGAGCCCGTATGGAAGGCGCTCGACGCCACGATTCCTAAATTCCGCAGCGGGATCTCTCCTGAGCAAGCGTGACCGCGGCGAGCCCCAACATCACGTCGCCGGTGAATCCGAAATGGAGACGATAGAGCCACCAGATTGCGCAGCACCGGTCGAGATCGCACATGGCGAGCGCGCGCCTTATTGCTACGACCATCCGCGCCCTCGGCTTCATTCCTCGTATCATCTGGAAACCTCGACGTCTCGGCCAGCGTTCTCTATTTCGTGTTTTGATCGGCGATGGTTCGCTGTGCGCGTGCATTAAATGGACAGGTAGCTAAGATTGATGTTCGTCATGCGCTCTTTTCCGCGTTTCGAAGCTGGCTGCACACGCCTATGTGCATGCGATCTACCGTGACCCTACGGTGGAGGTACTGCTTGCAAAACGCCCAGATCTGGTAGGGCCAATTGACAGGACTCCCATCCGATAAATACGCTCGCGCAATCCCACTGCTACGCAAAGCGACTGCGCCACCTGCGACGGTCGGTTGCGGCTACGCGACCTTTGCTGACACCTCCTTAAGAATACCTCCGCGTCCGCCAAGACTATGTAGGCTCGCACCGGCAAAAACTACGCCGCTTCCGAGTGCCCTCCACGGTCACCGGTTTCGCGGCCCAACTTGCGCGAACCCAGCCGACATCGAGCGCTGGTTTGGCGGCCAAGCCCCGTCTGAGCGCGCTGGCAAGTCTCTGCCTCGCTGAACAACACCTCGGACAGTTCGGCCCGCCGCAGCACACCATCGTGCAGCGCTTGTTGGGATTGATCAGACGCAAAGCAGCCGAGACAATCATCCCGCGCACGGCTAAAGGTGCGACGCTGGCCGCGTGTAATGGGCATTCCCCGACGTCCCCCAGTCCTCCGATTCTGCGTGCTATGGTGCAACCTCGGACTGGCCGACAGCCGGAGCTACATCGGTCAAGCGAAAGTAACATCCTCAGGTGAGGCAATACGGGGGGCAATATTGCAGCCCGGATGACAGGTGCGGCACCACCCAGACGAAGTGGCCAGGATGACCGTGCATCGTGGGCCGCCAGCGGGTCCGATGATGCGTACCCACTGGCGGCGCGAGCAATCCACTGCTAAGCGGTGAATCGTTTATCCAGGTAAGGAGACCCGAAGTGACCGCAGGACTCCAGTCCGGCGCGATCGCTTCACCGTCGGGTTGCGTCTCATACCCGCGTAAGCTTAACGAACCCTCCTTCGGCTAATTCGGCTTTGTAGGCCCGTCCGTTAAGCTGGATTGTTCTGGGGTTATTAGCGGTCGGCATGAAACCTTCTTCGCGCAGCTTGTCCATCAGGGCAGGTGTGGCCCATTGCTGTGGTAGCGGCGTTCCGAAGCGCCGGTGCTCCGTGAAGAATGCTCCGAAGTCCGGTACCCCTGCCCGGCCGACCCCAACCACTTGGTCCTCCGCAGGGTTATGAACAAGAAGAACGCGATTGGACCCATCCAAACCGGCCGTGTAGCGGTGACCTCGGATTTCATAGGTCATCGTCGGCTGGTCCGAGTCAGGCAAGAGACCCTGGTGGACCAGCCTCTCGACCATGAAGTCAGGCGCGATTTGCGAACCGTGTGAGAATCTCCGGGGAGCGGCGAATGAGACATCTACCGCTTCCTCAAGTGCGGCAGATGATGATGGTCCCGCTTCGTTCATGATCTGACTGAACAAATCATGATCTTCTTGTGTCCAGACGTGCGCCGTTGGTGATTCTGGTGAACGGGCATTGTCGATCGGGTTCGGATCCATAAAGCTCTCCTTTCTATTACGAGAACAAAGGCCTCTTGAAGATCTCCGCAGGGAGTGAGCTGAAGTTCGTTACGAATTCAGACATGGGCGGCTTCGTCATCGAGAGGCCAAGTTTGAGTGTTAAAGAATGTTTGGGTCAGGGATCGCGCTTCAGATTAGGTCGAGGATGTCGAGGCAATCTACTCGAGAGAGGCTGGAGCCGGTCCTCGATCCCGCAGACGAACGCTTGACGAGCCGCGCCGTGTTGGGCGCAACCATCGGCAATATTCTCGAATTCTACGACTTCGGGACCTACAGCTTTTTCGCGATACAGATCGGCCAAGCGTTCTTCCCGGCAACCGACGCGTTCGCTAGCCTCATGCTGTCACTCGCAACCTTCGGCGCAGGTTTTGTGACCAGACCGATCGGGGCCATCGTACTCGGCTCGTATTCGGATCGGGCCGGCCGACGGCCCGCGATGACCGCCAGCTTTACCATGATGAGTGCCGCGGTCCTATTGTTAGCTATCACGCCATCGTATGAGACAATAGGACTTGCCGCGCCGTCACTAGCCGTCTTCGCACGCTTGCTGCAAGGCTTTGCTCTCGGAGGTGAAGTGGGTCCGACGACCGCCTACTTGATGGAAGCGGCCCCCGCTGACGCGCGCGGTCTTGCTGTCTCCTTTCAGCCCGCGAGCCAGCAGATAGCTGCGACGGCCGGAGCGTTGGTTGGAGAAATACTCTCGCTCACCATGACAAGCGAAGCGCTCAATGCGTACGGATGGCGGATCGCGCTGCCGCTCGGCGCCGCTACGTTGCCGTTTGGACTTTGGTTGCGGAGCGTCTTACCCGAAACGTTGCACCGGCCCGAGGCGCACGTTCTGGTCGCCCAGCCTGGAGACCAATCGAGTGCCGATCGCCGCATCATGAGCTTGGGATTGTCATCTTGGCCAGCTGCACGATCACTACTTATGTTACGGGATATATGACCACCTACGCGATGAACACCCTCCACGTTTCCGCGCCGCTCGCCTTTGGTACCATGCTCATCAGCAATGTGGTCGGAATTGCTACGGCACTGCTGGGCGGCCTGCTCGCCGACCGCGCAGGTCGTCGTCGGATCATGATATGGCCGCAGGTCACTGCATTGCTGATGACCTATCCGGTATTCTTGTGGATTGCAGAGAGCCGCAGTGCCTTCGCACTTCTAGGAGGTCTCGGCGTCCTCACCCTGATCGGAACGATTCCGTATAGCGCCTTCTACGTGAGCATGGCCGAAGGTTTGCCCAGGAACATTCGTGGTGGCGCCTTCGCGACGATTTATGCTTTTGCGATAGCGATTTTCGGAGGCACAGCTCAGCCGATCGTCACCTGGCTGATCCACCTTACCGGGAGCGCGCTCGTGCCCGCCTGGTACATGCTTTTCGCTAGCGCGGCCGGGCTCTTTGCCATGCTCATGATGCCGGAGACGGCTCCACTCAATTTTACACCTAACCATAAACGAGCCTTCGTAACGCCACGACGGCTACCCTAGGTATTGCCGGAACAATGGACATCCATGACGTCCGAAATCAATGCGAACCATCGAACCGAAGGGCGCTATGGGCGTGGCATGGAAAAGCAATAGATCCTGATAATTCGACCAGTTTTAGATCGAGCGCGGGCTCGCGTCGAAACACAGCGTGCTGTCTAAAACGACTTTCCCGTTCACCCAACCTTCGCCGATGCGGCGGTTGCGCGATTTGCGGTAGTCACCGACTGGCTGGAAGCGAGCAATCGCTTGATCATCTTAGAGAACAAAATGGCGCCGCTTGCACCATATGCCAGTGTAACTCGCATGAGGACGCGGCCGCTGTCGGAGCAAGCGGCCGCACGAGGCTCGACTTCTCTGCTTGACTTGTTTTCGGTCCTCAGTGTCGCACGCACGAGGGATCGGTCAAACAAAAGAACAGGTCGCAGATACCATCCAACGGGTCGTCCGCGCACTGAGGATATGATGTATCGGCTACTTCAACCCTGCCAGCAACCGGTTGCGCGGCAACTTTTGCAGCAAAAGGAGGCACCGCCGTCGTTGCAAGCGCGAGGGCGCTCGCCGTCACTAACACAGACTTTTTCATTCGAGTAATCGCTTCCCTAGGTTAGCCCCAACCGTCCTCGATGGTCTATATGACGACGCTGTAAGCGGTAAAATTGATTTTCTCGATCAGATCTATCTAGGGAATGGATAAGTCCGGACATCACCGTACGGCTCAATGTTAGCCCGCTCGGAACCTGCAATCTGCTTCATGATCGAACGCTGGAGGAGCCGCGGAGTGGTCGATGCATGTCTGGGAGCACTCGAGTACAGCGCTTTCTCGAATCCGGCTTGTATCGTCCGAGCAAGGCGACAGTCGGTTTGCATGGTCCCGCACATGCGCTTCCCGAACGCGCCTGCGTCACACTTGGGCGCGCGATGTTCATCAGCGAGTGAGAAGACTGCGAAGATCGCTTACCCATTGTCTTGTTGGCCTGGGCTGCAGAGACGCTCAAGGAAGAACGACGAGCCCCAGCATCTTTGGGGGCCAAGGAGGCTTGATGCTGGGACCGTCGTAGCCTTATGCAAAAGTAGCAAACAGGCGGCGTTATTGTGCACCGCCCGGCTTGATTCGTCAAAGCGGCCATGATGCTCAGCTCCCGTGCCACCGAACCATCTGCGATCCGTTGAAGATCCGCCGAGGGTTTGCGCGCCAGTTTGCCGCGGGCAAAGAGGCGAAAAGCCACTGTTACATCCGGGCGGATCGCCGCCTGCATCAGGTACATGTTTTCCGTCTGCACACTCAGCGGCCTAACTTCTCGCATGGGTGCCGATGTTCGCCACAGCCCGGAATGGCGGCTTGCTTGTGGGACAACCGACAATCCCTCCACCGCGGGCTGATACCCTGCCGTGAGGCGAGTTCTCTCCCGGGCTTCATCCTTTTGTAAGATGGGCTCGGCGCTGCTCAAGCAATCCGCCGCGCCGGTCTGGAGGCACGAACGCTGCCACTGAACGGCTCACCGCCGCACGGCAACCAGCTCACTAGATCCCCAGTCGAGCCATCTGCGCTGAAACGTGCTCCGGATCGGGAAGTGGCTGCCACGGCCGGCCAGCAGCGGTGCTCAACAAGGACCTACAGAACCCAGCAGTGAGCTTGCCGCGGTGGATCACGACATTCTCGTGACCCTCGGCGGCTCGAGCGTTCTGCCAATGCTGATTGTATCCGCGCTGTTCGTTGGACTTCACGTGGCAGGCGGCGAATTCGCGATCGCCCAGCGTTGCCAATTGCGAGGCATAAACCGGCCGCTCGGTATGGATGTGCACCCACATCGGTCTTGGCATCGCGCCGGTGCGCAGCGCCTTGGGCTGCAGCTTGATCTCGAATAGCTTACCTGGCTCTCCCTTCAACGCTTGCGGCGGACCCACTGAGTCCAGTTCCCCCGCCACGCGCAACTGTTCGAGATACTTTTGCGATGGAAACGGGTACGTCTTCATGCAATCGCTCGTGATTGCTGCCTTCCGCGCTTTCAATGAGTTTGCCTGTCCCTGCACCTCAGACGACATCGCCTTGAGCCGGAGTATTTTTTCGTGCACTTCGGGCACTTGCGCAGGCGTGAGCAGGCCACGTCGGCGAGGCTCCTCCAGCGCGGCTGCACAGGCCTCAATCTCGGCGGCCTGCGTCTGCAAGCGCCTAATGACGAGATCCAAGACGTGGTCGGCGTCCTCGGGCTTTATCTGGCGCGCTTGCGAGACGGCACTTTGCTGAGCCGGCAGATCAAATTGCAGCAGCTCGTCCAGTCGCTCGAGTAATCCCGCCAGTGCTTTCCTGGAGGGCGGAGCCCGCCACATCTGGAGGTGCTCGGTAGCAGAGGTTGACGCCCTCGCGCGTGCCTCCTCCGCGGTCGCGAGTTTTTTGGTACCGAGGTCCGAGAGCACGATAACCTTGCCGGTTCGGGCCGTGGCCGCATCGAGCCTGGCGACTTGCGGCTCGGGCGGGCGGGCCGTCGAACTCCCCTCGCCTGCGGCCGCTGCGCGCCTTCCTTTGCCCTTTCTGCGCGCTGCACTGCTTTCGCCCACCATGGCGGTATTTTCCGGCAGCGCAGCCCAAGCCGGCGGTTCAATCGTGGCTGCTAGCTTTGGCTGCACTGCCAGCAACCGCATGACTTCGTTCGCGGTAAGCCACGCACCTTCCACGATCTCGTCCAGCAACTGCAACGGAAGGTCAGCTCCCGTTCCGACCGCCCTCAGCGTGGCAACCATGGAACTCACCCCTGAAGCGAATTCCGAAAGCCGCTCCATGACACCTTCCAGAACGGCGCGATGCTCGGCGTCGAGCGGTGCCCCGCTGCTGTTCAGAACGGCCTCGGCGGTCGAGACGAATGCTGGAAAAACATCTCCGATGAAGGTCCCGAGCAGACGCACCCGCCCGCTCTCGTCCATGAGGGCGTCGTGCACGTCTGGGTCGAGCGTGCTCGCTCGCGAGTCAATCAAGAGCTCCACGAGAGCGATCCGCGATTGCAGATACATGCACTTCGTATTGAGAGCCCAGTGCGGCCTCTTCGGCCTTGCGCATCTCGGGCGTGCTGCTTGGCAAGTTGGCAGTAGCCGCACAGACAGACTGCATCCGCTCCAAGCGCAACACCTTCTTTCCCCACCATTCCATGCAGGCTTCATAGAAGTTCGCCACGCCTGCAAACGCGCCGGACACCTGGGCGGGCGTACCGGTGCCTCTGATCCTCGGGAGCCAGCCTGTTGCTTCCTTTCTTTTCTTCTTCAGCTCGTAAATAATCCGGGTGGCCACTGCGTTACATTCATCGGCCGCGTCCAGCGTGTCATCGCGGAGCCGGCGAGCCGGATCGTCGGGCAGAATGCGACGCGCCAAATTGGCAAGCAGATCCGCGTAGTACTCCAGAACTGTTGAGCCTGCTTTGACGACTTGATCGATCAGCTCTTGCGCCTCTTGCAAGTTCTGGGCGTGCGTGGCCGCTCGACGGCTAGCTTCAAGCTCCTCAAGCAGGCCGCCCATTTTTCGCCTTGCTGCCTTGATCTCGTCCCGCGTTGGCGCCGCCACATCCGAAGTTGAGTTGCCAAGCGCCGCGGTCCTGTCTTGAGGTCCAGAGCGCATCCGCTCCATGACGGCATCGAAAGATTGACTGCGTCCTCCCGGGAAGAGGCTGGGCTCCACGCTCGAACCGCTCACGTCTCCGGTGTTGCCGGCTCCTGCGGCCCCCACTTCCGATGCGCCGGCTCGGCCAATGCCCGTATGCTTCGTCTCCGATAAAAGTCGCGAATATGCAGCCCGTCTGATAGACCGCATGACTGACGACTAGTGGTTCATCTCAGTGATTTTGACTCTTTGGCGGTGGTTGGATAGGCGCGGCCGAGTTTGTCGCGTGCTTTGTCGGTTGTGAACATCCATTTGATGCGGTCTCGGGTTTTATTTCGCCGCCGTTGCCATGCTGCGATCTCGTTTT
>NZ_JCAMOP010000094.1:0-10260 GCF_059512345.1 Bradyrhizobium sp. Unk1
CATTCGCCACTAGCACTCTCCTCTCTAGAGATTCGAGCAACAACTAATGCGACGAATTTGCGTTCCAGATGACTAGGGTCTGTACTCGATAAAGGATTCCATCTGGGATTAGACTGTGATTGAAGCTTCTCAGCGGGGGGCGCTTGAATGGTATTAGCTCTAAGCAGAGCGCAGTTCGACATCGTTGAGCAGGGCCTGCACGGACAGGAATCGAAACACCTCGCAGACCGTGGCATTGGGGCGCGCTCGCGCCGTTAGGTCGTGTCTCGCTTTAGGAAGGCCCGCAGCCGGCCGATGACTTCAGCGGTTCGCTGACCGTCACGGCGGATGTGGTCAAGGGCGCCCCCGATCTCGCCGAGGTCGGGTGCCAGATTCTGTATATCTGCTGGGCCGGCTCGGCATTGATCAGAATGTCGGCGAGCGGCTGGTTCAGCTCGTGTGCGGGTGAAACGGACATCTCTCCCGCGGTCGCGCGGCGGTTCATGTGGGCGAGCTCCGACATGCGCTGGCGCGCCTCGACCTCGTCCACGAAGAGCAACCGGCGCTCGCGCAGCAGAACGGCTCTCATCAGCCCCTGCACCAGTACCGCGCCCGCCCCAGTCCGGTCCCAGGACGGGCGAGATCGAGCTCTCGCTGTCGATCACCGCGTGACCCTTGCCTGGTCACGGAGCCCGCCCGCAGACACTCGCGTGGCGACATGGTCCTGCTCGGCGAACCAGTCTCGCCGAGGGCGACCTCGCCCTTGTCTCTATCACCGACGCAGGTCACGGCATCCTATGCATGGGCATAGGCCTCTCCATCGCGCATACCATCGTCGAAGCGCATGGCGGCCGCATCGGGGCCGAAAACGTCCCGTCAGGGGCGCCGTCTTTCACGTCAGACTGCTGCTTGCAGTCGCGCGATCGCGACGCCGTCCCGGGAATGCGTCACCCGAAAGCCTTCTTCAGCGTCGCGAAGATCACCGCGAGCGACTTGTCGTGACGGGTCACCGGCGGCACCGGGCGATCGACCTTCATCAACTGATAGACCGCCATCTGCGCCGCGCGCACCGAATATTCGACAGTGAAGACGACGTCATGGGGGATCTCGACGAACTGGCTGACGAAGGCGAGGTTGACCGAATTCTTCGGCACCGGCAACGGCCGGTCGGCCAGATTGCGCGGCATGAACATGCTGGTGATGTAGGGCATGCGGCAGGGAATGCAGATCGCATCCTCGAACACGCTCGCGTCGAAGTTGAGGTGACCGCAGAGCTCCTTCAGGATCTCTGCGCCGCCGCAATCGGACATTGGCTTGGCCACGAAATTGCCGACGCGATCGGGGTGCAGCGCATAGCCCCAGAACACCTGCACGTCCTTCGGCTGCCCAGCGAAATGCGGCTGATGATACAGCACCACCGACATCAGCCAGCTCGAATCCCTGAACGTGACGAGCCCGCCGGTGCCGGCCCTGTTGCCGGAGAACGCCTCCATCTTGTCGAAGAAGCGGGGATCTCTGCAGGTAACGGTGAACGACAGCCAGTAGGATTCGGGGATTGAGGTGTTGAACGCGGACGGATTGCCGAATTCGGGACGTCCCTTCGCGATCCTCTCCCACAGCGCCCAGCCCTTGCTATCCTTCTTGGTCAGTTGCGGCGCCGGATCCGGCATGGTGCCGAGGCTCGAGGCGTCCGTCATTGAGCCGTTCTGGAAGAACACGAGGTCGTCGTCCTCGAGGCGGACATTGGCGGTGCGGCCGTCGCGGTCGAGCATGAGCTGGCGGACGCGCATGCGCCCGCCGTCGTCCTCAAGCATCATGTCGGTGACAGCCGTGCCGCGCACGAACTGCACGCCCTGCTGCTTCAGCCAGTCGGCGAGCGGCCGCACGATCGCGTCATACTGATTGTAGACCGTGCGCTTGACGCCGGCGAGGGTCTCGATCCGCGGGAACTCGTTCATGAAGCGGTGCAGATAGCGCTTCAGCTCGAGGGCGCTATGCCAGGGCTGGAAGGCGAAGGTGGTCTGCCACATGTACCAGAAATTCGATTCGAAGAATCCGGGCGACAGCCAGTCGGTGATGCGGCTGTTGCCGAGCGTCTCCTCTGATGCCTCGGCGAGCCGCAGCAGCTCGAGCCGGTCGCGCGCCGAGAAGCCCATATGCGTCACATCGATCTTAAAGCGGTTGCGGTCGACCAGCCGCGCCTGCGAATGCGCCGGAGTTTCCAGATTGAACGCGATCGTCTCCTCGCGCACGCTGAGGCCGGGATGTTCGAGCGACGGAATGCTCGACAGCAGGTCCCAGGTGCATTCGTAGTGATCGGTGGTGAGCATGCGCCCGCCGCGCAGCGAATAGGCGCCGTTCGCAAGCAGCGCGCCGTCGAGGCTGCCGCCGACCAGCGGCTGTGGCTCGTAGATCACGATATCGCGCCCCGGCGCCTGCGCGTCGCGAACGAGGAATGCCGCGCCCGCGAGCGATCCGATGCCAGCTCCGATGAAATACGCCTTCATGACGTGCCTCGATTGCAATTCGACATTTCGAAGCAACATAGCATGGCCGGACGCATCCAAGGTTGCGCTGGATCAAGCGCGGTGAGGACTGGCTCAGCTACGCGGAATGGCGGCGGATTGAGCCGTTGTTGCCGCGAAAACGTTGGTCTTGCTGCCACGCAGGAGCCTCCAAGTGAGGCACTTTCCGTCACGGATTGCAACGACATCAATTCTGGAACAGCCGATGCGGCCACGAGTTGGGGACGACTTTGAGCGAACAACATAAAAAGGCATTGCTCGAATACCAAGACGCTATGACCCGCTGCGTCATTAGCTCTTTGAGCATGTTCAAGAGGCGGTAATCAACGCCGAACGAGAATGATGAGGCCGTCGGCAAGTTGGCCTCTGAACAAATCCGCCGAAACGACAACGCGAGAACTCTTAGTGGAGGCTGCGGGAGCGAAATGTGCGTCGTTATGAGAGCGCATCCCCGGCAGTGTCTGCGCAGTTGCCTGTGCCTAGGGAAATACCACGAAACGTTTGATTGTGCTCCTGCTCTTTGCCGTTACGTCGATGCCTGCTCACGCGCAGTTGCCAGTCCCCTCTACATGGGTAAAGCAGCGAGGCTCTCTTCTCTCGATCCAAACGCTCGATGCATCGACGAGGAATTTCACCGGAACGTATGTTAACAATGCGACTGGATTTTCATGCCAGGGACAGCCGGTCCAATCCGGGCCCTTGGTCAACATAAACTGGATTGGCGTCGGCGCCCTGGGCGCTCGAACTTGTCATAGCAGCAACGGTTAAGCCAAGCAGAGAGAACACACGAAACATTGTATGGCCCATCCTCTTAGACTCGCTCGAACAGATGAGCGGGCCGCTAAAGTCCTCTCGCCGTTGCGGCAAGTTGATCTCAGCCAGTTACCGGCGTCACAGCGCAAGTCGCCCGATAACGTCATTAAACGTCTCAGATCCACAGAATTCAACCTACCAAGTTTTGGAGTGATGCCGGTTGCCTTCGTATCGGCGATGATCGAGATCGCATAGCTTGCGATCTGCTAGGCTCAGAGACTGACAAGCGCGGGCCTGATGGGCCGCAAGCACCGCAAGGGCTTGCGGCCGCAGGAATGTGATGTGCCGCGCGTACGTTGTCGGTACGCCGCCGTCTGGAATGCTAACCGCTGGCAGTCGCGGCTCGAACAGCGGACCACGTACGGCACGCTCCGCATCTCCCCCTTTCCGAGCCAGATCGGACGAGCTAAATTACGGCATTGGGAACGGGTGCCACGGGTGCGCAATTATTGCCCGCTTCTAAGGCGCGATCGCTATGTTTCGCCCTCTTTGAAGCTTCGGCTGCGAACCAGACGACCTTCAGCCCTTCGCGCCAGCCTGGCGTATGAAACGTATAGCGTAATAGCCCGCGAGGACGCATTCGCGTTGAAGCATGTTGAGCCAGCTGCCGCAGGAACGCGCGTGAAACGCGTTTCCAGTCGCTAGCAACTTAGACGCAGCCGTCGATCAGGCGGGTCACCAGCTCGGTAGGTGCCTTTCGCTTCTTCTGAACGACCCAACCTGGCCGCCCGCCTTTAATGGCCCCGATCCTCGGCGGCCGGCGATCGCCGCAGCCCGACTGAATTGTCGGCGCTCGAACCAGCTGTTCTTCTCGCGGAAAGCGTTGCGGATCGTGCTGGTCGAGCTGATCAACACGCCTTTGGTCTTCTGCTCGCCGCGACGTGCCTTCTTGCCGTCACCGGCATCGCCGGCCTTCTTCAACGCCACGAAGGCGGCGACAATCCATCTTACAAGGAATAGTTCTTAGCGGTGGCGGTTGTTTCCGCGCGGCAATCCGGATGGAAGCGGCGATCCTCTGCCGATGACAGCAGGCAATCTTCTCGATCGTATTATCGACGCGCCATCCGCCGATGGTGATGCAGGTAGGGTCGAAATCTCCATCCCGACACACGATCTTGCACCACGCTCTTGTGAGCTTCGTCCCTTACGCAGCCGTTCTTGCTCGTCGACGGGCCGGTAGAAAGTTGCTCTCCTGTCAGAAGTTGGACAATCCGCCTGTCAGACCTAGCACATCAAGGTCATCGTTTCGTGCCAAATGAGTGTCTCCTTTGGCACGACACCTGCTGGCACGACACCTGCACGGCCGTCCGCATCACGTGCGTCACCGCATAAACTCTTGAGGAACGGATCATGGTAAACGCAGAGATGCGCACGGGCGGCTACATTCATCTAGGATCGCTGCGTTATATACAAAGGTGGAGGGGTCGCATGTGCATAATCGAGCACCCTGATTTCACTGCTAACCTCCACTGGAGCATACGGTGATTCCGCTCATCCTATCGAATTCTGACAATGAGGCACACAGAAGCTCTTCATTTACCCGCCCGTTCGCGCAGAGCTCTCTTCACTCCATACAATTTGGCCAAGCACGGCATGAGCGCGGCAATAACGAACCAATGTTCATTTCACCCGCTTAGCTATGGATCCAGGGTAATGGCGCGCGGCCTCGATAGGTTTGGCTTGAGGTTAGCTCTGCCGACGGCTCTGCTGGTCGCTGCATGCAGTGGCGAACCGTCCAGCGACGCGCCCGCCGCACCACCAGAAGTAAGTCTCGTCACGGTGCTGACGGTGAAGCCGGAGGCAGTGACGCTCGCTGACGAACTGCCGGGACGCGTGGCTGCTTACCGAATCGCCGAGATTAGGCCTCAGGTCGGCGGGATCATTGAAAAGCGCCTGTTCGACGAAGGTTCGGAGGTCCAGGCCGGGCAAGGGCTGTTTCAGATCAACCCTGATCCATTCAAAGCGGAGGTCGAGAGCGCGGCCGCAGTGCTTCAGCGAGCTGAATCCAGTCTGGTGCGCTTTGAAAGCAAGTTCGACCGCGCAAGACAGCTAGTGACGAGTAATGCGATCAGCCGTGATGCGTATGATGATGCGATCGCCAATCTTGCTCAGGCGAAGGCGAATGTTGCCGAGGCACGGGCGATGCTCCAGCGCCGCAAGCTCGATTTGGCTTTCACAATAGTAAGGGCCCCGATCTCTGGGCAGATCGGCCCGGCGCTTGTTACCGAGGGCGCACTTGTCTCGGCTAACGGAGCCAAGGCTCTCGCGATCGTCCAGCAGATCGACCGGGTCTACGTTGATATTCGCCGACCTGCTGTGCAGATCGACGCGATCCGCGAGTCTGTTCAATCTAGGCAGCTTGATTATCTGTCTAAGGTGCCCGTTGAGATTAGCGCCACGAGCGGAAAACCCTATCCGGTCACCGGGCGCGCGCTGTTCGCGGACGTCAACGTCGATCCCGGCACGGGCAATGTCACCGTGCGCGTCGAGATGCCGAATTTAGGGCGCTTCTTGCTTCCAGGAATGTATGTCCGCGCCCGCTTACCACGCGTGGTGCGGCATAGCGCCTTGCTAGTGCCGCAGGAAGCCGTCATCCGTGATTTGGCGGGCCGAGCGCAACTCATCATCGTCGACCACAACAAGCAAGCGGCCCGACGCCCCATCAATGTAGGTGAGGTTGTGGATGGCCGCTACATTGTCACTTCGGGGTTGAAAGCCGGCGACGTTGTCGTGGTGCAGGGGCAGGAGCGCGTGCGGGATGGAGCCACGGTGCACTCGCAGGCATTCAAGCACGCCGCCGTGCAGGTCGAGCATTGAGAGAAGAGCTATGCCTCAGTTCTTTGTCGAGCGGCCCGTCTTCGCATGGGTAATCGCTATATTTGTCGTTCTCTTGGGGGGCTTGGCAATCCCGCAACTGCCAGTCTCTCGCGCTCCAAACATCGCGCCGCCGACAGTCAGCATCTATGCAATGCATACAGGGGCCACACCCCAGGCCATCAACGACAGCGTTCTCAGTCTGATTGAAAGGGAGCTGTCGAGCGTCAAGAACCTGCTCTATTTCGAATCAACCGCCGATACGTCGGGCGAGGCGAGCATCACCGCAACGTTTAAGCCCGGCACCGATCTCGAAATGGCGAAGGTGGACGTCCAGAATCGCTTGAAGAGTGTCGAAGCGCGTCTTCCTGAGCCAGTGCGCAGAGTCGGCGTTGCTGTGGAATCGGCTTCCACCGGATTTATCATGATTGTGACGCTCAGTTGCAACCATGGCCAATGTGACGAACTCGCCCTCGGCGACTACCTGTTGCGAATCCTTGCTCCTGAAATAAAGCGTGTTGAAGGCGTCGGTCGCGTGCAGGCTTTTGGCTCGGAACGCGCAATGCGCGTTTGGGTTGACCCAACCAAGCTCGTCTCTTATTCGCTATCATTAACTGATATCATAGGAGCAATTCGGGCTCAGAACGCGCAGATTGCGCCGGGACGCGTCGGTTCGGAACCAACCGTGCTCGGGCAGAAGGTGAGCATCCCACTCACAGTTCAAGGACAATTGCAGACGCCAGAAGAATTTGCGGCCATATTGCTCCGTTCAGAGCCGGACGGCTCAAGGCTCGTTCTGGCCGATGTCGCGCGCGTGGAGCTGGGTGCACAAACTTACACTTTTGCAATCCGCGAGAACGGCAAGCCGGCGACGGCTGCCGGGATTCAATTGACGCCGGGCGCAAATGCAATCCGGACGACCGCCGCCGTCCAGGCCCGTCTCGCCGAGCTCGCGCCGGCCATGCCGAACGAAATGAGTTACGCCGTAGCTTTCGAGACCGCACCTTTCGTGAAGATCTCGATCAAGAATGTTCTTCAGACCCTATTCGAGGCGATGATCCTCGTTTTCCTCGTCATGTTACTGTTTCTCCAGGATGTCCGATACACACTGGTCCCGGCCATCACCGTTCCGATCTCACTATTAGGCACCTTCGCGGTGATGTGGATGGCCGGCTTTTCGATCAACGTGTTCACGATGTTCGGTATGGTATTAGCAATCGGTATCATTGTCGATGACGCTATCGTTGTAGTGGAGAATGTAGAACGCATCATGGCCACCGAGGGGCTGACGCCCAAAGCTGCTACGCAGGAGGCCATGAACCAGATCACAGGTGCGGTCATCGGTATCACGCTCGCTCTGTCAGCAGTGTTCGTTCCGATGGGGCTCACGAGCGGGTCGGTCGGCGACATTTATCGGCAGTTTACATTATCGATGACGGTCTCGATCCTCTTTTCAGCTGTTCTTGCCCTCACATTGACACCAGTACTATGCGCAACGCTACTTAATCCAATCGAGGAGGGCCATCGTGAAAAACGAGGCTTCTTCGGCTGGTTCAGTCGTACCTTTAACCGGTTGACCAACGCCTATGTCGGATGGGTTGCTAAAATGGTCACGAGGACCGGCCGGATGATGGTGCTCTATGCCGTGATCGGCCTTGTTCTCGCAGCTGCGTACATGCCCTTGCCGACATCGTTTGTACCCGAAGAGGATCAAGGTAATTTTTTGACGACCTTCGTCCTGCCCGCCGACGCAACGGCAGGGCGCACCATCGAAATTGTGAATCGGTATGATCAACATGTGGGGTCACGCCCAGACATTGCGCGCAACCTCTCGCTAATCGGTTACGGATTTTCCGGCTCTGGGCCGAACACCGCGACCTCGTTCACGACACTCAAGGATTGGAGCGAGCGGAGCGGGACGATCGACGACGAGATTGCCAGCGCAACGGCAGCCATGGTCAGCGCACCGGAAGGGCTGATCATGAGTTTGAAGCCGCCTGCCATCGAATCACTAGGGACCACTTCCGAGTTTTCCTTGCGTCTAGAGGATAGAGCCAATCGCGGCATTGCTGCATTGATGACAGCACAAGCCCAGCTGTTGCAGCTTGCGGCTCAAAGCAAACTCGTGGGAAACGTCCATGTTGAAGGCCTGCCAAGCGCGTCGAACGTCAAGCTGAAGATCGATCGACAGAAGGTTGAAGCGCTGGGTGTATCGTTCATCGCGGTCAGTGATACCCTCACGGCTGCCATCGGTTCAACTTATGTCAATGATTTTCCAAATGCTGGACGCATGCAACAGGTGATCGTGCAAGCCGAGGCGGCGACCCGAATGCAGGTTGACGATGTGCTTAGGCTGTATGTCAGCAACAATGCAGGCGCCATGGTGTCCTTGTCAGAGCTCGTCACGCCAATCTGGGAAACTAGCCCCCTCCAGTTCGTGCGTTATAACGGCTATCCGGCTGCACGCATTGCAGGCAGGCCTGCACGCGGGATATCCAGCGGCGACGCGATGCTGGAAATGGAAGGACTAGCGTCACAATTGCCCGCAGGTTTCGCGGTTGAATGGACTGGGCAGTCGCTGCAGGAAAAGCAATCCGCCTCGCAGGCTCCCTTCCTGCTTGCTCTCTCCATGCTGGCCATCTTTCTGGTGCTAGCTGCGCTTTACGAGAGTTGGTCAATACCGTTCTCGGTGATGCTTGTCGTACCGCTTGGAATCATCGGTTCTGTTCTTGCAGTCCATCTTCGTGGACTCGACAATGACGTCTTTTTCAAAATCGGTCTAATAACCATTACCGGACTTTCAACCAAGAACGCGATCCTCATCATTGAATTCGCCCAGCATCTTCGCATTCAGGGGCATTGCCCAATGAAGGCCGCCGTCGAAGCAGCCGGACGTCGATTCCGGCCGATTCTGATGACCTCGCTGGCCTTTGCACTCGGTGTGGTCCCGCTGATGCTTGCACGTGGCGCCAGCGCCGAAACCCAGCGCGCGATCGGGACCGGCGTATTCGGTGGGATGATCTCAGCAACGGTCCTTGCTGTGTTCTTTGTGCCGGTCTTCTACGTCGTAGTCATGAAATATTTCGGGCGTGGCAAAGAACGCGCATCCGTGCGAGCGCACTAGCTACGCCTTCCAGCAGACCCGAAACCGCTTTCCAGATTGAGACACTCGTCTTATATAGTACTTTCGACCAGAGCTATGCAGTAAAGTAGGTGATGACGGCTTGAGATGGGCAGCGTATCGAGGCGGATGCCGAGTACCACAGAACCTCTCAAAGAGAGCGATACGCCATGTGACCGAGCGTCCCTAAGAGATGTGCGATTTGCAGGCACGTCGGGCGCACGCGCCCAGATAGCTTCTTCTACAGGCCCGCAGGGAAGAGCACGGCTAGTGCTGATTGGCGCGACGCGGGAAGGCAAGAAGGAACTGATCGGCTTCAGATCGGCGTGCGGAAAGTCGCGCAGAGCTGGGCAGAACTCCTGGTCCTTCGAGGAAGGCCCAGCTGGCGTTCTCCATCAAATGCCAGCGATCTGCGACCTGAACCGTGTGCGGCGGGGCCTTTTGCCTCGGCGTCGCCCTAGCCTCCGCGCCGGTCGCTGGCGAGGATCGCGATTGAGTGATGCGCAGCGAGCCGTCCCCGGGCGACTGCAGGGCTCCTCGTCCAGCAACAGGATCACGATCCGAGGCGTTACATTACAGACGATGCTGGCGAATCGCAGACCGCGTGGCTAGGGCCAATAATCAATGCCGCTAACCCTGAGTGGGCCAGCCGGCTGATGGTGACCGCGTCGGACCAGGCGCAGGAGGCTATCCGAGCTAATAGCAGTAGCACCCGTTTTGCACCTCCTGCTGCCAAGAAGATTGCGAACAGGAAGATTCTGCGCGCCTGTCGTATCAGGTTGCGATCTGTCGGACGTCTGCGAGACGGCGGATCATCGCTCGATGACATTGCGGTCTCTGTAGGCCCTATCGCAGCGATGCGGATGCTTGCGGCGCGGATTCGGCCGGATGACAGCCTTGATGCGGCGTGCGGCCAACTCGTCGCGCAAGCTTCTAGCAGTCTGCTGAAAAACCTCGAAATGGAGCGTCCTCGCCGGTCGTTGTTGGGGCGATGCGGTGGAGTTGGAC
>NZ_JCAMOP010000095.1:0-9959 GCF_059512345.1 Bradyrhizobium sp. Unk1
CAAATCCAAACCCACCGTGATAATCTTCTCCATGGAACGGTCCTTCCTTTATGGCGCCTCCCCAGGCGACCACGTTAAGCACTTTTGATGCCGGTTCGAAGGGCCGTTCCACACCATCAATTTTGATGCAGCTCCGATTATTCTGCGCCGATTAGTCTGGCCTGAAGCAGATCGATTTTCCCTCGGCCATACATCTCACGTCTGACGAGCTTGAGGCGTTTGATCTGACCTTCAGTCTGCCCGTTCGACCAGGGCGAAGTAATTGCCGCCCGAACCGCCGCTTCATCCTTGGTCACGCCGCTGGCGAACGAAGCGACGAGACTAACGCGGGCGCGCTCGATCCATGAAGCGAGCGTCATGTCGGCCTTGCGACGGATCATCGTGTGGAATTCGGTGATTATCTCGCGGGCATCGACCAGGCTGGAACGCCAACTTCGATCGCCGCGACCGTGGCGGCCTCCGCTTTCGTCAGCAAGTCCCGGCCGATTGTCAGAAAGCGTGCGAACGAATTCTGCGAAACGCCTTCAGGTTTTGAATTTTTGATGTTCCTGAAAGAGGGCCGGTGGCTTTCACGTGCGCCCCAATGATGCGGAAGTTGCGAATCAGATCCGTGCCTTCTGTGAGGGCGGGGCAGGAGTGGTCGGTACAACGAGTCGTTTTTCAACCCAGCTTCTCCTTTGTAAACCAGCTCAACCGACTAAGTCTGACAGGTGGCTTGCGGGACTTCTCGACGGTAAAAGGCAGAGCGCCCTGGGGCAGCCGCTCAAGGGTGCGAGGTGGCAGCGTTGCAGTGCCGTGACGCTGGCGAGCGGAGTTAGTGGCGCACGTGATAGGGACAGCGCTTTCCAAGGGCCTCTTCGACGAGCGCCGAGTCACGTCGTCATTAACTTCGCTGGCAGCGCGGAGCCGGTAGTTACAGAGCCGCTTTGAATAGGGCGGAGGGCCGGCCCGCGCTGCCTTCCCTCTAGTTCTAGACCTTCCGGGCTCGGAATACTTCAAAACACTAACAGGTGAGCCGTAACCGATCCCTGCTCGTCGATTCCTGTCAGCCAGAACCTCGAGACGCTGAACGGCTGGCAGCCAGTTACGCTGCGGTGCGTAACTATCGCGATCTGCTGCATAAGTGGGCCGACACGTTCTTTGGCCAACGTCATCATGAGCTGAGGTGCTGCCAACGATACCGAGCGCCGCCGAGATCGTCTCTTTCACCCAATAGACAGGGGCTCTGATCTCGATGAGCGACGTCGGCTTGCGCCCTCTTAGATCCGATAGGTCACAGCCTCCTCGGCCCCGGCCTAAGCTGCCGAGGAGGCCGAAGTATGCTGGTGCCGCTAAACGCCCGCCGATTGATGCGCGCCTTTGTGGTCCGGCAGGCGAGCGGACCTTTGCAGCAAGTACAGATATCACCGATGAGTCGAGATTTTTGGCGAGAGCGAAGAGGTAAACGCGTAAATCAAATAGTCTACCGGAGCGTTGCGCAGCTACAAGCTCCTTTCGACGCGCAGTTTGCATCGCTAACAAACTAAGGACGCCGGATAATAGGTAAATCTATACTTCAAACCAGAGGCCAATCAGTCGGGGATCCGCGTCATTGGTGCCCGAAGAATGTTGAGAAGAATTCTTTCGCCTCACAGATCGACGACGCGTGAACCCGTCATCGCAGGTGGGTGGGGAGCGTCCAGCGAACGCAAGATCGCTCGCGTAGAAGGCACCCCGCTTGATCGACGAGCGTTCCTAACTTGGGCGGCTTCACGACGGCAAGACATCCAGCTCGCGCCATCCGCGTTGTTTGACCAACAGTTTCTCGATTGCTGTGCATGACCACCAATGCTGGTAGGTCACCCGAGGACGCTCTATCGCTAAGGTCCCACCGTACCCTGAGGCGACGGGTCTCACGGGAAGGCCGGGTGGGCTAGCCTTGTGATCCCCCGAGGCTAACTACTGAGCCAGCGGCACGTGATAGGGAAAGCTCCTTCCTTCCTCCAATGGGGGGCCGAGTCATCTCGCCCCTAGCTGTCCGGCGAAGCGGATGCGGCAGAGATAGCGCATTTGTCCACCTTCCCGGGGTGGATATAGGCGCCGAGTCGCATCCGCGCTGCTTTCTGTCGAACTCGCCAATTGAGTCTAGTTTTGACGCTTTACCGGCTAATGGGCGTGATGAGGCTTGGTAGCGCATTTTGACGAAACGGACACAATCGTCTTCGGTACGAGAACCCAGCGTGGAGCGCGCCCCGCGGCGCGACGTATCCGGGTTCGAAAGCAACTGATGCGCGATCCGAATGGCCAGTCCTGCGCGGTCAAAGAGCCGCACGAACTGGGGTGCGTGAGGTCAATCAGTCATAAACGTGCAGTGGATTGGCTGCGCGCCATCCGGCGCGTCGCCCCAGAGCGGCTGCCGCTGATCGCAAGCATGCCGAGTGGCTACCGTCTGAGGCGTAAACGTCGATATTGCTCTCGGCGGCAAGCGGCCACATGGGCCGCTTTTCGTTATGTAAATTGTTGCGCAGGTCTGTCAGCTTTCGGTAAGCCAGCCCCGATAAACAATCGTTGGGTTTAACGGGGGCGTGGCAGGGACAGCGCATGAGCTGAAGGACCACCATGTGCCGAGTTACGCTTCCGTTAAGCTCATTGCGCCGCGGATGCGGCAGGGATCGTGCCTCATGCTGCCCCCAGGCCGTCAGGCGCCGAGCCGCGTTCGCATTGCTTCCCACTCACGGGTTAGGTCTCGTTCTGGCAATATTACTCGTTTTGCGAACGATAAGCTCCCGATCAGCATCTTGCCTCCGCTAGCTGAGCTTGGAGCCGGTTAGGGGGGCAGGGACAGCGCTGCCCCGTGGAGGCCGAGCGCCGAGTACCAAGTTCAACTAGCAGCTGGGGCGGGCAGGGACAGCGTCTGCTCCAGTGCAACCAAACGGCGCCGAGCGCGCCGCACTGCTTCCGATCAATCATCACCAACCCTCTGGAAGGGAAGGAGATTGCCTGCGAAGCCCGTCCGCTGTTGTCTTGGTGCAATTGTGTCCGCCATGTGTGGCGACGACGACGCCGACTGCGTTGCCGATTCTTCAACGCGGTACTCCCTGTCGTGGCTTTCGAGGTCTCGGATAATCTTTCCAAGGAGACTGCTTCTATCGCGCTCCGTCTGGATTTACTCCGTCAACATTCTCGCGTCTCTCATGCGCGTTTGGCCTGTCATTCTTGTTTATGGAAAGCGCACGTGTCTGGACATGCTGGTGTCTCCAATTTCTCCAGGGCAAAGACCCAACTTAGAGAGCAGCCGATGAGATGGGACCGACCGATTTTGGTAGGTGCCCTTCGGTACTTCTAGAAGATACAAGTTGATAGCCTTGAGAATTTGAGCCTCACGGGAGCGAAGGTGGCCGGCTCCAGTCTTCGTGGCGGGGGTTGGCCACCAGCGCTTGCGGCACCATGCCCACAGGGCAGCTTCAGGCCAACAAATGCATATATTCGAGCGGCATATCACGTCCTTGCGGTCGCAAGCCCTTGCGGTGCTTGCGGCCAATCAAGCCCGTGCCGCCGATCAGTCTCTGGGACCATCAGATCGCAACGCCGCCACATTTAACATCGACGACGTTCAGGCGATGCTAGCCATACTCGATTGCATGAAGCCCAATCTGCAGCCGAAGGAAGCACGGCAGATCGCTGCGCGCATACGCGCGCTTCTAGAGGGGCCGCAGGGCGGGGCAGCTGGTTCGAATAGGATGTCTGTGAGACCACTAGATGTGAGTTTTCGGTAGGTTGTCCATCCCTGAACGAGCAAGCTGAAGATGTCGAATCTTTAGCGTACCCCGTGAGGATCGAATGGATACCCAAAGAATGCGCCTCTGACGCCGAATGGCCGATAGGCCATAGTGCCAAGCGGGATCGTAGGTAGCGTGACGAAGACTGCAGCGCGCTGCAGTTCAATATTTTCGGCGAAGACCGTCACCAAGTGGCCAAGCGTTCCGCGAGGAAGGCATGGATGGACCGTGATCGCTCCATAAGACATTTTTCATCGCCAAGCCAAACCCTGGCTGCCACGTGCGCGGACGTCGGAGCGTTCGACGACAGCGCCACACCGGTGAAACAAATCGCAACCGAGGTCGGCATGTCGCCGGCGATCGTCAGCCCTATCCGGCGGCGGTTAGGATTAAACCGATTGCGCTATCTGGACTCGGCAGAGCCGGCGCGGCGCTATGAACGTCAACATCCCGGCGGACTGGTCGCCGATGGCTTCCGGAATGCCTTCAGCAAAGCGATGAAGAGCGAACGACAGGCTGCGCGTGGCCTTGCTCAAGGCTGCGATCGCCTACAATGCAAGCCTCACCTCAAGGTCGAGCGATAACCGAATAAACAACTGGGCGCCGTCCAACTCAATTTAATGTAGAGTTCGAAATGCAAAAAATCAGGAAGTTCGCTGAACTTTGCCGCATTCTTGCAAAATCCCGCAGATTCGTGCCGACAATGGGCTATCTCCACGATGGCCACCTGGCGCTGATCGCGGCGAGCCAGGCGAAATGCGAGGTGACCGTCGTAAGCATCTTCGTCAACCCCACTCAGTTCGGACCAAATGAGGATCTCAGCACCTATCCGCGCGACTTCTTGCGCGATGAAAAACTGTGCCGCGGCCGCGGTGTTGCGATCTCTTCGCGCCCGACGCACAGGAAGTGTATCCGAGCCATTTCGAAACCTTCGTTGAACCGGGCGACCTCGCGAAACCACTGTGCGGAGACTTCAGGCCCGGACATTTTCGCGACGTGGCGACTGTCGTATGCAAGTTGTTCAACATGGTGCAGCCGGACGTCGTGTTCTTTGGGCAGACGGATTTCAAGCAATGCGCAGTCGTGCGTCGCATGGTAATTGATCTCAATCTCCCGATCGAGATTGTCACCGTACCAACCGTTCGCGAACAGGATGGGCTCGCGATGAGCAGTCGCAACCGCTATCTCAGCGAAGATGAGCGTCAGCGGGCCCTTGCGATCAGTCGTGGACTATCCGCAGCGCTCGATGAATTTCGCTCGGGAGAGCGCCACGTTGAAAAGCCGGTCGCGATGAAGCATTTAGAGGCAGTTGACAGGCTGCAGTATCTTGAACTTGTCGACGGTGACACGCTCAGAACCGCGGACAGTCCACTGCGGAGCGCCGCGGCGCTTTGTGCGGCCGCCTACGTTGACTCAACGCGGCTGGTCGACAACGTAATACTGGCATTGCCAACCCGGTAGCGCAATGAGTAGCCAAACCGTGCGCAGCATATCGAGTTGAAAGAAACGCTCAAGCCACTGTTACGAGAGGCGTATCGAGGCTGGTAGCAGAGGGCGAGCGCCGATACGACTTTGTTCGGCGAGTCAGCGAAGCCACAGCGCGTGCGCACGGATTATGTGGGGCCATGAACCTTGTGTCCGGCGGCGGCGATCAGCGGCCAATTCGACAAACCTTGGTATAGTGCTTTGCAGCCGATGCTATATCACCCACTTACCTTTGTAGAGTTGAGCGCCGGTTAGATCGTTTGTACTTTCGATGTCGAACCTGGATCATTCGATCTGCGGCTCAGTGCGAAGTCTGAACTGATGCCTTGCCAGAAGTCGGCGCGTTCCAATCAGGTGTTGAGACGAACATCTTGTTGCACGCAAAAAAGGCAGGAGCTTCCTAGAAGGTGCCACTATCGAGATCCCGATCAGCCACCAGATCAGCGGAATAGCATTTATTTGAGCGACGAAACTGGAAGCGGAGGATAGGGCGTCCGCGCGCTAGCGTGTGAGCCCTTAGAGTAGCCAATAACGCGTCGCTTGTGCTGGGGGTCTTTAGTACAGTCGCCGCATTGATGATCATCGCTGGTGTACGTTGCCGGCGAATTTGCATCCCTCTCTTGAAATGCGAGTCGAGATGGCATTTACCGAGCTTTTCATCAAACGTCCGGTATTGTCTGTCGTCGTCAGTTGCCTGATCTTACTGATCGGCTTTCGCGCGGCCACCGTACTGCCGATCCGGCAATATCCCAAGCTATCTAATACGGTCATCAATATCACGACTTCCTATCCTGGGGCCTCCGCCGACATGATCCAGGGGTTCATCACCACTCCCCTGGAGCAGGCAGTCGCTTCCGCCGAGGGCGTCGACTACATTAGTTCCTCATCGGTGCTCGGTACCTCCACGATCCAAGTCTACATCAAGCTCAATTTTGATCCCAACGAAGCGCTCACCGAGGTGCTCTCCAAGGTCAACTCAGTCAAATACTTAATCCCGAAGGAATCAAACGATCCGGTCGTCACTAAGTCGACCGGTCAGGCCACCGCTGTCATGTATATCGCCTTCTCCAGCGAGGAACTGGCGGCCAGCGCGATCTCCGACTACCTCTCGCGCGTTGTGCAACCCGTTATGTCAACCGTCGACGGCGTCGCAGCGGCAGACATCCTGGGCGGCCAGAGTTTTGCGATGCGGCTATGGCTCGATACCGCGAAAATGGCAGGGCACGGCGTGTCGCCGGCTGAAGTTTCGGCCGCAATCGCCGCTAACAACTTCCAGGCTGCGGCCGGCCAGACCAAGGGCTATTTCACTATCTCCGATGTCACGGCAAACACGGATCTGCGGAGTGTCGATGACTTCAAGCGCATGATCGTCAAATCCAATGACGGTGGCTTTGTGCGCATGGCGGACATTGCGATGGTCGAGCTTGCCGCGCAGACCACAGACACTAGCGTCGCAATGAACGGCGAGCACGCGGTCTTTGTCGGCGTTCGGGCAAGCCCGCAAGGCAATCCGCTAACCATAGCGCGAGGCGTTCGGGCGCTGTTTCCAGAAATGGAGCGTAACCTGCCGCCGTCACTGAAGATGAACGTGGCCTACGACTCCACCAAATTCATTCAATCGTCGCTCGATGAAGTGGAGAAGACGCTCATCGAGGCCGTCGTGATCGTGGTGGTGGTAATCTTCCTATTCCTGGCCTCGCTGCGGTCGGTCATCATTCCTGTGGTCACTATTCCGCTCTCGCTCGTTGGTGTCTGCAGCATAATGCTGGCGCTGGGGTTTTCATTCAATCTCCTGACTTTCCTTGCGATGGTTCTCGCAATCGGTCTCGTGGTCGATGACGCGATCGTTGTGGTGGAGAACATTCATCGCCATTTAGAAGAAGGTGCGCCGCCTCTACAGGCTGCTATAAGGGGCGCGCACGAGATCGTCGGGCCCGTTGTCTCCATGACGATTACCTTGGCTGCGGTATATGCCCCAATCGGGTTTCTCGGCGGCCTCACTGGTGCGCTGTTCCGCGAGTTCGCGTTTACGCTAGCGGGAGCGGTAATCGTGTCGGGCTTGATCGCTTTGACGCTGTCGCCGATGATGTGCTCGGTCTTCCTGAGGCGCGCAGAGGGGGGGCGGTTTGCAAGATTTGTGAACCGCGGGTTCAGCAGCATGACACGATGGTACGGCCGAAAGCTCGACCGCTCGCTCGACTATCGTCCGATTACCGGCCTGTTTGCGCTGACCATGCTGGGCCTCGTCGGCTTTCTCTATATGAATACTTCCAAGGAGCTCGCGCCCGAGGAGGATCAAGGTATCGTATTCGCTCTAACCAAGGCGCCGAGATACGCCAATATCGACTACCTCGACTATTACGGCACCAAGCTCGAACACGCGCTCCAGAAATTTCCAGAGACTGATTTGAGCTTTGTGCTCAATGGCGTTGGCGGCCAGCAGAGTGGCATGGCCGGCATGTTGCTCAAGGCATGGGACGAGCGCAAGCGATCATCGATCGTGCTAAAGTCCCTTGTCCAGGCCGAGCTGTCCAAAATCGAAGGCATCAACGCGTTTGCCTTTAGCTTGCCGCCACTTCCGGGCGGTTCGGATGGCCTACCAGTGCAGATGGTGATCAATTCGACGCTTGGCTTCCAATCCGTCTACGAGCAGATGTCGCAGCTGAAGGAAGCCGCGCGGAAGAGCGGTCTGTTCATGGTGAGCGACTCCGACCTGGAGTTCAACCAGCCGGTGGTACGAATCAAGGTTGATCGATCCAAGGCCAATGAGCTTGGCATCACCATGCAGACGATCGGAAACGCGCTCGCCACCTTACTTGGCGGAAACTACGTCAACCGCTTCAATTTGCAGGGCCGCTCCTACCAGGTGATCCCGCAGGTGCCGCGCGAGGAACGCTTGGCGCCGCAAGCAATCGGGAGCTATTATGTGAAGACTGCGGCGGGCTCGATGCTCCCGCTGTCCACCGTAGTCTCCATCGAGACTGCAACCGATCCGAACGCGCTCACCCACTACAACCAGCTCAACTGCGCGACCTTTCAGGCTGTGCCGATGCCCGGCGTCACGATCGGTCAGGCTGTGGACTTCCTGGAAGCGGAGGCAAAGAGACTACCCGCAGGCTTCAGCCACGACTTCCTTGCCGACGCGCGCCAATATGTGCACGAGGGTAACCAGCTGGCCATTGCCTTTGCATTTGCACTCATAATCATATTCTTGGTGCTTGCGGCACAGTTCGAAAGTCTGCGCGATCCCCTCATCATCCTGATCAGCGTGCCGATGGCAATCGTCGGCGCCTTGATCCCGCCATTCTTTGGCTGGGCGACGATGAACATCTACACCCAGATCGGACTGTTGACACTGGTCGGGTTGATTTCCAAGCACGGCATCCTGATGGTTGAGTTCGCCAATGAGCTGCAGGTCAAGGAGAGACTTGACCGTCGCTCGGCTATAGAGATGGCGGCGCGCGTCCGACTGCGTCCAATCTTGATGACCACTGCGGCGATGGTCACGGGCTTCATACCCTTGATGACCGCAACGGGAGCTGGCGCCGCGAGTCGATTCTCGATCGGGCTCGTGCTAGTCGCGGGCATGTCTGTGGGCACGCTGTTCACGCTCTTCGTGCTGCCGGCGGTCTATGTCGCGATCGCGTCCGATCATCGTGCCGATGCGAGTTCCGGCCGCGCGAAGACCGCTGCCGAGCTCGACCTCACCGGCGCTGCTGATGCCCAGATGGCCAAGCAATGACGATAAAACCAATCCAACTTCGCTCAGTGTGGTGCGCGAAGGAGCCTGCGACCGCTTTACGCTCCCTTACGCATCGAGATCTTCACGCCGGTGGTGCCGGGCTTGGCGACCATCAGGTGGTCGGCGAAGAACAACGTCGGTGATACGCGGCTGCTAAGGTGAATTGCACCGGACTTCACGGCAGCGGGACGCTAAAACTCGACCTCGCCGGGGAGAAGAGAATTCATGCTCTCCTGTAAAAGATGGCGTTGCCACTTATGTCCAGGGCTCTCAAACGACAACTATTTGCTTCCGTCTGATCGCGTTGCGGTGCTAGCTCACAAAGATGACGCTGGTTTGAACGCCTTTAGGACTAATTGACACGAGTTCAATTCCCTGGACGAACGGGTCGAGAACGGTCGTCGTCAGAAGCCCGGTAACGCAGGTCATCATTGAGGTCTTCGTCAACGTCTACGTCTTTCTCGTCAATCTGAAGGGCGTGCCGGCGGTTTGAGACGAGTGTTTCCCATCTTGCTTCTCTTGCCGGGCGTTGCGCTCGGCGGCCATGCCTTGACCTCGCTCCAGCCGGGGCTGGATGAAATTCGCCTACACGATCATTTTGTCCCTGATCGTGCTGTAAGCTGCGGGTTGACGCCGCCCTATCGAGACAAGCTGGCGGATCCGCCTGCCATTCGGGTGGATGCTGGGTATCCTGTCGTTCGGTGACGACTATCTCCGGCCCTCCCGTACGCCTCCGCTTACGAGGGAATGCACCACATGTCCCTGCGCCACGGTTTGAGGTCGTTTTCGGCCAGCCGGCGGCGCACAGTCTCGCCTGACAGGCTGTCGTGATCGGTGAGCTTGACCATCGCGTCGGCCAGCAGCGTCAGCGTCCAGCGTTTGCGGCCAGCCGGCGCATCGCGGCTGCCGACATCAGCCGCAAGCAAAATCTGCGCCCGCTTGAGCTTGCGGGCGGCATGCTTGCCGCCCCCGAG
>NZ_JCAMOP010000096.1:0-9171 GCF_059512345.1 Bradyrhizobium sp. Unk1
CCTCCACCGAATCGAGATGATAAAGTGAATCATCAAGCCCCCTCCCTGGCGAGGGGGTTCTTCAGCAGACTGCTAGACGGTTTCTTCTAATCAAGCGCCTCCCGAGCACGCTTGAACCGTCGGCTCACGCATGTGGATTTCTTGCTCCATCTTCAGGAACCGGTCCGCGGCTGGCTTCGCGATTGAGCAGCGCGGGGATTCCGGCGGCTGGAACGGGACCACTGAACAGGTAGCCTTGTCCTTCTGTGCAACCATTGGAAACCAGATAGACGAGCTGGCGCTCGTCTTCGACTCCCTCGGCCGTGGTCGTCAAACCAAACCCTTCAGCAAGGCCGAGTATAGCGCGAACGATCACCCGGCTGTCAGTGCTGTCGTTGAGATGCGACACGAAGCTGCGATCGATCTTGATCTTGTCAAGACGAAACGAAAGCAGCTGGCTAAGCGTAGCATAACCTGTTCCGAAATCATCGAGCGCGATGCGGACGCCGGCTTGACGAAGTTCGTCAATCACGATCTTCGCAGCCCCGTTACTTTCCAAGAACGCGCTCTCTGTAATTTCAATCTCGAGGCGGCGCGGACTAAAGCCGGTTTGCTCAAGGATCAGTATAATGCGCTCTCCAAGCGCGGAATCCCGCAACTGAACAGGCGAAATGTTGAAGGCAAGCGAAAACGTCCGTGGCCACGCAGTGGCATCAAGACACGCGCGCCGAAAAAGCTGATCTCCAAGAGCGTTGATGAGGCCGGTTTCTTCTGCAATCGGAATAAACACGTCAGGCGGGATATGCCCCCATGTCTTGTTCTCCCAACGCGCCAACGCCTCGAACCCGACGATGCGATTACTTACGAGTGAGACCATCGGCTGGTAATGGGGCTCGATAATATCCGTTGCGATAGCGCTCCGAAGCTCACGCTCAATATTGATGCGCCGCTCGACATGCATGTCCATGTCCGGTTCAAAAAAGCGAACACGCGACCTGCCGTCGCCTTGCGCGCGATAAAGTGCGCGTTCTGCGCGCCTGACCAATTCGTGGGGAGTGACGGCATCAAGCGGAGCGATGGCGATGCCAATTCCAAGATTAAGCTCGGCTGCGCCAGTCTCAATTGCGAAACTGTCGGCGGCAGACACCACGATACGGCGCGCCAGATTGGCGGGATCCTCGAGGGAGCTAATGTTGGGCAAGACGATCCCGAATTCGTCGCCTCCGGTCCTCGCCAGGAGACCGTCCTTGCGCAAGATATCGGCAAGCCTTGTGGCAAATTCGCAGAGTGCCTTGTCTACCGCTGCATGGCCGTGCGTATCCTTGATCCGCTTCAAGCCGTCGAGGCCGAGCATCAGAACAGCGACTTGATGCGTGTCGGTGGCGAGGCCAACGCACACATCAAGTGTGTCATCAAACAGGCTGCGGTTTGGCAAGCCGGTCAATGGATCGTGTCCCGCCAAATCGCGGACTTCTCCTTCTGTAATGGCTTGTGCGTCAGTTCCGCGGGCGAGTTCTCGATAGCGCCGAACACTAAAGATTGTGAGCCCAATGCTCAGCAAGAATGCAACGAACACGATGAATATAATGTCGTCGAGTATCGGATCCACATAGCGCTGAAGCAGCTGCGCTAAACGAGGGCCAAGCCCATAAAAATGCGCTAAGAGTGAAGCGAGAACGACGCCGCCGAATAGAGCAATGAAATCCCTCGTGGCAGAACTGCGCCAATCGAAGTGCAATACGCGCAATCGTGGAGTTGAAATTCTCATCTCAGTCGAACCGTCGCAACGCAGGGTGCGGGGGTCTTGCCCGCAGCATGCTTGTTGAGAAAACCAGATGTTGCGCCGATTGCGGAACGTCAGTAACGGCTTCGCAAGCCGCAATGAGCCATCGGGTCGCGATAAGGTGCTTCCCGCGAAAGTGGTGTTCGAGCGACCGGCAAGCTCGCGCATCGTTAGTGCGGCCGAAGCAACGAGCTATATGCTGAATATGCCGATTCAAGACGTTGAACACTCTGGAGCGCGAGCGCCAAGGGAGGGCGCTAGTTCACGTGCGATAGCAATCAGCGCGACCAGCTTCCTACAAGTCGCGCCTCGTGATCCGGAGCTTCTGCCAAGTGCCTGGCGAGCGGATTGACGATCGCGGCGCGGGCCAAGGGGCGGCCGCCTTGGCGAGGTGAGGCGACCGCCAGCTGAGCGCTCGATGGAACGACGGCTGTCACGCGACGCCGTTGTAGCAAGAAACGACATAACAGCTCCCGGCAGCTAGTGGCCGCAGCTTATTGCGGTGAGAACCGGCCTGCAAATGTTGCAATGGATGGACCATGACCGAATAGTTGTTAGTAGAGTTGCGGGCTTTGGCTCGGAGAAGAGCGATAACGGGCGTCCGGGCCCAGAGCACCGGAGACGGAGTGAACGATGAACCTTATCCTAGGCGACAACCACACGGTTGCGGCCTTCAAATTTTGCGCGATAGAGTCGCTGGTCGGCGACGTTCAAGAACCCGTCGAGCGTGTCTCCATCGCGCCCGAACTCCGACACTCCAACACTGATGGTGACGCCGATCGATGGTTCGGCTCGGACATCGAATGCAGTGCGTTCGATGGCCGATCGAAGGCGCTCGGCGACCGCGCTAGCCGCGTCGAGCGTCGCCCCCGGTAGCAGTACCATGAATTCTTCACCGCCCACGCGCGCGACAGAGTCGTAAGGCCGGATTGCCTCCAGACACTTTCGCACGAATACGCGCAGGACCTCGTCGCCGACGCTGTGACCACGTGAGTCGTTTATGTCCTTGAAATGGTCGAGATCGAGCGACAGCAGGGACAACGGAGCTCCGGTCCGCCTGGCCCGTGCGATCTCCGCGCCGATATGCTCGATGAAGTGGCGCCGATTCCCGGCGCCGGTTAATGGATCGGTTGCGGCGAGCCGCTCCAGCCGTTGATTGCTTAATTGCACTTGCTGAAGTGCCTTTTGAGTGTCGGCCATCGATTTGGCCAGGCGGGCGGTCATTTCTTCCTGGCTATAGATGGTGGCGAACGATTTCGTTGTTCGGAAAGCCTGGACGACGCCATAGCTGAGCAGAAGAAATCCGCCAGCGAAGATCGCGTGAGCCAGCCACCACATATGATTCCACGGCCCGGCCAAAATGAATGCGAGCGACGATAGCGCGAACCACGCGACAGAAACGCCGAAAACAAGCATGAGCGGCGAGTGAATCCGTCGCATGAGCAAGACCGCGACGTTCAGCGCACTGAATAGCAATGCGCCGCCTTCCATGGACAGGCGGACCACCGGGTGCCCAGCATAGGGTGAATAGGCGACCAGTGCGACAGCTAAGTCCATCGTAAGGAACAGGCCAATCCACGTCAGCCATGCGCGCGTGTCCGAGCGCTTCTCAAGCCCGTCTGACGGCAGGTTATAGCTGAGTAGCCCGACGAAGAGCAAAATCGACATCGCCAGACGCGACGCTGGCCCATAGAGCAGAAAGAGCCAAATGTTGCGATGTGCCATGCCGGTGAAGGCGCCGTGCAGCGTATAGATCAGCACGAAGGCCAGAAAACCAAGGGTCAACCACCGCAACAGAGGCTCGCCTGAAGACCGATAGCAACGCCACGTCACATATGTGACGAACACCCCCTCCAGGGTGGCGACGGCGATGGCGAATTCGTGGAACAGGTGGTCTTCAAACTTCAGCGCGGGATCTTGCTGAAAATTGAGGTAAGCGATGAACTGAATGGGCAGCAGGGCGAAGCCGATAATGAGAAGGCTCGTATACGCCTGTGTGATCAGCCGCAGCGCGCTGGGCGGCTCGTGCAACATAAGATTGGTACTCATATGCTATACCGTCATTCCATGATGATCCCACGCGGTCCTTTCATGAACTCGTGGGGCCTTCTTCAAGCACCTTGGAGTCCTGCTGGACAACCAAAGTGACATGGTTCGCCTCCGCCGTAGGTTATCCAACACGCCGGCACCGATGATCACGCTGCACGCCGCGGAAGTCACAAGATTTACGTTTCCGGCCATCCGCTGCACTCATCCGGGCGGGGCTGCGACGCCGCCAGCATTGACTTGCCATCCGGGAGCGGCCAAGTTCGCCACTGCGGGATCGTCGGTGCCGTTGCGGTTTAAGTGTTCGAGCCCACCACGTTCAGCCCACCCGCTCCGCTAAGCGTAAGGGTATCGTGCGTGTTCAGTACAGTATCCCAGCTGCTGCCCCGAGTCGTCACGATCTGCGATCCGTCCGAAAACGCGCCATCGGAGGATAAGGAAATCACGAGCTCATTGAGGAAGGGGTTTTGCGCATTACCTTACTCAATCGTCTGCTTGACTCAATCGTCTGCTTGCCACCCACTGGTAGCACCGCTGTGACGATCGGCGCGGACTGGTTCGGCTCGGAGCCAACGCGCGTGATGAGCAACAGCGTAAGTGTCAGCCCGCTTTGATTGAAGAGTTTCTTGTATGCCATCTGTGACCTGCGTTCTGCGCGAGTCCCCGGGCAAAATGGGGACAGAGGTTCCCCTATATACATGAGCTGGCTAAGCTAAGCCCCTGCCAGATCTTGTAGGCGGCCGAAGATTTCGAGCCTGCCTGGACTGGGCATGTCACTTTATGCCAAGCGGCTGGAGCGCGGCCGCTTTTTGTGGCCGTCGTCGGCGGACGGCGTGGTGACAATCACACCAGTCCAGCTTCGCCATGCTCGACTACCCATGCCCGGCAGCCTTCGCAAAACGGCTGATGTTGCCGGTAAGCGCGTGGTCCGACGCCGTCATCGTCCCCTGGCTGACCCGCTCAGGGTTATCGGTTTGTAGATAAGCTGGGCGAGAAGGTGTCCGCACTAAAAGGGCGGAGATCGTGTGTTCGGGTCCGTGCCTCGTGGCGGTTTGGCGGAAGAAGTCGCAGTGCCCGCCAGTGAATTGTGTCGGATCCCGAATCGTCTGTCATTTGCCCAGGCAGCTGCCTTGCCCGTGAACTATCTTACCGCGGCTTACGGCCTCATGGAACTAGCGGCACTACGCTCTGGACCGAATCTGCTCATTTTAGGCGCGGCGGGAGGTACAGGCACTGCGGCCATCAAGATCGGTAGGATGCTCGGAGCCCACATCACAGCCGCAGGTTCCACGGATGGGAAGCGAGGATTCGCGCGCGCCCAAGGGCCCGCGGAGCTCATCGACTACACTGCGCAAGATTGGAGGAAGACCCTTTCCCTGATGAGCCAGAGCCTCCCTTCTCAAAAAGCCTGACCAGTCTCAAATTATCTGACAACGGAATGAATGCGACCGCGGATCACGTAACGAGCACGCTGAATTCGATGGAAGATTATGTTGGCAAGTTCAAGCAAGCATTCCCGCGTGATACACCGCCGGTCACCTTCGACTATTTCGCAAAAGCGCTCAAGACTTTCGAAGCGACGCTCACGACACCAGCAGCTCCGTTCGACCAATACTTGAACGGCGATGGCAACGCGCTGGATGACCACCAAAAGGTGGGATTGCGGCTGTTCATGGACAAAGGCTGCGCCTCCTGCCACAACGGAATCAATATTGGTGGGCAGGAGTTTTTCCCGTTCGGCGTAATTGAAAGACCAGACATCAAGCTGCTTCCCGCAGCCGACCAGGGGCGTTTCGCAGTCACGAAGGCCTCCAGCGACCGATACGTGTTCCGCGTCGCCCCTTTGCGCAACGTTGCCTTGCGAGCTCCCTACTTCCACTCGGGTCGGGTTTGGACGCTCCAGGAAGCCGTAGGCATTATGAGTGAGGTCCAGCTCGGCGCCAAGCTCACCGAAAAGGAGAAGAACGATATCGTTGCATTTCTTAATTCACTGAGCGGCCATTTCGCCAGCTGCAAATCGGAGCTGCCTCGCCGCAACTAAACCGTAGAACACCCAGGATAGTAAACAAGGACACTATCTGTCTAAGGACGGGCGAGAGTTCACTGTGCGTGGTCGCGAATTGAGGATTATCTCGAACGGCACGGACGCACTTGATGCGCAATTCAGACGACCAGTTCTACTTGGTCGAAGAGCCGCACGACCCGGGAGAGCTTGAGGTCTTCACGGCGATCAGTCATAAGCGTGCAGTGGTTTGGCTGAGCGCCAATCCGGCCCGTCGTCGTGGTGCGGCTGCCGCTGATCGTAAGCAGGCCGAACGCCGTTTGAACGTCTTTATTGTTCTCGACGGCAAGTGGCCCACGCGGGCCACGTTTCGTTGGGCGAATTGCGCCGCGGTCTCGTCAGATTTCAGTCAGCTAGCCCCGATACAAAACCGTTGGGTTTGAGCTGCTGCCGGTTTGATGGACACCGAGTTAAGCTAATCCCACCTTGCGCTCGAAATCAACCGGGCTGAGATAGCCGATGGTCGAGTGCCTGCGGATCGTGTTGTAAAATCGTTCGATGTAGTCGAACACATCGGCTCGTGCCTCGTCTCTGGTCCTGTGGGTTTTGCCTTCCGTCCGTTCGGTCTTGAGCGACGAGAAGAAGCTCTCCATCGCCGCGTTGTCCCAGACATTGCCGGAACGGCTCATGCTGCAGATAATGCCGTGGTCGGCCATCAAACGCTGGAACTGCTCGCTGGTGTACAGGGCGGATTCAAACGGTCGTCGCAACACCGTGAAGTTGGAGGTTGCGATGAAAGTTGTAAGTCGACGTTTGACGCGGTCAGGACGAGCGCCATTGCCATCGCCAGGCCGGCCGTCTGTGGCCGGACGCGATGAACAGAATAGATTTTGGAGGGCGATTGCCACAGGGCAGAGCAGCGAAGATGCTGCGTTTGAGGCCGGATTATCGCAACCTGTCGGAAGCAGATTGTTCCGAAAGGCAGGCGGCATGCCACCAGCGATGTTCAGATCTTCGGCCAAGCCTCTCTCCGGGCGCTACCTTTCATTGGCTGAACGCGAGGAAATCGCTCTTCTAAAGGTGCAGGGCCATTCCATACGGGAGATTGGGCGCCGCTTGGGACGGGCTGCTTCGACGGTCTCCCGTGAATTGCGGCGGAACGCGGCCACCCGCGGCGGCGGGTTGGATTATCGGGCCACGACTGCCCAATGGCATGCAGACCGATCAGCCCGCCGGCCCAAGCCGATTAAGCTTGCGCCCAACGCAGCCTTGCGCACTTATGTGGAGGAGAGACTTGCCGGTAGTGTTGTAGCCCCTTGCTGGCCCCACAGCCATGGTCGGAGTGGTGCAACAGTGCGTCCGGCTTGCCGCGTCGCCAGACGGCCATCAGCAGGGCATCGGTCACCAACTGAGCTGTCATGGCGGCGCTCATCGACCAACCCACCACCCGGCGTGAGAACAGGTCGATCACTGCTGCGACATGGTGCCAGCCCTCGGCCGTCCAGAGATACGTAAAGTCGGCGATCCACTTCTGGTTCGGCCGCTCGGCAATGAACTGCCGGTCAAGGAGGTTCGCCGGCACGGCCTCGAGCTGTCGATCGCCGCTGTCCTTCGGCAAGCGCTGGCGTCGCGGCCGCGCCCGCAAGCCTTGTAGGCGCATCAGTCGTTCGATTTGGTGGAGGCCACAGTCCGCCCCATCGGCAAGCAGATCACGCCACACCCGGCGCACCATAGGTGCGGTCGCTCGCCATGAAGCTTGCCTTCACCTTGCCGCCGAGCTCTTCGTCGCTGCGGGATCTGGCGCTGGGCGAGTTCAGCCAGGCATGGAAGCCCGACCGCGACACCCCCAGCGCATCGCATAGCCATGCCACCGGCCAGATCGCCCGGTGCTTCGCGATGAAGACGAACTTCATGTCGATTCCTTCGCGAAGAAGGCTGCGGCCTTTTTAGGATATCCCGCTCGGCCTTTAACTTGGCGACCTCACGGCCCAACCGCTCGATCTCCTGCTGCTCCGGCTTCATCTGCCCGTGGCCGGGAAAGGCCTGCACCGGATCGGAGCCGAACTCTTTCACCCATTTGCGCAGAACGTTCTCATGAACATCCAGGTCGCGCCCGGCCTGCGCCACCGACACCCCACGCTCCCTAACCAGCTTGACCGCCTCGATCTTGAACTCGCGACTGAATTTCCGTCTCTTCATCGCCCACCTCCGGCTTCATGAAACACCTAATCTCAGTGTCCATCAAACCGGCAGCAGCTCAGTGGGAGTTGGCGGCTCGTGGCAGGGACAGCGCTTCCTCTGTGTATGCGTGGGGGATAAGCGCCGAGTCACGTTGCCGCTAACTTCAAAGGGTGGTGCGGGCGGGGTAGGGACAGCGTCTGATCCAACGCAACCGAACAGCGCCGAGTCTCGTCCGCACTGCCTGCGACCCCCAACGTCACCGTTACCTGTCTTGGTAGTTGCTCTACGGCATTCGTCCGGAGGATACATCCCCGTCGGCTTCTTGTCCCGCTTGGAGATGACCAGGGTGAAGTTTGCGACACGGCAGGGAAAGCGCCTCCCTTTGTCCGCCTCGAAGCGTCCAGTCACGTGGCCGCTAACTTCATTTAGTTGCGGTAACGAATGCACAAATTTGAGCGGTACATCACCTCACTGCGGTCGCAAGCGCTTGCGGTGCTTGCAGCCAATCAGGCCCGGGCGGCCGATCAGTCTTTGAGCCTGGCAGATCGCCAAGTCGCGACGTTTCATGCCGAGGAGGCTCAGGAAGTGTTGGGCATACTCGATTGCGTGAAACTCGACCCCGGGCCGAAGGAGGCACAGGAAATCGCTGCGCGCATACATGCGCTTCTAGAGAGCGGGAGAAGTAAGTGTTAATCCCGGTCGAACCAAAGCTCAGATACTACATGGGGGCGAGCCCAAAGCTACAGCGCGATAATCGTGATTACAACGAGGTTGCGCGTCGGGCTGCTTATCACCTTAATACTCTGATCGCGAACAACGAGAGTGACACTCAGCAATATATGTTTGCCAACATCGCTCGTGATATCGGCGCTTCGACGGATGACGTGCGCTCTGCCCTCTCGAACGGCGGGTATAACGGCATAACATTCACGAACATTAGCGCAGAGGAGCGCAAGGCGCTGACTCCATATAGACGGGAGAAACGCTGACCTATCAGTCCATGATCAGCGCTACCTGGTGCTCAATGGCGGTGACCTGAGCCCCAAAGGTCATCCAGCGATGGGCGGAATCCTTTGGTCATTTGAGCCTGTGTGGCTTGGTGGTGCAACGGGACGGGGCGCGGAGCCCTCGACACAGCGCAGCGTCCCGTCCCGTTGCATGTCGGACGCTGTTAGCCTGG
>NZ_JCAMOP010000097.1:0-9010 GCF_059512345.1 Bradyrhizobium sp. Unk1
GCCTTCTCTCCTGACGTCTTCAGCCTCAAGAGCCGATAACGCAACAGGCCCCTTGTGGGAGAGGGTGGCTCGCCGCGACAGCGGCGAGACGGGTGAGGGGTTCTCTCCGCGAATTCAAATCTGATTTGGATTCGCGGAGACATACCCCTCATCCGGCGCTTCGCGCCACCTTCTCCCACAAGGGGAGAAGGGAAGAGGAGCCCTCAGCCCTTCCTTTCAGGCACGCGCCTGATCTTCGCGCCGAGCGCGTTCAGGCGTTCGTCGATGCGCTCGTAGCCGCGCTCGATCTGGTCGGCGTTGTTGATCGTGGAGGTGCCCTCGGCGCAGACCGCGGCGAGCAGCATCGCCATGCCGGCGCGGATGTCGGGCGAGATCATCGATGCGCCACGCAGGCGGCTGGGGCCGGCGATGATGGCGCGGTGAGGATCACAGAGAACAATGCGCGCGCCCATGGCGATCAGCTTGTCGACGAAGAACATCCGCGATTCGAACATCTTCTCGAACATCAGGATCACGCCGTCGCATTGCGTGGCGGTGACGATCGCGATCGACATCAGATCGGCCGGGAAGGCCGGCCAGGGCTGGTCTTCCAGCTTCGGCACGTGGCCGCCGAAATCGTCCTGGATCTTCAGCGTCTGGTTCGAGGGCACGATGAGATCGTCACCCTCGATGCGGCAGACGATGCCGAGCCGCTCGAACCCCATGCGGATCGAACGCAGATGCTCGACGCCGGCGCGGACGATGCGAAGCGGGGAGCGCGTGACGGCCGCAAGCCCGATCAGCGAGCCGACCTCGATATGGTCGGGCTGGATCCGGTAGGTCGTGGCGCCCAGCGTCGCCGGCCCATGCACGATCATGGTGTTGGTGCCGATGCCCTCGATTCGCGCGCCGAGCGCGACCAGGAAATTGGCGAGGTCCTGCACATGCGGCTCGGAGGCCGCGTTGCGCAAATGGGTGACGCCGTCGGCAGCGACCGCCGCGACCAGCGCGTTCTCGGTTGCGGTGACGCTCGGCTCGTCCAGGAACACGTCAGCACCGGCGAGCTTTGCCGCGCGGAATTCGAGCCGGTCGGTGGCGGTGACCTTGGCGCCCAGTTGTTCGAGCGCGAGCACATGGGTGTCCAGGCGGCGGCGGCCGATGACGTCGCCGCCGGGCGGCGGCAGCATCACTTCGCCGCAGCGGGCGAGCAGCGGGCCCGCGAGCAGGATCGAGGCGCGGATGCGGACGCAGAGCTCGGGGTCGAGGTCCGCGGCGCGGATGCTCTTGGCGTGGATGTGCAGCGTGTTGCGGGCGGTCCATTCCGCCGCCGCGCCGACCGAGCGGATCAGCTCGACCAGCGTCTCGGTGTCGCGGATCCGCGGCACGTTCTCCAGCGTCACCGGATGCTCGGTGAGCAGGGCGGCCGCGATGATCGGCAGCGCCGAATTCTTGTTGCCGGACGGCTCGATCGAGCCCGAGAGCCGGTGACCGCCCTCGACGATGTACTGGATGGGCGCCACGGGGTTCTCGCTGTCCTGTTGGGTGGGGCTGTTTCGGGCGGAAACTACAGAGAATTGAGCGCGGGAGCAATTGCGGCGGCCACAGTTGGTGGCCCCGAGGAGGCTGCTAACTCCTCATGGTGAGGAGCGCGGAACGCGCGTCTCCGGACGATGCTCGCATCGGCGGGCGAACCATGGAGGCCCGGCTCTCGCCCGCAGCCATCCTTCGAGACGCCCGCTATCGCGGGCTCCTCAGGATGAGGTCCGGAGCTTTTAGCGCGGCGGCCGCCCATCAGAACAGCCCGATGATATTCGCGACCACATAGAGGATCGCGATCAGGATCAGTGCGCCGATCATGACGAAGGAAATCTCGATCGCGATGGCGCCGGTGCCGAGGATGGCGGCCACGCCCGCAAGAAGCCTCTCCTCCCGAAAGATCAGCGCGAGGACCGAGAGCAGGATGGCCAGCAGGCCGAGCGAGATCGCGGCGGCTGAAGCGGTTTCACTCCAGCTGCGTCCAGCCGATTTCTCGACCTTCGGCGCCTGATACTCCACGCCCTTCATGCGCGCGATCACGCGGTCCTTGATGCGATGGCCGGTGTCGACGATGACCTGGTCCGCCGGGGGCGGCGGGAACACCATCGGCACGACCCAGTGCGGCAACACGGCCGCCATCAGCGCCAGCACGCCGACAATGCTGCCGATGATGCCGAGACGGCGGGAGGGGAGGGCGGAACCGGTAGTTGCAGAGCTGGTCATGGCGTGACGCATCCCGGCCGGAATTGGCCTTGCGGGTTCATGCCACTTCGTCGCGATGGCGGGTGGTGAGGTTCAGCGATGCAGGGATTGGTCTAGCCGTCATGCCCGGGACAAGCCCGGGCATGACGTTGTGGAAGCAGCGAGCCCTCAGATATCGATCGTTGCGCTCAGCGAGTGTTCCTGGATGAAGTCGCGGCGCGGCTCGACCACGTCGCCCATCAACTTGGTGAAGATATCGTCGGCCTCGTCGACTTCCTTGACCTTCACTTGCAAGAGCGAGCGCACGTCGGTGTCGAGCGTCGTCTCCCAGAGCTGCTCCGGGTTCATCTCGCCCAGGCCTTTGTAGCGCTGGAGCGTGATGCCCTTGCGGCCGGCGTCGGTGACCGCTTCAAACAGGTCGACCGGGCCGTGGACGGCATGCTCGGTGTCCTTGCGCCGCAGCTTGCCGGGGCGCTCGTAGACATCTTGCAGCTTGGTTCGGTACTCGTGAAGCTTGCGCGCCTCGGCCGAGCCCAGGAATGCATCGTCGATGACAGCAGCCTCCTTGACGCCGCGCACCGTGCGCTCGAACAAGAAACCTTGTCCTTCGACGAATTGGCCGACCCAGCCGCGTTCGACCTCTTCGGCTTGCCTGTCTAACCGCTTGGCCATGTATTCTGCTGCAGCGCTGGCATTCGTAGGATCGGAATAAATCTCCTTGCCGAACAAGCCTATGACGGCGCCCTGCTCGATCACCCTGCGATTGTAGCGGCTGTGCAGATTGCGCAGGATGCTGCGGACGGTTCGAGCGTCATCGACCAGTGAGCGCAGGTCGCGGCCGGTCCGATCGCCGCCAGATCCGGGAATGAAGACGCAGTCGTCGAGCCCGGTGTCGATCAGATAATCTTCGAGCGCCCGCTCGTCCTTCAGATATTGCTCGGACTTGCCGCGGCTGACCTTATAGAGCGGCGGCTGCGCGATATAGAGGTAGCCGCCGTCGATGATGTCGCGCATCTGCCGGTAGAAGAAGGTCAGCAGCAGCGTGCGGATGTGGGCGCCGTCGACGTCGGCGTCCGTCATCACGATGATCTTGTGATAGCGCAGCTTTTCGATCGAGAACTCGTCGCTGATGCCGGTGCCGAGCGCGGTGATCAGCGTGCCGATCTGCTCGCTTCCCAGCATCTTGTCGGGGCGGACGCGCTCGACGTTGAGGATCTTGCCGCGCAGCGGCAGCACCGCCTGGAATTCGCGGTTGCGGCCCTGCTTGGCGCTGCCGCCTGCCGAGTCGCCCTCGACGATGAAGAGTTCGGATTTCGCCGGATCCTTTTCCTGGCAGTCGGCGAGCTTGCCGGGCAGCGAGGAGACCGAGAGCGGGCTCTTGCGCGTCAGCTCGCGCGCCTTTCGCGCGGCTTCACGCGCGGCGGCGGCCTGGATCACCTTGCCGACGATCATCTTGGCTTCGCTAGGGTGCTCCTCGAACCAGGCCTGGAGCGCCTCGTTGAGGACGTTCTCGACCACGGGACGCACTTCCGAGGACACCAGCTTGTCCTTGGTCTGCGACGAGAATTTCGGATCGGGCACCTTCACCGAGAGAACGGCGGTGAGGCCTTCGCGGCAATCGTCGCCGGTCAGCGCGATCTTTTCCTTCTTCGCATTGGCCTCGGCATAGCCGTTGACCTGGCGCGTCAGCGCGCCGCGGAAACCGGCCAGATGGGTACCGCCGTCACGCTGCGGGATGTTGTTGGTGAAGCACAGCACGTTCTCGTGGTAGCTGTCGTTCCACCACAATGCGGCCTCGACGCCGATGCCGTTGGCGTCCGCGCGCACCATGATCGGCGCCGGCACGATCGCCTTCTTGTTGCGGTCGAGATATTTGACGAATTCCTCGACGCCGCCGGAATAGTGCATCTCCTCGCGCTTCTCGACCGCGTGACGCATGTCGGAGAGGGCGATGTTGACGCCGGAATTGAGGAAGGCGAGCTCGCGCAGCCGGTGCTCCAGCGTCGCGAAATCATATTCGATGTTCTTGAAGGTCTCGGGCGAGGCGAGGAACGTCACCTCGGTGCCACGCCGGCCCGGCGCGTCGCCGACCACTTTCAGCGGTGCGACGGCATCGCCGTGGGCGAATTCGATGTAGTGCTCCTTGTCGTCGCGCCAGATACGCAAGCCGAGCTTGCTCGACAGCGCGTTGACGACGGAGACGCCGACGCCGTGCAGGCCGCCGGAGACCTTGTAGGAATTCTGGTCGAACTTTCCGCCGGCATGGAGCTGGGTCATGATGACCTCGGCCGCGGAGATGCCTTCGCCCTTGTGGATGTCGACAGGAATGCCGCGGCCGTCGTCGCGCACCGTGACGGAATTGTCGGCATTGAGCACGACGTCGACGCGCGTGGCGTGACCCGCCAGCGCCTCGTCGATCGCGTTGTCGACGACTTCGTAAACCATGTGGTGCAGGCCCGAGCCGTCATCGGTGTCGCCGATATACATGCCCGGACGCTTGCGGACGGCATCGAGACCCTTGAGCACGCGGATCGATTCCGCCCCGTAATCGCTTGGATTTGAGGGCTCGTTTTCGGCAGGCGTCTGCCGAGCAGGTTCTGTCATGAGAGGCCTTCGAGATGTCGCCCGAATCAGCCGCGCAAAAGGCGCTGATTTGCAGGCTATTTGTGCCATGAAAGACCGCTTGCGCCTAGCGCAAAGTATCCTCCGGCAACCCTTTGACGAAATAGGGATTTTTTGCCGGTTTTCAAGGCTATCGAAGGCCGATTCTGGGGCTTGCGAAAAGGGCGATTCGAGGCCCTGTTTTTGGCTCTTGAAGGCGTGGATTTTGTGGGGCGGAGAAGCGCGTTCCCAGGCGCCGTGGCGCCTCTGAGCAGGTCACTGGGTTCAGTAGATCTGATCCGGCTTCTTGTCGTCGTCGCCCAAGCTGAGGGACCAGGCCTCGCCTGAGGCCACGGTGATGGTATCGGTGCGCAACGGATAGCCCGACACGACCAGCTTGTAGGAATATTTGCCGGGCGGCAGATCCAGCGTTTGTGGGTGATTTTCGCCACCCGCGATCTTGATGGTCTGATCGTTGATCGTGAGCGAGGCCACGTCCGGCACGAGATAGCCGAATATCAGCCGCGCCTGTCCGGGCATCGGCAGGAAATTGGCCTTGGCCACGGCCTCCGTATTCCGTTGCACCAGGTCGACTGTGGTCTCGTCCGTCGCGCGGCCGAGCTTCAGGGTGGCCGGGCCCTTCGGGGAGACAAAGGCGAGCTGAGCGTGATTGGCGGCAACCAAAGTACCCTCAGGCTTTTCCGCCCAGCCACGCTTTGCGAGCTCCGTGCGGTAGAAGGCGAGCACATCGCTGAGCTGGGCCGGCACATGGGCTTCGAGCCCGACCCGCAGCGGGATTTCGATGCCGGTCATATGGGTGGTGTTGGAGCTGGAGAAGTTGTGTTGCTTCGGCACCGGCATCTCGGCGTCTGGATCCGCCGGTGTGAGTGCGGCCGAAGTTTGCGGTGACGGGTGCGGCAGCCATCCGCCGGCGCCTGCGGCGACCAGGCCGCCCGCGAGAAGAGCGAGGCCGCACGCGAACAGCCGCCATCGTGCCGGGACCTTCGTTCTGCGCCTCACCGTCGTCATGCCACTCTCCAGGGATGTCGCGCGTTGCAGCGGGTGCGACACAGTCGCCGCCGCCTCCGGACGACTAGTCGCCCCACCAACCGGACAGGTTCAACCTGGCCGTTACAGGCACAGACGGCGGGATCAATACATCTGGAGCGGGAGCACCTCGCCGGTCGGCCCCACCAGGAGGCCCCAGGCGTCGCCGGCGGCAACGGTCAGGGTCTCGCTGCGAGCGGGCTGCCCGGGCAGGCGCAGCGCGTACCGATACTTGCCGCGCGGTATATCCAGCATCGGGCCTTTCGGCGATTGCGGGCCGCCGGCGCCGGCAACGCATCCAGCGCGCCAAATGAAGAATCCACTGCCGGCACACCCTTCTATGCGCGATGATATTTCGCGCAGGCTTTCGAAGCGGATCCCGCCGAACGATTTCTTAGCGAAGAAGGATGAGTCGTGGCGTTGGGGCCGACATGAATCGCCACGACTTGTCGCGCTCAGTCCCTCGCTCTTTCGAGTGCGTGCCGCATGAGCTTTTGGTCGTCGCTGGAGAGCTGCGTCGGTCCGAGCTTGAACGTCAGCTTGTCGATCTTGCCGTTGAACTGGAACGGCAGCTTGTAGCTGTCATCCACGCCCGTGCGGCTATCCACGCCGACGTCGAAGGTCTCGTCGATGGCCATCAGGAACGCAATCGAGTGCGGCATCGACTGGCGGGAAACCTCCTTGCCGTCCACCGACAGCACGCCGGTGCCGCCCTTGCCGAAGCCGGGCCCGTTATATTTGAAATCAAACACAAGGGTATGCTTGCCCGGCTTGAGCGCGGAGCCCAGCCAGTCGCGCGCGCCTACGCCCGCTTCCCAGCGGTATCGTTTCAAGTCCAGCATGTTGTAGACAAAGACCGGTTTGCCTTTCAGCAAATAGAGGCCGTAGCCGCTGAATCGGCCGCCGAGAGTCGCGATCATCCCTTCGGCGCCGCCCTGCGGGACGGTTATGTCGGCGGTGATCTTGTAGTCCTTGTTCATGATGCTGGGTGCGTTTTCGGCAGGGATGCCGGGGTTCGCGCCCTTGTATGTGAACTCAGTTCGTCCGGCGGTCGCGCTCGGCCGCGGCGTGGTGATGCGCGGGAGGACAGAATTGTCCAGCGGCAAGACCTGGTATTTTGCCGCCTCCGACAGGAACAACGCTTGCAACTCCTTGAGCTTGTCGGGATTCTTGGCTGCGAGGTCATTGGCCTGCGAGTAATCCTCGGCGATGTTGTAAAGCTCCCACTTGTATTCATTGATCTCCGGCAGCTTGGCTGTGCCCAGAAGCCACGGCGGCGCCGGCGGCGTTGTGCATGCATACCAACCATCGTGATAGATGCCGCGGTTCGCGAACATCTCGAAATATTGCGTGTCGCGCTTTGAGGGTGCATTGGCGTTGGCCTGGTCAAACGTATAGGCCATGCTCACTCCCTCGATGGGCTTTTGCTTGATGCCATTGACAGTGTCGGGAGCCTGAATGCCTGTGGCTTCAAGAATCGTCGGCACGATGTCGATGATGTGATGGAATTGGCTGCGGATGCCGCCAACGTCCTTGATGTGACCGGGCCATGAGATGGCCATGCCTTGCCGGGTGCCGCCGAAATGCGATGCCACCTGCTTGGTCCATTTGAACGGGGTGTCGAAGGCCCACGACCACGCCACCGACATATGCGGGTAGGTTTTGTCGGAGCCCCAATCCTCGTAATGCAGCATCAGCTCGACTTCAGGCAGCTTCAGAACGCCGTTGTAGGCGGTCATCTGGTTCGGGGTGCCCTCGAGCGTGCCTTCGGCGCTGGTGCCGTTGTCGCCGCTGATGTAGATGATCAGGGTGTTGTCGAGCTTGCCCATGTCTTCGACCGCTTTGATGACGCGGCCGATTTCATTGTCGGTATAGGCTGCGTAAGCGGCAAACACCTCGGCCTCCCGCGCGTACAGCTTCTTTTGGATCAATGAGAGCGAGTCCCACTTCGGCAAGGTATCAGGCCAGGCGGTGAGTTGGGTATTCACCGGGATGACCCCGAGTCGCTTCTGGTTGGCGAAGATCTGCTCGCGCAGCTTCTCCCAGCCCATGTCGAACTTGCCCTTGAACTTGTCGATCCATTCCTTTTTCGGCTGATGCGGCGAATGGGTGCCGCCGGGCACATAGTAGAGGAAGAACGGCTTGTCGGGTGCGGCCGCGTTCAGGCTGTTCATGTAGTTGATGGCTTCGTCCGCCATATCGGTAGTGAGGTTGTAGCCGGACTTGCCGATCCACGGAAAAATCTGGGTCGTGTTTTTATAAAGATAAGGCGTCCACTGGTCGGTCTCGCCGCCCATGAACCCGTAGAAGTATTGAAATCCCATTCCGACTGGCCACTGGTCGAATGGACCAGCCGCGCTGTAAAGATAGGTTGGGGTGTTATGGTTCTTGCCGAACCATGAGGTGGCAAAGCCGTTGTCCCGGAGGATAGTGCCGATCGTCGCACTCTCCGGGCCGATGACGGAATCGTAGCCCGGATAGCCGGTGGACATTTCCCCGATCACACCAAAGCCGACCGAATGGTGGTTGCGGCCGGTGATCAGCGCTGCGCGCGTCGGCGAGCACAACGCTGTCGAGTGAAACTGCGTATAGCGCAGACCCGTCTCGGCGATGCGATCCATGTTCGGGGTCGGGATCACCCCACCGAAGGTGCCGGTCACGCCATAACCCTGGTCGTCGGTCATGATCAGCAGCACGTTCGGCGCGCCTTTGGGCGGCACAACGGACGGTGGCCAGTATGGCTTGGAGTCCGTGGCATCTTCCTTGATCACGCCTTCGAACTTCGGAGGTTCAGGCGGAAGCTGCTTGCCATCGATGGTTGTCGTGGCGCTCGGCGAACCCGGCGTGCCGGTGGTTTGCTGCGCGAGGCTGGTCGTCTCCAGCGCGCACAGCAAAAAACCGACGGTCAGTGCGGTGCCGCAAAGCAGCAAGTTGCGGTGGTTTAGTAAGCGGCTTTCTGGCTTTGAGCTATCGTCAACGTGACGGGCACGGGTCATTGCAAGCTCCCTCTTGGAGACGTCAGAACCCTGTTGACGCCTATTCGGGAGGCAACGCCGCAACGCTCTGTTGATCTAGCAGTCTGCTGAAAAACCTCGAAATGGAGCGTCCTCGCCGGTCGTTGTTGGGGCGATGCGGTGGAGTTGGA
>NZ_JCAMOP010000098.1:0-8977 GCF_059512345.1 Bradyrhizobium sp. Unk1
GCATCGAGGCGTCTCGGAAGTTGACAGTTCTGCCTGGACGATGACAGCAAGCAGTACCCGCTGTGAGGGATCATCAAAAGAGGCTCAAATGGGGATGAGCCGAGGCCCAGAGCTTACCCTCGGCGAGCATCGTCGAGGCGTGGGAAAACTTGACAAGAACCCACGCTGTTCCTGACGCCAATCAGGGCCGCAACTAACAGCGATTTGCAGCGCTGTGGATCACTAACAGTCGTAGGCGGGTTTCCAGCACACCCCACATGTATTACTTCTTGAGAATGCCGATGTCGGTGTTGCCCAGGTTCTTTATGGCGCGTTCGGCGGCGGGCGTATCCACCGCGTTGTCGTGGGAAGTTGGAGCCGGACTAACCGAGGAAGCATCCACGTCGCCGGTTGCTGCGTGGCTGAGCGCGTTGCCCACGTTGGGACTGGAGTAGCCCCCAGTGCCGCTTATGTTATGCCCGGTCGATAGGGTGCCGCCCGCATAACCTTTCGAGCCGGTGGCCGCAGTTGCACTCGCCGCCGAGCCGCCACTGCTCGATCCACCTGTGCTCTGGGCCAAGACGAGCGAAGAGCCAACGAGCAAGATCAAGATAACGGCGATGTGGTTCAAGAGCGGTCCTCTACTTGAATGACCGCTCAATAGGTTGCAGCTCCGAAAGTTCCTATGGACCTACCGCTCTCCAGGCCACCACGTGATGGTGGATCGCTCGCCGAAATCTTAGTGCGCCGGAGCGCCACGAGGTGGCTTCGCTTATACGGATAGTCCCGAGGCCCGCCGGATCATCGAGGAATTGAGGATCGACTACAACACCGACCGACCGCACACGAGCCTCAACGGGCTCACGCCGCCAGGGTTTGCAACCCGCCCCAACAGGGGCCCAACCCAGAACGGACTCTCCTTATAAGCGGGGCAAATCTGGGAGCAGGTCAACATCCTGTTGTCCATCACCCAGTTTGTAAAAGGATCTTTCGCATAACCAGCTCCGGTTGAACGTGAGCAAGGCCAACAGCATCCTGTGCCGGGCGCCATCGCGCCACGCCGCCCAGATAGCCGTTCGAGCTTTGGGAAGCCCTGCGAAGGTGGACGACTTTTGGTATGAGGCGGAGCGTCACGGAGCAAACCGCAGAGGCCGCGCAACCCGACGGAAGCAAGACATTAGCATCCGTCTGAAGCAAACGAGGTCAATGCAAAAGGCTCCCGGGATCGGACCGAGAGCCTTCCGGCCCACTGGGGTACATCCGCCCGAGTGAGCAAATTCGATCGAGGGCGACCGCCGCTCAATGCGAGGCGCGAAGTTGTCGCTCCAGACTGACCGCATGTTCCGCGTTGCGGACCTTTTTCAGGAGCTCGTCCTTTTCGGCGCCCTCCGGCTCTGTCTCGGCTTTCCGCCTCATCTGGTCAGCGAACTGAGCGATTCGGTCTTGGAGAGTTTCTGTCTGTTTGAACCGCTTGCGCTTCAAAACCATCGCACGCTCCTTTTCTCGTACGACGAGTATAGAAAATGAAACGGGCGGGCCCACAACATACGTTAAGGCCCGTGTCATCTTTCTTGTGATGGATTTCGCCTTAGTCGAAGGCGGTTCTCAGTGCCTCGTTGGAGATTGCTCTGGAACATGCCGGCGCCGCACTGGTAGCCGAACACTTCGCTCCAAGTACGTGTCGGATTTTTCTCGCACACAAAGCCATCCGACGAGAAGGGATCGCGCTAGTGCACAATGATGACGTATAGGAGAGCGGCGGCCAGCAGGACTCCCAAGACCGTGTTGGCATTGGGACGCACTCTAATCTCCTAACTGTACCGGGAGGGCTCAATGCGGCTTTTGCGACTGTTCGTTTTGGGGCCTGACGTTCATGTTGCTGTCCGGCATTTTGTCCCGCCCCTGGTCTCCGTTGGCATCTTTGCCGCCGGACGTGGACGTGCCGCTCCCGCTCCTCGAGCCGGCTGACGTACCCGTTGTGCTACGCGGGCCCGTGGTCGGTGAGGTCGAGCTGGCGGCCGGATCGCCGGTGACCGCTCCCCTTCCGCTCGGGGCGCCTGCAGGCTGCGACGAGGCGGCGGCAGCGGAAAGAGTGATGAGACCGGCTGCTAACAACAACGTTATTCTCATGGCGAGCTCCAGCGTTATTCGCGCCCAACCCGCCGGCTGCGTGCTCGTTCCTATCGACGAGCCGATTTTGCTGCCTTCTTTTCACGGCCTTCTTCTCGACGCGCACGCCCTTGAATTTCTTTGCGGCCTTCTTCGCCTTAAGCGGCTTCTTGACGGCCCTGAACTCGCCCGAGGACTTGTCGCGTTTGGTCCAACCGCTTGCACCGCCGATCGTCGTCTTGGTCTGTGAGCGTTTCTTCACCGCGCCCTTGCGGGCGTTGTCGCCGGTGGCTTGTTGACGACCATGTGTCCTCCCCGAGGTGATCACTAAGCGACTGCCACAGGCAGTTCCAACGGCTGGAACGAATTGGCCCAGTTCAAATTGAATCCCGGTTCTGTTGCGTGGAGTTGCGTATGCGTCAGTCCGGATGGACTCCTTCCATCGTGCCGGCCGATGAGCCGACCGTGTATCTGGTGGCGGATGATTTTGGGCGCGCAGGCAGCGCCTGGCGCGAAGCCGACATGGAAACGGCAGACCTCGAAACCGTCGTTCAGGACCTGCTCACAGGCGAGTATCGCAGGCCTATCAAGGTCATCGCGTTCAACACGTCAGAGCGCTGGTCTGAAGACGTCTCTGAGGACATTGCGCGCGAGATCCAGCACCGCTGTAACCTGCAACTGAGCGACGTCCCCTCGCACCTGCAGGAGTTCGTCGATCGCTACGCTGCCCAGGACACCCGGCAGTACAGCTTGCGCCTAGTGTAACTGTGGCGTTTCAACGAAAGAAGCCTGAAGCGCTCGGCGTCAAGGCGCCCGTCTCCGGCTTCATTGAGCCGGCCCTGGCATCCTCGATCGACCGCGTGCCGGCAGGCGGGCGATGGATTCACGAGATCAAGTTCGACGGCTATCGCGTCCATGTGCATCTCGCCAACGAAGCCGTCACCGTATTCACCCGCCGTGGGCACGACTGGACGAAACGCTTCAAGAAGGTCGCCAACGACGCCTGGCACATCAAGGCGAGCTCAGCGATCATCGATGGCGAGATCGTTGTGCCCGCCGCCGATGGCAGCACCGATTTCTCCGTCTTGCAGAACGAGCTAAAGGGCACCCCGACTAAGATCGTCTTCGTCGCCTTCGACCTGCTCTATCTGAATGGCCGGGACCTGCGGAAAGTCCCTCTTCTCCAGCGCAAGGCCGCGCTGAAGAAGATCATCACTGGCAGCGATGTCCAGTTCAGTGAAAGCTTTGAGATCGACGGGGGCGACATGTTTGCCCATGCCTGCAAGGTCGGGCTCGAAGGCGTCGCTCCAAGGTGCACGACAGCGTCTACCCGGTCGGCCGCAGCAATAATTGGGTCAAGAAAACCTGCGTCCAACGCGAGACGCTCGCCATCGCCGGCTTCGCCCTCGATGAGGGCAAGTGGGACGGCATTTATCTTGGTCGGCGCAAGGGCGATGACCTTGTTTATGCCGGCAAGGTCGACCGTGGCTTCGACAAGTCATCTGCCGCCGAGTTGCGCAGACGGCTCGAGCCGCTTGTCCGCAGGACACAGCCATATGCCAAACGGATCTCGCACAAAGGGATCTGGGTCGAACCGAAGCTGCTTGCCGAGATCGAGTACCGGGCGAAGTCCGCAGAGGGAAAGGTGCGACACCCGTTCTTCAAAGGCCTTCGCGAGGATCTGTAACGGCGCGGCGATCGGTGACAAATTTTTTTCAGCCCCCTCTTGAAACCAAAACCGGCTTTGCTAATTTTTTTGTCGCCATCTGACGATGGTGTCCGGGCGCCTGACGGGCCCGGCCAAGAGACGGGCACCGGTTGTGTCCGGTGCCGCTCGTAGACATCTCGCTCTTAGGAGGATTTGGCTATGCGCACCTACGATTTTGCCCCCCTCTGGCGCTCGACCATTGGTTTCGATCGCCTTTTCGACCTCGCAGAAGTGGCTCAGCGGGCCAGCGAGGACAACTATCCCCCCTACAACATCGAACGGCTGGCGGATGATCGCTATCAGATCTCGCTCGCGGTGGCGGGTTTCTCGCCCGACGACATCGTCATCACCGCCGAGCAGAACGTGGTGACGGTCGAAGGCAGCAAATCCGACAAGACTGAGCGTGATTTCCTCTATCGCGGTATCTCGACCCGCGGTTTCAAGCGACAGTTCAGCCTCGCGGAGTACGTGCAGGTCAAGAGCGCCGCGTTCGACAACGGCCTGCTGAAGATCGAACTGGTCCGGGAAATCCCGGAGGCCATGAAGCCGCGGCGTATCGCCATTGCCGGCGCAACGTCTTCCGGCAACGTCCACCAGATCGAGGCCAAGGCGGCCTAATCCATCGCCCGAAAATGCCGCGCGTCGTCCGACGCGCGGCAGCCGCTTCGTCCAAAGAATGGAGGATACCATGCGGCTGACGACCGCTTCCGACGACAATGTCATCGATTTCAACACGCTGCTGCATCCCGGCACCGTGTTCGAGCACCCGAGGGATGTACTGGCAGACCCTTCGCTTTCGATCTCCGAGAAACGCGCCATTCTCGCATCTTGGGCGTCTGACGCATCGGCGATCGCTTCTTGCCCATCGTTGCGGGCACCGGTTGGACTTAAAGCGCCGGTCACCATCGACGAGATACTCGAAGCACTGTGCGAACTCGGCGGTGGCCCACGCAATCCCCCCGGAGGGAAGCCCTACCGTCTCTGTTCGACATCCAGACTTCTGGCCGCCTGAGGATCGCGATGGATAACATTGCTTTGCCCAGAGACGTCCTGAACCGCATCGAGCGTCGTTGGAAGGCCAAGTTCTCGCAGGCTCCTTTCTGCCAACAGTCCTCACCGCTTGGCGATGATCCACTCCGATCGCCGCGAGTTCGGCGACTGCTGGAGGGATCCTTGAGGCCTCCTACAGGAGCCAAAAGGACGGAAACCAGCCGAGCCTGACGCGCGCGAGATAACAGAAACAGACTTCGACCTCCGAAGCTTGCGCGTTTCGGAGGTCTTTCGTCGTCCTCCGTGCGGTAACTCGTCGGCTTGTAAGCCTAGTCTCGCGCGCGTCGCAGCGCAGCCGTCAGCTTCTCCCTTTCCTTCTCCCGCCGGTTGTGCTCAGCCTGAACACTCGACGTCTGGGTCGTCGGTCTCCTTGGCGAAGCCTTGATGGAAGAAATTGCTGCCGGCCCCGCGCCTCCAGCGTCGCCTTCATCGACGGCGCGGCGATCGCAAGATCGTAGAATCCGAGCGACGTCTGGAATGTCTTTAGCTTCCTGGGCATCGGCCGGCAGCTCTCCTAGCGCCGGCGCGCCACCCACGCCCCGAGCAGAAACGCCACAAGAAGCGCCTGGAGCGGGGCCCTCACGGTGATCTGGCGCAACCGCTCCGCAAGGTCCGCGGCAACTTCTGCGGAATCGACGCGAGGGGGGTGAGAAGACCTCGTTCCGGACGGGGCCGCGGCGCCCGGCGGATCGGTGACGAGACCGGAGGCTTCGGTCATCGCAGACGTTTCGCGCTCATCCATGGCATCCTCCCGTGTTGGCAGCCAAGCAACCGGCCCTCGGACGCTCGTCGCGACCTGGCGAGCGTGAGCACGGCAATGGCTTACGCCGACTTCCGCCGCACCCCGGCCGCCGGCTTCTTCGCTGCGGCTTCCTTCGGCTTCTTGCCGGCGATCGGCATCAGCATTTCCTTCTGGCCAGCGGAAGCTTTCTTCGTCTTCTTGGCGGGCTTCTTCTGTGTCCCCGCCTCGGCCGCTGCGCCGCCGACGCTCCTGCGCAGCGCGTCCATCAGATCGACGACGTTCTCGCCCTTCGGCCGCTCCTTCGGGCGGATGACCTTGCCTGCCCTCTTCTGGTTGATGAGGTCGACCAGGGCGGTCTCGTAGTGGTCTTCAAACTTGTCCGGATCGAACCGGCCCGCCTTCTGGTTGACGATGTGCTTGGCGAGATCCAGCATGTCTTTCGTGACCTTCATATCCTGGATCTCATCGAAGTATTCCGCCGGATCCCGAACCTCGTAGGGGTACCGCAGCAGCGTCCCGATCAACCCCTTGTCGCGCGGCTCGAGCGCGACGATGTGCTCGCGGCTCGTCAGCACCAGCCGCCCGATCGCGACCTTGTCCATCTCGCGGATGGTCTCCCGGATCACGGCGAAGGCGTCGTGCCCGACCTTGCCGTCCGGGCGCAGGTAATAAGGCCGGATCAGGTAGCGCGGATCGATGTCGCTGCGGTCGACGAACTCGTCGATCTCGATGGTCCGCGTCGACTCGAGCGCGACTTCCTCGAGCTCATCCTTTGTCACCTCGATGAACTGCCCCTTCTCGACCTCGTATCCCTTGACGATGTCCTCGTTGGGCACCTCGTCGCCGGTGTCCGCATCGACCTTCAGGTACTTGATGCGGTGGCCGGTCGTCCGGTTGAGCTGGTTGAAAGAGATTTTCTCGCTCTCGGACGTGGCCGGATACAGCGCCACCGGACAGGTCACGAGGGACAGACGCAGGAAGCCTTTCCAGTTGGCGCGAGGGGCCATGTACGCAGAACTCCATTTTCGGCGGCCTGGATTCAAGACGATCGAAAGCCGCTGGTTCCGACAAGCTCGACGTCAAATAATCGACAAGCCTCCCTTGGCCGGACTCGACTTTTGTTCTCTTTATGTTCTAATTCCGGTCATGACCGATCGACCTGCGAGTTGGCGCATCCCCACCCCGAAGCAGATAGAAAAGCTAGCCGCATCAATGGGTAAAGAGACTGCAAGACAACGTCCGCTTGGGCCGCAGGACGACATGCCGGATGAATATTGGCGAGCCCTCCTTGACGATGCCCACGACCAAACAGCGGATGCGGCACGTTCTAGCCCTGGCCTCCGCCTCTGCGAGATCCCGCAGCATGTCCTGAGGGTATCGTGTCGCCGGTGCGAGCGTATCGTCGAGATCCAGAAGGTGGACGCGGTCCGTCTCTACGGGGAGCAGGCCAGTTGGAAGGAGGTCGCGCAACGATTGCTGGACAACACTTGCCAGAACCGAACTGGCCGCCACGAAGAGGACGGCTGTTGGCCGGCCTTCGGGTCCGTTTGACCGAACGCTCACATCGCCCGAATGGCACCGAAGCACCACCTGACGCCCCTATCCGGCGGCGACCGCAAAGCCCTCGGCAAGGAGCTCGGCAAGGCACGTGCGATGACCACTATCCTCGCAGCAAAGTCCTCCGCGGCTCGCGCAGAGGGTGAAGCACTGATCAAACAGGCCGATCGCCTCCTGTGCGAGAGTTGGAACGAACGCATGTGGGCAAATGGTGAGCCACCCTCGCCGACAATCGATCAGGCGATTAATGGCAGTTACCCGTGGCTGGAAATCCGATGCTCCCGCTGCAAGACCGCGCGTGATGTTGACTTGGCGGCGCTACCGCATGTCTCCACGACCTTCGTCCACGACCTGGCGGGCAGGCTGCGATGCAGCAAATGTGGTAAAGCCGGTCGTCGCCCCACCGCTACCCTGCTCCAACTCGCGCAGCGGCCCCGCCACGCCGCTTCGGAAACTTGACCGTGTGCTGGTGTGGACGGCCTCTCATCCCCACGGTTCTATGGCGCTGTCAGCGTCACAGCTAGATGAGAGGAAAGTCTGATGAATCTTCCTGTTCGCATCGGTATGGACACTTCCAAGTCGGTTTTCCAGCTTCATGGTGTTGATGAGAATGAGGTGGTGGTGGTCCGCCGCCAGTTCCGGCGAGCCGAGATGATCCGCTACTTCGAGCGGCTTCCACCGGTTCTCGTCGCCATCGAATCCTGCGGCAGCTCGCATCATTGGGCGCGCCTGCTGCAGTCGTTCGGTCACGAGGTGAAGCTGATCCCCCCTCAGTACGTGAAGGCTTACGTGAAGCGCGGCAAGAACGACGCGGCCGATGCCGAAGCGCTGTGCGAGGCGGTCACCCGGCCGAGTATGCGGTTTGTACCGGTCAAATCGAAGGAACGGCAAGCGGCCTGCATGTTAATGACTGTGCGAGAACGCCTGGTCAGCGTGAAGTCGCAGCTTTCCAATGCTTTCAGGAGCTATGCGGCTGAATTTGGCATCGTCGGCCCCGCCGGTCGGCAGAATGTCGCGCAACTTATCAAACGGGTTACTCGAGGATGACAGCTTGCCGGAAATGGCAAAGGATCTCTTCCGACTCCAAGCAGAGGAATATGCCGCGGTCGAAGCCCGCCTGGCAAAGATCGAAGCCAAGCTGATGAGGTGGCACCGCGACGATGATGTCAGCAGGCGGATCGCGACGATTCCCGGCGTCGGTCCGATTGGGTCGTCCATGCTAAGCATGAAAGCGCCGCCGCCCGAGACCTTCAGATCGGGTCGCGACTTTGCGGCGTGGCTCGGGCTGACACCTAAGGATCATTCAACTGGCGGCCGGCAAAGGCTTGGCGGCATTACAAAGGCTGGAGATTCTATACTGCGATCGACGTTGATCGTCGGTGCGACCGCACTGCTGAGGCATATTCGAAAGGGCCGTCATAAGCCCACACCATGGCTCGCTTCGCTGCTGGAGCGAAAGCCGCCAAAGTTGGTCGCGGTGGCCTTGGCCAACAAGTTCGCCCGCATCGCTTGGCGCTTGATGATATCGGGCGGCGTGTACAAGCAGCCGGTAGCCGTCATGCCGACTTGATCTGAAATTGGCCCGCGAGCAGGTTGCTCGGCGGATTGCCCACGAACTTGCAGGACGCAGTAGATGGAAGGACCGATCGGTCGATACGCGCGAGCTTCCGAAGATTACACTGGCAACAAGAATGTCGCCCATGTGCTTGGAGCGCGCGTAGCGAACACCATCTCGGCCAGCGGGCTTTGTCCGCGCAAACAGATCCCATGATTGAGGCGCAGAGGAGCTAAGCTGCGTCATCCTAAACCGGAGATCTGATCATGACTCATTC
>NZ_JCAMOP010000099.1:0-8182 GCF_059512345.1 Bradyrhizobium sp. Unk1
ATCGGCGCCCCCGCCGGCATGAGCATAACCCCGGAAAATTCCAGCGCCGGCTGGCCTAGTTTTGGGGAGCACTTCAATCCGGGGTCCACTTCACTTCAAACTGGATTAAGTCTGTGGGGCAAGGTCACCTCGTCTGCAGTGGCGCGTCACTACCTGAATGACCAGCCATTCCCCCAGAAAGTTACGGAGTGAAGTTGTTCTCTTTACAATGGACCGCCGTTGGTTGCGGCGGTAGTTTGGTTGCTGTTTTAGAACGTGAGAGTTTCTTGGGGGCTAGGGGTGGCAACTGCCGTTTCCTTCGAGCGTGTTTCTGCACCTCAAAGCCCGAACCAACTTTTGGTGCGTGATGCTGCTCTACATTTACACGGTCATAATGATCGAGTCGTGGCTCGATTTCTGGCTCACGTCAGCCCAACGTCTCGCCCCGGCATACTGCCCGCGCTGGGGCGCCTCTTTCGGGGACTGACTTGGAGTCCTGGCAGCCTGTCGGGAGCAAATTATTCACGCGTGAATAATTTGAGTTTCAAGGCGGCGCTGGCGCTTTTGTCATCGGATGTGATGCCCACCGAAGTCCGCGAGCAAGTCGAAGAGCGTGCGGCCAACGGTGAGAAGGTAACGGCGGCCGAGATCGAAGAGTTAAAGAAACAACTCGCGGCAGCCAAGGACGAGGCTAGGCGCGCCGAAAAAGAGGTTGTTGCTCAGGCACACCGCGCCGAACTGGCAGAGTCCGCCAACGAGCGTTTATCGGAAACGGTCTCCGATATGCAGGATTTGATTTGGTTAGGTTTTCTCGCGGCCCGCAGCGACCGGGTCGAATTCCAGCGCAGTCCATTGGTTTCCCGTCTCAAGATCTGTTGCGTCTATTACGTACCCAGTGCCTTCTATGACTAACCCGTACATGGCGGCAGCGCCGTCGCGAGTCGCCATTCGCCGAGAAACAAGCGGCTCGTCTTCCTGAGGTTCGTAGAGAAAACCTTGTAGACGGTGACCTTAGTCATCCCTCCCCTCTCCGGGTGTCGCGAGACTTTTGCCAACATCCCTATCTAAGCAGCACGGGCGCGCCGCGCTGGCGAAAGTCTCACAGGCGTCCCACCCGAACCGGTTGGCACTCACACGTCCCACACTAGAAGCTCACGTATGCGCGCAGCGATCTTCCTCGCCTCTTCCGGCCCGAGGTTGGGTTTCAGGTTGTCGAGTATGCCAAGCACCGCGTGCGCCTCCCTGGCATTAAACGTCGCGACTTGGCGATCTGCTTGGCTCAGAGACTGATCGGCCGCACGGGCCTGATTGGCTGCAAGCACCGCAAGCGCTTGCGACCGCAGTGGGGTGATGTGCTGCTCGAATGTGTGCATCCGCTGGCCTGCTTCGTCTTAGGGCACGGGCTAGCCACCTTTGCTCCTGAGAGGGTCACATTCCCAGGCGCCACCAGATAATGGCGCAGACAAGTAACCGGGGCACCTACCTGAATTGGTCGGCGGCATGGTTCGCCACTGAACGCTAAGCTGGTTGCTCCTTTTGCATGCGGAAGGAGAGACCCCGTGGCTAGACTCGCACGCGTTCGTTGCATCAGTAAGACCGACAGGACGAATCCACACGAGAGAATTAGCAGCATCGGCGGGGTATATTCGAACGGAAGTCACTGGAAGCAATCTGTCGTTCAGACGATCAGAGACATCGAAAGCGGCGCGTGGGAATTCTATGTCCAGGAAGACGGGCTCACTGCTGGTTTGATCGTGGCCCAACACGAAGGGTACAAGTACATCAAGACGACGGCCGACGACATTCAACCAGACAATCTTCTTTCACTTGCTGAGCGCCCCGGATGATCTCAATCTCAGTGACCGTAAGCAGCGCGGGCGCGACTCAGCGCCGGAAATGCGAGCGACGCTGTCCGTGCCACACCCGCGCTGCCGATGAGTTAGCGGCACGTGACTCGGCGCCGCCATAAGGCGCTGTCCCTGCAACGCACCGCTAACTTAGGTGGCCAGCCCTCCCCCTTGGAACGGCAAGGCTGACCACCTTTGCTCCTGAGACATATTCCCGAGGCGCCACCAGATAATGGCGCGGACAAGTAACCAGGGCACCTATCAAAATTGGTGGGGACAAGAATGTAAGGTGGTGCGGGAATGCTCAGCGCCGTCGAGGTACATTCGGACGTGAAACCACAGCACGTTCATGGAAGGGTCGCAGATGGTGAAATGGTTCTACAAAACTCACGCTGGGGTGGCTCAGATCGTTCCCACTGGGGAGGATTTTACGGTCACGTTTGGTGGTGAGACATTGGGGCGGTATGCTTCGCCAGCCTCCGCGGCCGAAGACTTGGCGAACGGGACATGCTCTTGGCCTTCGGCCGGAGACCCATCAAACCTGGGCATACCGGACAAAATCAGCCAGTGGCAGCGGGTGCGTTGACTTACGCTCCCGAGGGTCCTCGCCCCTGGTGATCACCGCCTGCTCGGATCATCCGCAGTCGAAGTTAGCGGCAACGTGACTCGGCGCCCGAAGCGTTGGAGGCGGAGCGCTGTCCCTGCAACGCACCGCTAACTTCGACCCAGCCAGCCTCGGGGGCGGAAGAAGCTGACCGCGCTCGCTCCCGAGAGGCTCAAATTCCCAAGGGGGCCACCAAGTTGTATCGGCGAAGGGTCTCCCAAGCACCTACCAGAAACGGTCGGCGGCATTTCTAGAGCCCTACCCAAGTCAGGAGCTATCGCTGGCAGACTAGCAAGCGCACCGGCATCGAAGGGGCGAAAGCGCGGAAGTGAAAGCGATGACCACTGCATACGTTTATTTCGGAAAGCCGGTCAATCCTGACACTATAACGGGGCTGCTGTTGGGGATCAGAACCCTGATGGGAGAGAGTAAACCTCCGGGACCGTTCCTTTGGGACGCTCGTGAAATAGCGTATGCGAGCGGCGGAGGCGATGTCATTTCAGCCATTGGCGCCTACAACGAGCTGAGGCTTCTCTCCTTGCCGCTACGCTCGCACAACGCTGGCGCTTGCGACTCTTCAGTCATTCTCCCGTTTATGGCGGGGGAATATAGAACGGCCTCTTCGACTTCATCGTTCTACTTTCATCCGATCCAGTGGAACTTCCCGAGCGCTGGAGGACTACAAACGCTGCTCATCAAGGAAGCCGGCACCTTGATGGAGCACTACACAAGCACGATTGCGTCGGTTGTGTCAGAACATTATGAGCTATCAAGGGATGATGTAGAATATGATGCAAGCTGGCACGCTCGTGCTTCCGGAGCAGGCACTGATGTGGAAGATAATACATGCAATCGAGGCGCCAAAGTTGTCTCAAAATGCTCGCTCTTGGCACGTCTAGTCCGTCTGTTGCCCACCTGAATGTGCTGCGAGACGCCGCCTGCCCCCCACGCAAGGCTGACCACCTTTGCTCCTGAGAGGTCCAAGTCCCAAGGTCGACCAATTTGTATCGTTGAGAAGTAGCGGAGGGCACCTACCAGAATTGGCAGCCGGTCGAATTGAATGCCCCGGTCTAAGCTAGTGCATAGGGCTTGCAGGTTCGGAGAGACTCGAATGGCCAAGCGCGCACGCATTCGTTACGCGGACAAGACGGACAAAAAGACTCCTCACGAAAGATTGACACATGTCGGCGGACTAACCCCGGATGGAAAGCCGTGGAAGCGATCCATCGACCAGGTTGTCAAAGATATCGAGAGCGCCGAATGGGAGTTCTATGTCGAAGAAAACGGCCGCAGGGTTGGCGTGGTTTGGGCCACGCACAACGGATACAAGTACATCAAGACGACGGCCGACGACACTCAACAGGGTATTCTTCCGCTCCTAGCGAAGTGCCCCCGATGATCGACTGTCGGATCGCAGGCAGTGCGGGCGCAACTCGGCGCCGTTCGGCTGCGCGGCGTCAGGCGCTGTCCCCGCCACGCCCGCACTACCCTTTGAAGCTAGCGGCACGTGACTCGGCGCTTGAAAGGTCCTCGCGTTTACCCTGAGGAAGCGCTGTCCCTGCCACGCACCGCTAACTCCCAACCAGCCAGCCTCAAAGCAGTGAAAGAAGCTGACCGGGAGCGTATCGCTCGCATAACCACCATAACGGGGCTTAACCCGTGAGCTTGGAAGCAGTGCGGACGCGGCTCGGCGCCTTGACGGCCTGGGGGCATGACAGGGCACTATTCCTGCCGCATCCGCACTGCCGATGAGTTTAGCGGAAGCGTGACTCGGCGCATGGTGGTCCCTCAGCTCATGCGCTGTCGCTGCCACGCCCCCGTTAAACCCAACAATTCTGTATCGAGGCTAGCTTACTGAAAGCTGACGGCGCTACCGTATCCGCCGTGCGCGGTGGCCGGCTGTCGAGGCTAGCCAAACGGCTCCGGCGACGGCGGAGGACGCCGCACCTCTGCGACCGTGTCGACGTACTCCTCCCTCCTCCGGGCCGCGGATGATTACGACGAATCGATGGTTAAACGATTCCTCAACTCAAACGCCGACCACCGTGCAGGGGCGCCAGCTCTTTCGTCCGGTACCGTCGCGAACCGCGAACTCGGCTTCGTAATTAGGGACCGAGATAATCACGCAGCCACCCTCCGCAATTGCACAGTCTGTCCATTTGCTGCGAGGAATTCAAAGGCATCGCCCGCCGCGGGACGCACCGCGCCAACCTCGCGCAACAGCTTGCGCGAAATAGCGAAGCGTTCGCCATCGGCGTCGACAAGCATCAGCCGTCCGATGCCGTCGTCAGCGACGATGCGCTGGAGTCTTCCAAATTTCATTTTCTAGAATCTCACAAACAAATTGCTGGGGCGGACGCTGCTACGAGCGTCCGCCATTATAACGCTACGCGACCGGAGCGACCTTGGGATTTTCGAGCACAGCAACGGCGCCGGCCGCAATCGACGTTCCGCTGTTCAGCGTCAACACCACGCGAATGTAGCGGTTGCTACCGAGATATCCCTGCCGGTAGGTGGTGCTCGCCGCAAGCGCGGCAGGCAGGTGCGCACGAGGTTTGCAGCAGGGACGTCGGTGATCGTCACGCCGTCCGAGCTGTCTTGCAGCTTCGCCGTGAAGTTGCCGGCACCGACGATCGCGCCCGTAGCAATGACGATCGCAGCGGATTCAAATCCGTTGGTATCGACTGCGAGGCCGTTGACCCGGCCGGAGCAAGCGCCAGGGTGGCGCCGATATCGTTTGAAGTGTCACGCATAATATAATCTCCGTTTGTTGCAAAAATTGGTTGGGCGGACGCGCTGTTCCCGCACGCGCCCGCCCGCTGCCACGCCGCCAGAGGATCTGACGACGGACAGCCAGCGCGGGCTTCGACACGACCGGCCGCCCCATCGCGGAGAACGCTGGCCGTAGGGCCGAACCCACTGCCGACGCCAATCCGGACTGGATCGACACCGAGCGCCAACGCAACGCGGCGCCTACGGTCGCGCGAGACTATAACCCTACCCCGGGCGTCGAAGCTGGCATTGATCGCCGCAACGCATCCCTTCAGCGTTTTGCGGTTCGAAGCCATTACTTTCGGTCATGTCTCCAAGCAGATGTCGACCCGCTCACGTCCCGCGTGCGCCTTACGCTGGGGCTCAATTTGTTGCGCCGTGCGCACGGAGACATTCGCGCCGTCATCGCCTATCGCGTCGCTCTCGATTTTGAGGCCACTGGCACAGGCAAGAACACATCACCGAAACCCAGGCGCGCCGCGAAGGCCGCAGCGTAACGCTAAAAGGACAAGCCGACATGACGACGATACGACAAGGCACCGCCGTGTCCAAATTTACCGGAAAAGATGGGCTCGCCCGCACTATCATCGCGCCAGCTACCTACGCAGGTGGGAAGATTTTTATGGACGGCGAGCACCAAGGCGCGCTCATTTTTTCAATCTTGGAAGCAGGATTATCCCCGTCCGACATAGCGGTTGAGTTTCGCGAGTCAGAGGAAAGCAAGCGCGTGACGACACGACGTATAGCCCTGAAGGGTTACGCCGAGCGACTGTTCAACGTCGAACAGGGCTTTCTTGATCAGGAAGCAGAATATCAAGACACGAAGAACGACCTGCGTGAAGAACTGAAACGTCAGCCCCATCTCGGGATCAAATTCGAAGAAGTCGAGGCTCTCGTGAACATGCGGCTCGCCGAGGCGAAATCCATAGAAGCGGCAACGGAAACCGAGCCCGCAATACACGAAGCAATTTTCGGCAACGGGGATGACAATGTCTGACAACAAGAAACCGCTGGCCAAGGACCTGCGAAACTGGAAGAGTAACTGGTCGCGGGGCGATCAAGCGCGTCGCACAAACATGGCCGTCGCTGTTGATTTGGTGGAAGTGGGCATCGCGATTCTGTTCGTCGACGGCAAATCGAAAATTCCGTTGACACTCGCGCACGGCCAGCTCGACACGGACATCCCGGCCGAAGATCGCGAAGCGAAGCGGCGTGCATTTTTCGACAAGCACGGATTCGAACCGTTCCAGATCGGCGCGACGACTGACAGAGCGCTGGTGCGGAAGTTGATGAACGAAAAGCCTGATAGTCTTCCCGCGATTTCCTGCGGTCCAAGCGGGCTTGTCGTCGTCGACAACGATAAGAAAGAGCGCAACGGCGAACAGCGCGATGGCGTCGCGTTGTTTGACGCCTTCGTCGAGCAGCACGGCGAGTTGCCGAAGAAAACTGTTGCGGTGCGAACCCAGGGTGGCGGTCGTCATCTCTACTTCTCTAACCCGGACAAACTCGGATGCAGCGGCCCGAAACAGACACCGAGCGGTTTACGCGCGCAGGCATTGACCTCAGGTGAAAGGCAAAGGGTGGTCCCTATCTCGGGGCCGCCCTTTTTGTTTTGGCCGCTCGCCCGAAGCCTGTGACACATTTGGGCCGCCGCTGGCGTAGCGGCGATCAGGCTTTCGGCCGTTCGGGTCTGTGCGGTTTCAGCCGTTCAGGCGTGAGATTTAGGCGAAAGAGAATATTAGGCTATAGATTGCCATTTTTGTAGAATGTGGGGACCGGCCATTTTTTCCGTTTCCGACTGTTTTTTGGTCGGTTTTGGCGGGTCAATTGGCCGGTCGGTGTGGCCGGTTGCCAGCCGGTTGAGCGCTGAAAATGGCCGGTTATATATAACTGAAATAACTGAGAAAAACGTCCGACCGGCCATTCGGGGAACTTTTTGGCCGGTCGTGGCCGGTTCAGCCCAAAACCCTGACCGCCCCGCCCCCTAGGTTTACCTAGGGCGGCGGTAGGATGGGGGAGAAGAAAATTATCTTCCTACTTCCAGTGCCGAACGACTGACCGCCCGAACGACCAAAAGCCGGATCGCAATCGATGTGGGGTTACCCCCGGATCGGAGTGTCGCGGTCGGTGCTCTTCACGAGTTCGATAGCCGCAAGGCAATCGACCTCGCGGTGATAGCCCTCGCCGGACTCCGCGATCCTGCGCTGATTTCCCGCGTGCAGCGTCCAACGCCACTCATTCCGTGCGTCGTGGTAGACTTGAAAATGCATGGTCTTCGCCTCTGGATCGGGAGCCCCCGAGGCCCGGCACGGTGCGGCTAAACGGTCGCAGAGGCAGCTACCAGGATTGGCTGGGCGGCAAGGGGAACCCAAAGCGTAACAGTAAGTGCCGTTCTGTCGGGTGGGGAGCTACAAATGGACGAACAGCGCATCCAAATTCTCCGAGAGCTTATTGGGGATCAGATTGAAGCTGTTGCGGCAGCCATCTGCGAAGGTGACAGCGTGCTCGACGCCGAGCTTTATCTGAGGTTGCTCACGCACGAAATGGTGCGCGCTTCACGCGGGCAGCTCGGCTTCAGCGACCAGAGCATCGTCGAACGCATATGGCACCACAGATGCGCATCCCGCGCAGCGCCACCCCCTCCACCCGGGACAACCGCGCTCAAGCCGAGCGCCTTTTAAGCTGACGGAGCACCGGTCGCTGAGGGGCTGACAGAGCACGCGTTCCCCAACGGGACATTTTGACGAACGGACTGCGAACGGGGATGTTCCGTAGAGGGAACACCCGGTGGGCGACCCCGGGCCGAAGGGCTGTAGGTCGATCAGTCTGGGGCCGTAAGCGTCTGACATCGCTACGGATATCGGAAACCAGCCAATTTGCGCATCTGGAATCCATACTATAGGGTCGTCCGTGAAGAAGGCGGGAGAGCGCTGATTTAAGCGATCTTTTGGGCAGGGACAGTTTCGGTGAACGCCCGGAT
>NZ_JCAMOP010000100.1:0-8010 GCF_059512345.1 Bradyrhizobium sp. Unk1
GCCGGGCGAGCGATCGACCGGGGAGACGGTCAGGCGTGGCAGCATCACTAAGGCTGGCAACGGCCGCGTTCGCCACATGTTGGTCGAGAGCGCCTGGACGTATCGGCACCCGCCGAAGATCGGAAAGACAAAGTTATACCGGCTCGAGCAGGCATCGCCAGCGGTGCGAGAGATCGCATGGAAGGCGCAGACCCGCCTGACTGCTCGCTACCGAAAGCTCGCTTCGCGCGGCAAGCGAACGACGGTGGTCTGCACTGCTATCGCCCGTGAACTGGTCGGCTTCATGTGGGCGGTCGCCAGGCAAGTGCAATCAGCCTGATCAGGCACTCTCATCATCGCGCATTGGCGGAGGCGGGACCACGGTAGAGGGAATGCCCGTCAGACGCTTTGTGGCCGGCAAGAGCTCCGACGCCCGCAGTAAGATCGGAGCAGACCTCGGACGCACAATCGGGAATGCGGTAGCCAACCCGCGTATCAGAGCTTGATCACCGACGTCCTTCGGTTCCGCCTCCACCCATGCGCGATCATCAGCATCAACAGCCGATCAACGATCGGGCGAACCTCTGCGTTCTCAGCCTTGACAACGGACATCAGAGCGTAGCTCTGCGGCCCTTTTGATTGACGCTTGACGTCTATTTGAGCCGCGTGGCGCGACGCCGCGGCTACCAAATTCCGGATAATGCGTTGACGGCGGCCCCGAGCGTCTTCCGGTCGACGACGTTGGGATCTCGGGCCCCAGAGGCGCATATTTTCATGTTCTGGATGAGTAGGGTCGCCGATGGCGTCGAGGTAGTCGGCATAGCCTGGCGTACCGCCGACGTCCTCCGGAGGACAACGACCGGCGGCCTCGAGCAGGAGGGGAAGCCCCTCTATCGTCGTGTTGTCGAACCATTTTTCAAGCGCGGTCACATGGTCCCAGCTGTCGCCGAGGTCATAGAGATAATGGATCGACTTGGCGCCTGTCTCGTGAATGATATCGGAGAGCCGCGCCCTTGCGGGCATCGATCGGCTGGGGGCCAAATTCACCGTCGGGATCAGGGATGCCCCAGCGCCCTTCGCCAGCTAGGAACTCGAAGAGGAGGCTGCTCGTCCCGACAAACGCGGCTGCGCGGCCCTATGCCCAGGCGCCTCCGATTGTCATTCCGATCTTTGATCGACTGGGCGTCAAACGCCATCCGGAACTCCCTCCCTTTGCGTCATAAGAACTGTCCCCACCATCGGGTTCATGATGTCGTTTGACGGCTGCTTCCGCCGGTGACGGGACGGAGGGAGGCGGAGCCGACCGGAGGGCCGTCACCGGCCGTCGGCGGCTTGATGACGCCGCTCTTCCGTTTGGCGCGGAGCCGGTAGCTGTCGCCGCGGATCGTCAGCACGTGGCTGTGGTGCAGGAGCGGTCGAGGATCGCGGCGGCAACCGCCACCTCGTCGAGCAGGCTGTCGAGCCAAATCGCGGACGCCGGAGAGCTGCAATCGCGCCAGCGAGGCAGACAGTGAAAACGCTGCTCGACAGGCGACAGCGAAGGCACTCCGGCATACACGAACATGTCATGCCTCCACGAAACGCGACACTAGGCTCGCACCCGGAAAAACGTGCGCCCGCACGAGCTTGCGCTAAGAAGCGGCTTGGCTGTTTAGCGAGGGCCGTCACTAAGCAACCAGCGTGCCAGAGTCATGTCCTGGACCAAGAGAGGCAAAAAAGGATACTTCACATCCGAATGCCCGTACTGTAGTGCCGGGGTGCGAACAGGCGCGTCATTAACCGGCCAATACTGAATGAAATCCGACGTACGACCTTAGCGACCCGAGACTGCGGTGGACCGGATTGATCTCGTCGTCGACGATAAACGACCACCTCACACCGTCCCTTTGCGGCTGCTCCTCAATGAGCGGCAGTCCAGTCTCGCTGGCGCTGCAGCCTCTCTCGGGCAGCTTTCACAGCTTGCGTTGTAAGCGACTGCAGCGACTCATCGCGCATCACTTCCAGATCTCTGAGCCCGCGCATCAGCACCGGCACCGCATTTGACAGTGCCGCTTCGACTGAAAGGCGATCCTCTCCCCGAGATCGCCTGGGTGAGGTCGCATAGTCGAGATCTATCGAGACGTCCTAGTTCGATCCACCTGCTTTTTACCCCAGGTGCTGCTTAGCCCTACACGGCTTTGCGACATGCCATTTCAGACTCTCCGCGAAATATCGCCTCGGAACCTCAAGCATGATCAATAACCGCATGGCCCCATCCCTGCGCATCTATCTTCGCAAAATCCACCACACACTCTCGGCCGTCCAAATCGCTCCCCCTGAAGACAAAAATCGCCGCCATGCAAGCGATCTCGCACGTACTGCTGCGCCCTGCCCCTCGGAGGAATCGCTGATTGAGCGCGATAGCACCATTGTGACGGCCTGCCGTTCGCGTCCCACCGGCGATCAGCGATCTGTTTCCCCTTGGCTCGCGAATACTATCGCCGCACAATTGCCATCGGGGCACTTACCGGAATCTGGCAGACTGAATAATCCGCCGCCTCCATTGCGCACGTTATATGTCGTTGTTAAGCTAGGTCCTTGCTATCGAAGCCACCAAAAGTGGCAGGTATCACATATTGGAGATCGTGTTACCCTCTGAAGGTTGATTGGAGCTGAGCCGCGAAACCAATCACAACGTTACAGTTCAGAGAGGAGACGTCCAATGGCATCGAGCATAGCTGAAGACGAGAAACGCCGTTCACAACAAGGGCCGCAAGTGACCCAGGCGTCGGCTGCTGGGCCAGGTGGCGCAGCCGAGCACACTAAAGAGTCGACGGCAACCACGCGCGCTTCATTCGTGTTTCCAGAATGGCAGAAGTCGATCGAAGCAACGACAAACTTCTTCGCGGCGGCTTTGAAAGACGGTTTGAGATTGACTGCTTCCTCTTTGCACGATCACGCCAATTTTCTAAAAGTCGTTGCCGAGGTCAAAACGCCCTCCGAGTTGCTGAAAAGCTACCTGGACTTGGCAGAGCGATCCTGGTCGAGATCGTTCAGTGAAGGCTCGAAGTTGTTGGATAATCTCAAGATACAACAACATCAGCGGTAAGCAGTCGAATCGATGTATATGATATAAGTGACGACGAGCTTGGGGCGGTCGCCTAGTACTTTCCCAAGATCGTCTGATCGGCCAGTTCTGATGGCAATACGCCTCCGGTAAAGCAAAGCCATTTTCAAGCGGCCGGTGGTCAGCTCATTGTCGCCGTTTGCTGAAAACAGACGCGGGTGTAAGAGCAGCAAGGCCGTCCAGGCATTGGTGCCCGCAATTTGTATAAGGCCACGATCGGAGCAGCGACAGCATTACTTATGTGCCGGTCCGCACCGCGGCTGCAGGCGCACCTTGAAAGAACTCGGAAACCGCGAGCTAAAGGCCGTTGGCGGCGTGGTTCTTTGGCATGAGCGCGTCGATTTCTGTCCTGGGCCAGCCATTAGGGACACACTGAAGCGTTGTGGTGATCATGCAAATGATCGACGTTGTTCATATTCGCGGTCTGCAACAGTGATGATCACCGCTTTTGATCCGCGAGCTCGCTCATGGTTCACGCTTCTGGTTCAAGCTTCGCGTTATGGCGCTCAACGCGCGCGCTGCGACGTGGCGCTTGCCCCTCCCGAGCTAGAGCGTGGGGACAACAAGATCCTTTTTCAACGACCGGGCGATCAACCCATAGCGACCGCACGATGGTCACCCGGCGATCAGATGATACTCATTGAGCAGTTTTGCCCTTCAGCAACAGTTTGCGCAAGAACGCCGGTTCCGGGATTTGGACTTCCTTGCCATCGCGCAGCCTGCGGATTCCCGCGAGCAGCTTGCGGATATCATAAGTAGAATTGAACACCTCCGGCACGCAACGTTCGACGCTGAGAAGCGCATATACGGCTTCCATCGCCGTGCGAACCGAGTATTCCGTCGTGAAGACGCAATCGCGCTCCGCCGACTCGGCAAACTGGCCGATGAAGGCAAAATTGAGAGCGCCGTTCGGCACAACATTTGGCCGATCACCCGCCTTGCGCGGCATGAAGAGAGAGGTGACGTAGGGCATCATGACCGGCACTGCTTTTGCGGCAGTCGCGGCTGGAATGCGCGCGTCCAGAGTCGTAATGGTCGCTGATTCCCATTTTGTTGCAGGGATGTCGCCCGCGAAGGCGTCCGGGCGGACGAAGGCGGCGTCCTTGGCAGAAATACGTCGCCAAAGATTCCAAGCTGGCGCCGGGCCTTGGTCGAGCCTGGCGGGCGTGTGATGGTCTCCCTTGTCCGAGTTTTCGGTGAGCGAGCCGATCGTCATGAATACAAGATCGCCGGCGCCGAGGCCGATACCGCCCTCGACGCCATCCTCCAATGAATGGCCGTGGCCTGCTTGGATCCGGCCTCGATGTCGAAATCAACATTGGTGACTTCGACGCTGTAGCGGAAGTTAACGTCCTGCTCCAACAGCCATTTGCACAGCGATAGAACCAGCGATTCATACTGATTGTAGAAGCGGCCTCGTCGTCATCGAACTATCTCCCCACGAACGTCATGTCTTCCGGACAGGATGCAGTTTGTGTCAACGCATGAGGCGCGATCAAGCGCGCCACGCATCAAAAGATATTCTTTGCCAAGCGCCGCGCTACGACGACATCAGAACACTCCGCGGGCGAAGCACAATTGAAAAACCGCTCTATTTCTGTTGGCTCGAATTCGTGCGACATTGTTGCGATAGATCGGTAGATCCGACCCATCTCGTGCGCTTGCCGCGTGATGCGATCAGGCGAGGACGATCCGTCTTGAGCAATATCGAATTGAGCAACGTCGAACCGACTGCGATTGCCGCCAAAGCCGACCGCGCGCAGCAAACCACGCCGCTGAGCGATCCAGGAAAATCCGCCATCGCCGGCGATGCTTCGTTGATTCATCCCCTCCGTTCTTCCTGCTAACTCGTGGCAGCAGCAACCTCAACCTAATCGGCTACAATCTTTACAGCGGCTCCGTCTCTCCTCTGTGGCGGCTTGTGAGACACGCGCTTACGACATTTGGACAACATCTTTGCGGCTTTGGCGCGTTTGGAGGGCTGAACAACCAATTCGGATACATGAACACCCAGCGTTTCGGCGATGCGATCGAGGATATCAATTGTCGGATTCTTCGATTGCCGCTCAAGGCTAGCCAAGTACGAGCGGTCAATCCCGGCCTCATAAGCCAGTTTCTCTTGCGAAATACCGCGATTCAGGCGGAGCTGACGCACATTCAAGGCCACAAGCGCACGAGCTTTCATGCGCCGAGCATGTCATGGGCCCAGATACTTAAACCACTGGCTATAATCCAACTATTTTGTGGCCAGACGGTGCCGCGATTGCTAGGCGCTTCGCGCGTTTCTGCAAGGCTTTGCAACGCTTCATATGATCGTCGAACGTCTCGGCGTCGTCGGGCAGAATGCCATCATCGGCCATTTTCTTGTAATCGGCTTCGAGCTCGGCGCGAGTTTCGGCATTCGGAACGTGCTGCAGATCACCAGAAACCACGGCACGGTAGTTGACGGGGTTTCCTTCGCGGTCGCGCGCACGGTAGAATTTGGTTTTTCAATCGGAGACTTCCTTCGAGATCCTCATCGGCAGTTGCCTCTTTGGCAATACGTGATCTTCATGACCCGGTCAGCCGCGTCGCAATCCTGTTTGACCGCGCTCGCACTCATTCGCCATATGCAGCTTATTCTCTAGCCATTCCGAAAATCCGGTCGCCGACGGACACGACGTTCTCGATCTCCCCAGCAGGGGCCGGATCATCCGCGGTATGGGCAATTCCATGTCGATGCGCGCTGCCGTACAGTCAGCTTTGAGTTGGATCGCTTCCGATACACTGACTATGCTGTTCCCTCCGGCGACCACCAGAGTTGGGCATCTCAACCGTTAGCCCTCACGCGCCGCTATTTCTTCGTCTGCGCCGCGCAATCTCGTCAGCAACTGCGCTTGTGGCACGTACCAGCCGTTCATGCAGGGTCTCGACTATATCGATAATCTCTTCATTTGGTTCATTCCTTCCCTCTTCGATAGTTTCGGTAACCAGTTCGTCGGGAGGAGTTTCCTTCAATTCACCCTTCTCGAGAAGGTGTTCAAATAGCCCGTCGCTAATGAGCTGAGGTTGGATGCGGCCGTCGAAGTCGTACCAAACCCCGAATGTCTGATGCCCCATAACGGCCTGCTCGACCATCTGCGCCTTCAGTGGGATCAGCCGCGAACCGGCGATTCACTGGAATACAAGGTCGACGGGCGCGCTCGCCGCGATGGCTTTCAAGGCCGTCGTCACATGGCCCAGACAGCAGGTTTGCGTCGGGATCGACAGGCGGCTGCGCAATTCGTCCAGCAGAGAAACGATCCGGATTTGGTCATCCACCGTATCGGTAGCTGGATTGACCCCGATCATCGCGTCGCCCGATCCCGTCAAGAGCCCATCGATGGCCGACGCGGCAATGCCATAGGCATCATCGGCCGGGTGGTCGGCTGATTGCGCGTCGAAAGCCGTCCCTTTAGCCCAATCCTCGAGCGGAATGTCGTGACCACTTCCCGCTTCGACGCAACCGAGATCAGATCCTGTAGGCGCATGATCTTCGAGACCGCAGCGACCATTTGAGGGGTCAGGCCGGGCGCCACCGCCTCAAGCTACCGTTGGCCGGTTTCCGGCTTCAGAGCCTATCGCGGAATTCGCCGACGGTGAGCGATGAGACGATCGCAAAGGCCGCCCGATCAGTCGATCCAAGATCAGGCGAGAGACGTCGTAAGTATCGGCCGGAATCAGTTCCTCGGCCAGGAAGGCCTTGAGCGGCAGATCGGCGAGCGCCATCTGGCCGCAAGCCGCTCTTCCGGACCGTCAGCGGCGATGCCGACGAGCTATCGCCCGTCCGCTCGGGCGTCGCCTTGGCCATCAGATCCCTGAGCTCAGCAAAGCGGAAGACCTTCCCTCCGATGGTTGTCCTGCAGGGCATGACCGGTTATCCCTGGATCAAGGCGCGCGCTTCGGCATGAAGCCGCGGCGTTGCGGTTGCCAAGATGCGCCCTTCCGAGTGAATCGAGAGCGGGCATCCCTCCCAATCGGTGATGCAGCCGCCGGCGCCCTGCACGATCGGAACCAGCGCCATGTAGTCATATGGCTGAAGCCCCGTTTCGAGAACGATGTCGCAGTGTCCCGACGCAAGCAGGCCATAGATGTAGCAATCGCCGCCGAATCGGCGCATCCGGGCAACTCGCGACAGCCGCACGAATGGCTCCATCTCGCTTTTGCGGAACATGTCAGGCGATGTGGTGTAGAAGCGCGCGTCGGCGACGCTCTCGCATGCGCTGGTCCGTGCCAATCCATCGCCAAACCGCGCCACGCTGGGCTTCGCCATCCACCGCTCGCCCGTAGAGGGGATGTCGATCAGGCCGCAGAACGGCTGCTGCTGATAGGTCAACGGGATCAGCGTGCCGATGCCATGCTCCAGAGCGCGCCTCGATCCTTTCCCTGAGACGCAACTCGACGGCTCGATCGGCGATCGTCACCGGGCTGGCATCGGACTTGGCGACGACATCCAGCGGCGTGCGGAAATAGGACAGCACGATGGGCCTGACAGAATCCGCGAGCTCGGCGGCAAATGACAGATAGACATCGGCATCGTCTGCCCTGACGGCATATTGGGCCATTACAGCGCCTTCAGGAACAGCGGCCATCGCGGATCGCGGATGATGGAGCGCGTCCGCATGTGTTTCCAGATGCCGTATTTGTGACGCGCCGATATAGGCTCAAGCAATCCGCTTAGGCGGCTCCAGGCTCCCGCGCAAACGTCCTGCGTCTGCCACCAGGATTTTAAGGCTCGTTTCGCGACAGCGGTGGGATCATCGTCGTTGCCACCGCGCGATATTCGTGTGAAGCGTACTGGGCGGATTCAAACGGTCGTCTCAACACCAGTTGTTTTCACTCATGACAGTAATTCGTCAAGCGCTTCTGCCGGCGTTTTCCAGCCCAGTGTCTTTCTCGGTCGGGCG
>NZ_JCAMOP010000101.1:0-7602 GCF_059512345.1 Bradyrhizobium sp. Unk1
CGCGGCACAATATGGCCGCTGGCCTCGATGAGATCCGCGGAACGAGGAGCCAAATCAAGTTTACGCGCTTGAGCGCATCGGCGGCAGTAGCTTCACTCGTTTCGGGATTTCGTCCCAAGGGTTCATCGCCTGTTGTTGCACCTTGCCCTCTGCCGGCCTGCGCCGGTCAGATCGTTTTGGTGGTCACTGCGTCACCGCGGTAACCGCCAATGGGTCGGGACGCCGATAAATTCCGCCCTTGTTCAGGAGCGCCCAGATGATCCGCGCCGTCTTATTGGCCTGCGCGACGGCGGCAACCTTGAAGGGCCGTCTGGCGAGAAGGGCCTTCAGCCACGGCCGCGCCCGAGCGTCGTTTCGGACACCCCGCAAGACGGCCGTTGCCCCGACGACGAGGAGAGAGCGGAGTTCCGGAGTTCCCATCTTCGATATTCGTCCCAGCCGTCTTTGCCTCCGCTTGAATGAGACCGCGGCGTCAATCCCAGCCAGGCGGCAAAGTGGCGAGCCGACTTGAACCCGCCGGGATCCGGCACAAGCGCCTTGATGGTCGCCGCCGTAATGGCGACGACGCCAGGGATTGTGGTCAACCGACGCATGTCCTCGTCGCGCTTGGCCTCCACGACGATTGCGCGCTCGAGCCTCTCGATCTGGTCGGCTGAAGCTTCAATCTCGTCGGCAATAGCCATCAGCGCGAAGCGCGCTGCTGCGGGCAGGCGAGCATCTGGCTCATCCCGTATGATTGCGACCAGCGCCTCAACCTTTGCCAGGCTGGCGGTGGCGATGATTTCCAATTCTGCCAGATGCGCGCGCAACGCGTTGACCGCCTGCGTTCGCTGCCGCACTAGAAGAGCGCGGGTCTTCAGCACCATCGCGGCAGCCTGTTGCTCAGCCGTCTTAATCGGCACGAAGCGCATGGTCTTTCGGGTCACCGCTTCGCTGATGGCCTCCGCGTCCGCCGCATCCGTCTTACCACGCTTGACGAAGGGTTTGACATAAGCCGGCGGAATGAGCCGGACCTCATGACCGAGAGCTGCGATCTCGCGTGCCAATAGTGGGCGCTACCGCATGCTTCCATTCCCACCAGGCATGGTGGCAGCTTCTCAAAGAAACGCAGAACTTCGCTGCGCCGTAGCTTCCGGTTGAACACGGGTGAGCCCTCGGCATCCGCCCCGTGAACCTGGAAAACGTGCTTGGCCAGATCGAGCCCGATGGTGATAACCTGTTTCACGGAATGGTCCCTCCTTTGTGGCGTTCGAACAACGACCACGTTCTAGCACTTTGATGCTGTTGGAGCGGGCCGTTCCACCACATCAAGTTTTAACCAGTCCTGAGTTCCCTCTGGCTGGTCGATTTACCCGGATGGGCAGCTGGTAGTGACGGGAGCTGTTGTCGCGTTTGCAACCCATGTTCGAGCGGTCTGCCGCACAATGCCACTTACGCAATAGAAAAGCGTCACTAGAACGCTTTCTGCCCCGGTGCGCAGCTGGCACGAGACTTGAAGTAGCTGCGGCAGTCGGCAGCCGTTGCTGACCGGCCACATTCGTCACTACTCAAGAAGGTGAAAGTATGAGAACCGATATGTCAGCCTATGGCGTAACCGAATTGACTCTGGAAGAAGCATGGGCAACTGCCGGAGGGGAAGGTGCCCCTCCGGAGGGTTGGGGTTGCGGTTGGCAGGTCATTCCCATTGAGGGGGGTGGTTGGCAGGTCCGTCCAATTCCGTGCGATCCGCCGCGCGGCGACTAACCTTTAATTGCAAACGTACCTGCGAGCCTGCCTGCGACGCGAGTAATCTATCCTGCGACGCTAGGCAGGCTCTTCTTCATGCCACCTCGCGAAAGCACCGTGCTCGACGAAAGGTCTTTGGGTGCGCCGCGGTTGAAGGTTTGAGAAAGTTCCGTTGAACGGCTCTGTCGCGGGCAATGCTAAGACTTCATCAGCGTGTGGGGGCGCTCAGCTATGGCTGGGTCGAATTCAAAACGGTTGTTATGGATGTCTTGCGGAGAAATCGCATGATTGCTCCACACTTCTCTCTTCGGGTGGTCGAAGAAATTTGCCGAGCAGCACCAGCGAGTGTTCCACATCTGACAAGGAGATAGCAATGAAGGCCGATATATCAGCGTATGATGTAACCGAATTAACTACTGAGAAGCCGCCGCCGCTTCAGAGGGTAAGTTCTTGGACTAAGCGGCTTCCTCTATCTGGTGGCGATCCCGGATTGGGCGCGCCGGGCGGTCTAATCAGGATGAGCGACCCACGGGGAACGTGCGCCGCCTATTGTCCTTCACACCGAAGGCAGTCAACTAACGCATTATCTCCCACGCAGCTACAGTTGCGAACATCTGAACGGGAAAATCTTTTGCGCCGGCTTCGTGGCGCGCGACTTCAGCCCGAGCGCCGCAATCCCATCTTGCGCATCAGCCGCTGCACGCGCTTGCGGTTGACCGCATGGCCCTCGGCCCGCAGCATCAGCGTCCGCCCCGAGCCGAGGAACGGCCAGGCCGTGACCAGTTCGCCGATCTGTCGCATCAGCGCCGATCGTCATCATCATTTGCGGCGGTCGGCGCCGGTCGATAAACGCCCGAGCGCGCTAGGCCAAGCAGTTGGCACTGCCGGCGCACTGATAGCTCTCCATGGGGCGGTCAACGAGCGCTGGGCGATCCGGGGCGCTCATCTTCCGGATCTCAAAATCCCGTTCCATACCAAATCCGTGATGGTGACTAAAAGTCCGGATTGGCTTCGAATGTTCGCGGCGCGTTCGGTCTCAACCGCATACAACCTGAAATCGTTGGATAGGGAACTGCGCCGTTGCAGCTTCGGCTGGCGCTCTTCTGTTGCGTAAGTGGCATTGTGCGGCAGACCGCTCGAACATCATGTGTTGCAAGCGCGACAAATCGAACAGGTGTCGAACTCGGTGATGATGGAAGGGGAAGACGACATGACGCCCGGTCTTGCAGCAACCGACTCACCTGACGGTAACTTAATCATCTTGTGTCTCTCTTTGGGCAGCCCGACGAAGCTGCCGACCTGCACTACCGACCGTTTCACTACGAACGACACGCAATGAAGGCCGATATGTAACCCTATAACTTAACCGAATTATCTGCTGAGAAACAGCCGCAACTCGATCAATCTAGCTTAGTGGTTTGGAACTGCTGATCGTCGTGGAATTGTGTGGCAAACTGTATGACTGACGTGTTACTGCCTCCAGAAATGATCTGCTACACTGCAGAGAGCATCCTATCACGAGGATCAGGACGATCTTTCGCGATCTACAAGATCATTGTGCTGTCTGTCGTTGCCGCGTTGGTGTCGCTGCCCGTCATCACAGTAACGCTTTCTGTTCAAAGTGCCGGAACCATTCGTCCCACCATCGAGAAGACTCCCCTGATCGCGCCCGTCTCCGGACGCATCTCTCGTGTTCTTGCCGTGGAGAACGGTCTCGTTGCACAAGGCCAAGAGATCCTAGCTCTCGACGATGTGGTCATCGAGGAAAAGATCGGTGCGCTTACAGGTGAAATCCGCCTGAAGCGCGATCGTGCCAGTGACCTCGAGGCGCTGATTTCCTACGGCGCGCAGCCCGACACCCCCGTCCGCCTCCGCACAGAGTCCGCCACGGCCGAGCGGCTCCATTTTATGAACCTGTTGCGAGAGAACCAATATGCCCGCAGCAATGCCGCGGCGGAACTCGAACGCGCTCAGCGACTCGTCGCGGTTGCTGCAGCGCCCGCCAAGGCGGTTGAGGAAAAGGCCTTCGCTCTGCAGAGCGTCGAGGTGAAAGGCGAGATCCTCGCCCGGAGCAAATCCGCCGAATGGAATCAGCAGCTCTTCGATGTAAATCTCCGCCTTCAGGAGCTCACCGCCAGCTTGCACCAACTTGAGAACGAACGCGACCTGACGCGCATTCGCGCTCCCGTGTCCGGCGCTCTCGAGCAATTCTCCGGCCTCTCAGCCGGCAGCTACGTCCAAGCGGGGCAAACCGTCGCTTGGATCTCGCCTGACGGCGAACTGGTGGCAGAAATCTACATTTCGTCCAAAGACATCGGCTTCGTGCAGCCTGGCCAGCCGGTGAGGCTCCAGGTCGATGCTTTCAACTACAATCAATGGGGGGTGATTGACGCGACAGTGCTAGAGGTCGCGCAGGACTTTACCCTGCAGGACAAGAACCCGGTCTTCAAAGTCCGTTGCGCCCTCTCTCGCAGTTACCTCGAGCTCACAAATGGCATCATTGGTCATCTGAAGAAAGGCATGATGGTGAGAGCCCGCTTCCTCGTGGCAGAGCGCACTATCCTGCAACTCCTCTACGATGAGATTGACGATTGGCTCAACCCGCTCTTGGCGGCTCGTTAATTATCCATTTCCAAGAAGTCAGTGAGCGGCATGTCGGGTCAAATCATCAAGTTCAAGCAGCGCGACATCACGGATTGTGGGGCTGCCAGTCTTGCTTCCGTTGGAGCCTTCTACGGTTACAAGTTGCCATTGTCGCGCATCCGCCAGTATGCCTCGACGGACCGATCCGGCACCACCGTGTCGGGTCTTTTGCAAGCGGCTCAAAAGCTGGGGTTCATTGCCAAGGGTGTCAAGGGCGGCTTCGATAGCTTGTACAAGATCCCCAAGCCGGCGATCGCGCATGTGATGGTCAAGGACGTCTTGCACCACTTCGTAGTGATCCAGGCGATCGACGCGAGGTGGGTCACCGTCATGGACCCCGCGTACGGCGAAATCCGCAAGCTGTCGCATGAAGAATTCAAGAGGCAATGGACTGGCGTCCTGGTGCTCCTGGTTCCGGCAGACACCTTCAAGCGCCGCGATGAGACCACCTCACCTCTTCTTCGCTTTGCCCGGCTGCTTGCGTCGCACAAAGCTGCTCTGACGCAGGCTCTCGTCGGCGCACTGGTAACCACCCTCCTCGGGCTGTCGACAGCCATTTACGTCCAGAAGATCGTCGACCACGTGATCACAGCGGGCAACCGCAATTTGCTCAATCTCATGAGCGTCGTGATGCTGCTGATCCTGGTGCCGCAGATCGTAATTAACCTGCTCAGAAACCGGCTGGTCCTGCAAACAGGGCAGAAGATCGATGTTTGCTTGATCCTCGGCTACTACAATCACGTCCTAAGCCTACCACAAAAATTCTTCGATAGCATGCGCATTGGAGAAATCGTCTCCCGGATGAATGATGCGGTGAAAATCAGGAGCTTCCTGAACGACGTCTCGATCACCATGTTCGTCAACCTGCTAGTCATACTGTTCTCGTTCGGGCTGATGTTCATCTACTCGTGGAAGATCGCCTTGGTCGTGGCTATCTCCATCCCACTATATGTCTTAGTCTATTGGGCCATTAACCGGCTCAATAGGACGCGCCAGCGCGCGATCATGGAGAATGCCGCCGATCTGGAGGCGCAATTGGTTGAATCGCTCGGAGCTGTTTCCACAGTCAAGTCTTTCGGTGTGGAGCGCTTCACTTGCCTCAGGATGGAAACGCGCTTTGTCAAGACCCTGCAATCGGTCTACAGCTCCGGCCTCATCTCGATCGTCGGAGACAATGCTTCTAGCTTTCTCTCAACTCTCTTCACAATCCTGCTAATGTGGTTTGGTACGACGCTTGTTCTGGATCAGGCCGTCACTCCGGGTGAGTTACTTTCCTGCTACGCACTGCTCGGCTATATCACCCGCCCTGTCGCCAACCTGATCCAAACCAACAGAATCGCTCAGGACGCGTTTATCGCGGCGGATCGCCTGTTCGAGATTTTCGACCTTGAGCCGCCACGCGGCGGCGGCATTGATGCCACCAAATCCGAGCTTGGTGATATCCGCCTGGAGAACGTCACCTTCCGCCATGGCTCGCAGCCGAAGCTCTTTCAAGATCTTAACCTCACCTTCCGTCGAGGCGAAATGACGGCCGTGGTGGGAGAAAGCGGTTCGGGCAAGAGCTCCCTTGCGGCGCTGCTGCAGAACGTCTACCCCCTTGAGAGTGGCCGCATTCGGATCGGTTCCTATGACATCAAAGACCTCTCGACCGTATCCCTGCGTAGGGTTATTGCTGCGGTACCGCAGTCGACGGACGTATTCTCAGGCTCGGTGATCGAGAACATCGCGCTTGGCGAGTTCGAACCGGAGATCGACAGGATTATGAAGGTCTGCGATCAAACTGGGTTGCGGGAGGTGATCGAGAATTGGCCGGGAGGGTTCCATGCCTATCTAGGCGAAAACGGCGTGCGGCTCTCTGGCGGCGAAAAGCAGCGCCTTTCGTTGGCCCGAGCTCTGTATCGGGATCCGGACATCCTGATCCTTGACGAGCCGACCTCCTCTCTCGACTCCGTTGCCGAAGCCACTATTCACCAGCTCCTTGATGATTTGCGTCGTGCCGGCAAGACCATCGTGGTCATCTCTCACCGACTCAGCACTATCCGTGCTGCCGACAAGCTTGTCATGTTACACAAGGGACGGATCGTTGCTGAAGGCAGGCATACTGATCTGCTGGGTGAAGCCGCTTACCTTCGCTTGTGGCAGACGCAAACAGGGGCCAGCTAAAGTTGCAGATGATGCTGATCGCACTCAACGCTTGCTTCGTTAAACACGCTCTGCTCGTTCTGCTTAGCGCCACCATTGAATATCTTTCGTTTGGCTGGGAAATCCACCGATTCAAAATGCTTCCGGGACACACCGCGATCGTTGCAGAACTGCGCAGCGTTGGCGCGACGCTGTACGTCGGTTGCATCAACGGCGAGGCAACGCCGCTCCTGAAGTTCGGTACAGATATCCGCCCGGAAATGGTTGACGTGAGCTACAGGCTCGACGATGCACCGATAGTGCAGCGCTATGCCACGGTAGGTCATGACGGTCGCTATCTCTGGATTTGGCAATTGGACGGCAGTGAAGCCGTCGAGCGCCTACGGAACGCACAGCGACTTACGATCGCCTAGGCAATATCACCGTCGATTTCGACCTGAGCAAGGGACCTCGCGAGCGACCTCAGCTCAGGTGCGCCCCCTTTCCTGTCTGAACCTCGAAGGGCGTGAATGTGGTGATCTTCCCCCGAAAAAGTAGACGGCTCCATCTCGATCGGGGCGATATATCCGATTGCGGAATGAGCCGAGTTCGATTGTAGGAGCCCTCGATGAAGGCGAAGATATCGCGTTGGGGCTCGGCGCGGGTCTTGTAGTCGCGATGGTGAACGAGCTCGGTCTTCAGGGTATGCGATTCCAGCGTCACGTTAGGCGATACATCCCGAAAGTCCGCGCCTGTCATCCGCATCCCAATCCGCGGTACACGTCATGACCCAAGCAGGAGCCGTATGCGGTAGCTCCGCACGTACGGATCTGAGCGGGGCGCGCTGGGAAACCAGCGTCCCTACCGCGACCGTTGTACCTGGCGGCCGTCATGGATCTCTTCAGCCGAAAGATCGTCGGCTAGGCCATGCAGGATCATATGCAGGTCAAACTCACATCCGCGGCGCTGATGATGGCCATCCGGCAGCAACGGCCGCAGGCTGGATTGTGATCCATCACTCCGATCGCGGCGCGCAGGGCGGATTCAAACGGTCGTCGCAACACCGTGAAGTTGGAGGTTGCGATGAAAGTTGTAAGTCGACGTTCGACACGG
>NZ_JCAMOP010000102.1:0-7495 GCF_059512345.1 Bradyrhizobium sp. Unk1
ATTACCGGGACCAAGGCCTTCTCTCCTGACGTCTTCAGCCTCAAGAGCCGATAACGCAACAGGCCCACAAGGGGAGAGGGGAAGAACGAACACTGCATGCGACTGAGCGCTACCGCGTCGTCTCGATCTTCAACTGCTTGATCTTCCGATACAGCGTGGCGCGGCTGAGTTCCAGCGCACGCGCGGCCTCGGTGACGCGGCCGCCATGTTTGCGCAACGCTTCGACGATCGTCGCACGCTCGGCCGCTGCGAGATCTGGCTCTGCCGACCTTCCCCCGAACGGAGGCAGATCGAGATCGGCATCCATGATGACGCCGTCCTCCGCGGTGCAGCCGGCAAGCCGCAGCACGTGGCGGAGCTGGCGCATGTTGCCGGGATAGGGATAGGCCGAGAGCAACCCCCAGGCCTCGTCCGACAGGCGGCAATCCGGCGCCTCCTCGCGCGCGATCTGGCGGATGATATCGTCCCGGTCGGCGCGCTCGCGCAACGCCGGCAGTCGCACCTCCATGCCGCGCAGGCGGAAGTAGAGATCGGCGCGGAAGGCGCCCTCCTCCGCCATGCGGCCGAGGTCGCGATGGGTCGCGCTGATCAGGCGGATGTCGACCGGCACCGGTTTGAGCGCGCCGAGCGGCCAGACCTCGCGGTTTTCGAGCACGCGTAAGAGGCGGGTCTGCAGCGCGATCGGCATGTCGCCGATCTCGTCGAGGAACAGCGTGCCGCCGTCGGCCTGCACGATCAGACCCTTCGAGCCGTCCCGGCGCGCGCCGGTGAAGGCGCCGGCCTCATAGCCGAACAGCTCGGCGTCGATCAGGCTCTCCGGCATCGCCGCACAGTTCAGCGCGACATAATGGTTGCGGGCGCGGTTGCTCGCCGCGTGAATCGCGCGCGCGAACACGTCCTTGCCGACGCCGGTCTCGCCATGCAGCAGCACCGGCAGATTGTGGTCGCCGATGCTCCGCAGGCGTTTGACGCTTTTGATCAGGCCGGGATCGCGGCCTGCGAGCCGATGCAGCGAATCGAAACGATCGACCGGAACGTCACGACGCTGAGTGGACGGCCTCGCCCGCAGCGGCGGCGCGACATGTCCTTGCCCCAGCGCGCTGCCGTCGGCGCGACGCAGTTCGACGACCTCATCCGCACCACGCGCGGTATGGTGATCGAACTTGATATAGCGCGACAGATCGATGCCGGATGCGATCAAACCGTCGGTGAGGCCCAGCAGCGCGCGCGCCGAACGGCAGGCGCCGACGATGCGGCGATCGTCGTCATAGGCGAGCAGGCCGCTGCCGCCGTCATCAGGCACGGTGGCGATCCAGGCGTTGCGGAAATGGCCGCGGAAGATCGCGCCCTCCATCCGCCGCGTCGCCTCCATCGTCACCGCGAGCGCGAGCTGATGCGCGGCGCGTTCGAGATCCTCGCGGCACGAGGTGATGTTCACGGCACCGGCGAGCCGGCCGGCCTGATCGAACAACGGCGCCACGGCGCAGGAGAACATGTGCCACTGCGCGCGAAAATGCTCGTCGCGATGCACCAGGATGGGCTTCTCTTCGGCAAGCGCGGTGCCGAGCCCGTTGGTGCCCTCGAAGGTCTCGGCGAAATTCGAGCCGGTGTAGATCTTCCAGTCCAGAAACATCTTTGCGTCGGCTTCGCCCGGCAGGCGGCTGAACAGCATGGTCGCGTTCACGTCAGCGAGATTGACGCAGTAGCCGGCATCGCGGAGCACGCGGGCGAGATCGTCGAGCTCTGGCGTTGCCAACCGGATCGTCTCCTCCATGGGCTCGGCGACGTGGCGAATCTCGGCTTCGGTCAGCGTCTGCGGCGGACCCTGGCGGGCGGGGTCGAGCTTGTGGCTGATCAGGCAGCGCCGCCAGGAATCGGCAATGCGCGACGAGGCATCGACGTCGGCCACGTGATTGGCGACGGACAAGACACGGGCGACATGGTTCGAGGCCGAAAGGCTGGCCATCGCGGACGTCTCCACCCTGTATTATTGTGCAAAGTCTGGCAGCACAGGCGGGGATGTCAATCGGGAACCGGGACGCAGCTATTGCTGCACTGCGCTCACCACGTATCGATGCACGGCCGCTTCTTCTCCGTCCTCGCGGGCGGCTTCGGCACCGAGCGCACGCCCGCCATGATCCAGCGCCGCGTCTCGGCGGGGTCGATGACGTTGTCGATCTCGAACACCGAGGCGATCGAGACCGCCTTGCCGTTGGCATAGAGCTCGGCGACCTTGTTGCGATAATAGGTCTCGCGCTCCTCGGGATCGGCGATCGCCTCCATCTCCTTGCGGAAGCCGAGGCGAACATAGCCCTCCAGGCCCATGCCGCCGAATTCGCCGGTCGGCCAGGCCGCGGTGAAGAAGGAGGCGTGGAAGCCGCCGCCGATCATCGACTGCGCGCCGAGACCATAACCCTTGCGCAGCACGATGCCGAACAGCGGCACGGTAAGGCTCGCGCCTGTCACGAACATGCGCGAGACGTGGCGCACGATCGCGGTCTTCTCGGCCTCCGGGCCGACCATGAAGCCGGGCGTATCGCAGAGCGAGACGATCGGCAGATCGAAGGCGTCGCAGAGCTGAAGGAAGCGCGCGGCCTTGTCGCCGGCGTCGGCATCGATCGCGCCGCCGAGATGACGCGGATTGTTGGCGATCAGACCGAACGGCTTGCCCTCGATGCGGATCAGCGCGGTGATCATACCGACGCCGTAGTCGCGGCGCAGCTCCAGCACGGAATCCTTGTCGGCGACGAGATCGATCACGCTGCGGATGTCGTAGACCCGCAGGCGGTTCTCGGGGATCGCACGACGGAGCAGACGCTGGTCGGCCGCTTGCCACTCCGTAACCGCGCCCTGGAAATAGGACAGGTATTTTTGCGCCACCCGCGTCGCCTCCTCCTCGTCCTCGACGAGGATGTCGATCACGCCGTTCGGTGACTGGAACGTAACAGGGCCGACCTCCGCGGGGTGATAGACCCCGAGACCGCCGCCTTCGATCATCGCGGGCCCACCCATGCCGATCGAGGCGTTCCTGGTGGCGATAATGACGTCGCAGCAGCCGAGCATCGCGGCGTTGCCGGCAAAGCAATAGCCGGAGACCACGCCGATGACAGGCACGAGGCCGGAGAGCTTCGCGAACTGCACGAAGGACGGGCCGTCGAGGCCGGTCATGCCGAGCCGGTCGGTGTCGCCGGGCCGGCCGCCGCCACCTTCGGCATAGAACACCAGCGGGACGCGCCAGTCTTCCGCAAGCGTCAGCATGCGGTCGATCTTCTTGTGGTTCATGTGGCCCTGCGTGCCCGCGAGCACGGTGTAGTCATAGGCCACGACGATGCAGCGCGCCCCCTCGGCGCCGAACTTCTCGGCATTCACCGTCGCAACACCCATCACGAGGCCGTCGGCCGGTGTGCTCTTGATGAGGTCGTCGAGCTTGCGCCGGCGGCGCTGCGCCGCGATCGCGAGGCTGCCGTACTCCATGAACGAGCCGTCGTCGACGAGCTGCGCGACGTTCTCGCGCGCGGTGCGCTGGTTGGTGTTGCGGCGGCGCTCGACCGAGGCCGGGCGGTTCGCATCGAGCGTATTGGCCTGGCGCGCGATCACCTCGGCAAGATCGGGACGAATATGGTCGAGATCGACATCGGCCTCCGCCGCCGACGCATCGGCCGCGACGTCGAGCGGCTCCAGATACATGATCGGTTCGCCATGCATCAGGGTAACGCCATCGCCGGCGACGAGCTTCATGACGCGGCCGCCCTGCTCGGCCATGACCAGATGCTCCATCTTCATGGATTCGATCACGGCGAGCTGCTGGCCCGGGCGCACGATCTCGCCTTCCTTCACCTGGACGGTGACGATGGTTCCCTGCAGGGGCGCTGCGACCATCACCGCGCCTTCGGGCACGATCTGCGCGACGTGCGTCTCCGCGCCATGGCCGCTTCGCTCGGTCGCGGCAAAATAGAGCGGCTTTGCCGCGCCATCGGCCGCCTCGACCAGCTTTGCGATGTTGCGATCGATGAAATCGGTCGCAATGCGGTTGGTCCTGAAATCGGGATGTGCGAGCACTGCCTGGAGGAAGGCGATGTTGGTGACGACGCCGTCGATCCTGAACTCGCGCAAGGCGCGCGAGGCTTTTGCCACGACGTCGTGCCAGGCTTCGCCCGGCGTGTGCACGATGACCTTGGCCAGCAGGGAATCGAACGCCGCGCTGGTCTTGTAGCCGGCATAACCAAAACTATCGACGCGGACGCCGGGCCCCGACGGCGGCTCGAACACGGCGAGCACGCCGCCGGTCGGATGCGTCGCCCCCAGCTCGTCCAGCGTCTCCATGTTGACGCGGAGCTGCATGGCGTAGCCGCGCGGCCTTGGGATGGAGCCCTCTGCCAGACCAAGGGAGGCCAATGTTGCGCCGGCGGCGACCGCAAGCTGGGCCCGGACGAGGTCGAGGCCGAGCACTTCCTCCGTCACTGTGTGCTCGACCTGAAGCCGCGGATTGGCCTCGATGAAGGCAAAGCTGTCCTCGGCCGTGCCGTCGACCAGGAACTCGAAGGTGCCGAGATTGTCGTAGGACGCCGCGGTCGCAAGCTGCCTCGCAGCTTCGATGATGCGGCCGCGCAAGGCGTCGCTGAGCGACGGGCTCGGCGCCACCTCGATCAGCTTCTGGTGCCTGCGCTGGATGGTGCATTCGCGCTCCCAGAGATGGGAGATCGCGCCATGGCGGTCGCCGATGATCTGCACCTCGATGTGACGGGCCTGCCGGATCAGGCGCTCGGCATAGACGCCGTCGAAGCCGAACGCCGCCCTGGCCTCGGATTGGCAGCGCGCATGGGCTTCCGCGAGATCGGCGACATTCTCCACGACGCGCATGCCGCGGCCGCCGCCACCGGCCATCGCCTTGATCACGATCGCCGCGCCCTTGCCGAGGGATTCGAAGAATGCCGTGATCTCCTCCAGCGACGAGGGCCCGCTGGTCCCGGCGATGATCGGCACGCCGCAGCGCTTTGCCAGTTGCCGTGCCGCGACCTTGTCGCCGAACAGTTCGAGCGCGGCCGGCTTCGGCCCGACGAAGGCGATGCCCGCATCCGCGCAAGCCTTGGCGAACGCGGCGTTCTCGCTGAGGAAGCCGTAACCGGGATGCACCGCGTCGCAGCCGGCGCGCTTCGCCGCCTTCACCACCGCTTCGATATCGAGATAGGCCCGTGCGCCGCGGCCGGGGATTTCGATCGCCTCGTCGGCAACGCGCACGTGCAGCGACAGCGCGTCATCGGCCGGATGGATCGCGACCGTCGCGATGCCGGCGTCGGCCGCCGCGCGCGCGATGCGGATGGCGATCTCGCCACGGTTGGCGATCAGGAGTTTCTTGAACGACATGCGGCGTCTCCATGCCCGCGGGCCGAGGCGCGGGTCGGCAGGTTCGATGATCCTGCTTCTTCACTTTAGCCGCAGCCGTCAAGGGCGGGAAAGCCGCTCGCGGTGACCGGTCCCGCGGGCCGGAATATCAATTGCCCGCGCGCGCCGTGACGAGGCGGATAATCCGCGCCACGGCAGATCGTACGAGCACGCTGTCAGGCCGCCCGCACGCCAGCAACGAAGGTGCTGACCTCGTTCTCCAGCGATTGCAGCTTCTGCGCCAGCCGGCCGCTCGATTGCAGCACGAGGCCCGCGGCCCGGCCCGTTTCCGCCGTGGCGTCGGTGACACCCGAGATGTTCTGCGAGACCTGGTCGGTGCCGGACGCCGCCTCCTGCACGCTGTGGGCGATCGCCTGCGTCGCGGCGCCCTGCTCCTCGACCGCGGCCGCGATCGACGAGGAGATCTCGTTGACCTCCATGATGGTCTTGCGGATGCTCTCGATGTTGCCGACGACCTGGTTGGTCTCGGCCTGGATCGCGGCGATCTGCGCGCCGATCTCGTCGGTCGCCTTCGCGGTCTGGCTCGCCAGCGATTTCACTTCGCTCGCGACCACGGCAAATCCCCTGCCGGCCTCGCCGGCGCGCGCCGCCTCGATGGTGGCGTTGAGCGCGAGCAGGTTGGTCTGCGAGGCGATCTGGTTGATGAGGTCGATGACCTCGCCGATCTTGTGCGCGGCGGCGGCCAGCCCCTGCACGGTGTCGTTGGTGCGCTGACCGTCCGCGGCCGCCTTGTCGGCCACGCTTGCAGCCTGTGCCACACGCTGGCTGATCTCGGTGATCGAGGACGACAGCTGGCCGGCGGCGGACGCCACCGTCTGCACATTGCTCGACGCCTGCTGGCAGGCCGTCGCGACGAAGCTTGCGCGGTCGGTCGCCTTGTTCGCGGTCTCCGACATGCCTTGCGCGGCCTGCTGCATCGCGCGCGCCTCGGTGAAGACGTCGCGGACGACGGCCTGAACGCTCGCCTCGAACTTGCCGGCGAGATCGGCCATCGTCTTGCGTTTCTCGTCGTCGGCCCTCTGCTTCGTCTCGTGCTGCTCGGCATGCATGCGGCCCACCGCCGACGCATTGTCCTTGAACACGGCAAGCGCCTTGGCGAGCCCGCCGACCTCGTCGCTGCGGCCGGTGTAGGGCACCTCGAACGCGCTGTCGCCGGCGGCGAGGCGCTCGGTCAGCGCGGTGATTTTCGCGAGCGGCCGGGTCACGCTGCGGCCGATCAAGAAGGAGCAGGCCAGCACCAGGACCAGCACGGCCAGACAAATGTAGGCGAACGTCGTCGCATTCTGGCGAAAAACGGCATCGACGTCGTCGAGATAAATGCCGGTGCCGATGATCCATCCCCAGGGCGCAAAGCCCTTCACATAGGAGATTTTCCCGACCGGCTGCTCGAAGCCCGGCTTCGGCCAGAGATAGCCGTAGAAGCCGGCGCCCTGCTTGTTGACGACGTCAACGAAGCCCACGAACAGCGCGTTGCCGGCGGGGTCCTTCATGCCGGAGAGATCCTTGCCGTCGAGCTCGGGCTTGATCGGGTGCATGACCATCTTGGGGGCCATGTCGTTGATCCAGAAATACTCGACCTTGTCATAACGCAGGCTCTTGATCGTTGCGATCGCGGCGGCCTGCGCCTGCTCGCGCGGCAGCTTCCCCTCGCTCTCGAGCTTCTGATAGTGCGCCAGGATGCCGTAGCCGACGTCGACCATGTGCTGCGTCTTGGCCTGGCGGTCGGCGATCATCTGCGCGCGCAGGGTCGAGAGCGCGATCGGCGCCAGAGCGATCATGCCAAGGAGGCTGATGCCGACAATCAGGACCAGCTTGAAACTGATGCGGGAGAAAAACATCGGTGCTCGCAAGAAATGGAAGGGCTGATATGCCAGTTTATCCCGCGCCCCCTTAGCAAAGCTTTAAGCATTCGGGTTCCCCAAACCCCCACGAAGTTGCGTCGGTGGCCGCCGGCACGCGGCGTGCGGCTTGGCAGGCTGGCGAGGTTTGGCTGCATCCGGGATACCGGCTCTTTAGATCTAGCAGTCTGCTGAAGAACCCCCTCGCCAGGGAGGGGGCTTGATGATTCACTTTATCATCTCGATTCGGTGGA
>NZ_JCAMOP010000103.1:0-7128 GCF_059512345.1 Bradyrhizobium sp. Unk1
CCAGCTGATCAGCCCGGCCCATGCCGGCGAACGCGGTGACCCGCCGCCAGCTACACCACGCTTAGGGACACGATCTCGTCCGCCAGGAGATCGTAGGCGGCTAACACGAATTGATATCAAACGTATAACTAAATCCCGCTGGCTCGCCGCCCGGTTCGTCGGGATACGGCCGCCCCTCAACCTTGTCCAGAAGCTCTGGCGCATACCGCATGAAGGAGGTCCAGGGCCCGATCACCACCAGCGAAATAGTTTCCTTGAGAGAGACCCCGCCGCACCGTCGATTGACGAATGCGTTCAGCCGCCCAATTTGGAGCGAAAAGTTAAGAAATGAGAACCCGCTAGTTGAGTCTACGAGCGACACGCAGTCTTTGAGATGTGACACTTGTAACCTAGCGTTCGGAAATGCCGTTCCGGCGTGCCAGGCAAAACTCGGCTTATCGTCAATGAACAGACACCGCAGTCCAGTCGGCTATATGCGAGCGGCAAGACTGAGATGAGTACGACAGCGAGGAAGCCGAAGCAGTTGCCGCGGCCCTTGACCTCACGCACGATGAATTAAAAGTATGCGAGACACGAGATCGCCAACGACGACGGGTTGGCTTACGCTTACGGCGTAGCGATCAAAGAAGGCGCGCCGCAGTACATCCTATTGCGCAACTGCCGAGGCGGGCAACTTAGTGCTAATCCAGCTGCCCGGACACGCCTATGCCACATGTACCGTCTCTGCCGGCTTCTCGATTGTCGACTGCCAGGAGGCCATTGCTGAGCTTGCAATTCTCTGCGGTTGTGCGGTGACGAGCGGCGCTGTCGATCCGGTCTGAGCATGGAAGATTAGCCTAGAGCGGATCACCAAAAGCGAGCGCATAATGCGCGAAATGGCGCGCAAGCGAGCGGTGATGGAGCAACTTACGCCAGCGATGAAGGCGGAAGATTGGGCGAAGGCGCTTTCGGCGCTCGAAGAGGCCGTCACTGCGATGCCGGACCACATTGACTTCCGCCTGCTCCATGCGAATCTGTTGCTTCACAAAATACGCAACTTACAGACCGGCTTGCCGGTTATGAGGCAATTCGCTCGCGACGCGATCGACAAAAACCATGAGCTGTGGACGGAGGGGCGCTGCGCCAACTCTTCAATCTGGCGAATGACAACTCCCACTTCTCGTCTGCCGAGCGCCCTGCGATTGGAAAAGAGTTGTCCGAACACATTCTGGCGCTGAATCCTCCACAACGGGCCGGTGGCTTCAAGTACCTGTCCTATGGGTGGGTCGCTCAGTATTTTTAGAGAGCGGCAACAGGGATCGCGCGATCGCGTTGGCCGAGGTGGCGCTGAAGTCCTGGACGGGCCCTGAGCCGATCGACGTCGAAACGAAGCAGTACGTTACTCCGTTGTTGGTCCAAGCGCTGGCCAACTACAAGGGTGAGAAGTCTCGCTACGCAGCTGTTTGTGCAACTCCGCAACACGGGTTTCCGAACTCGTCAAAGCGATAGTTGGATTGGTCGCTGGCCATCGTCTATTTCTCCGACGGCTGTAGCAACTAAATCGTCGTCCCTGAACAAAAGCCTCGGATTGAGCTGGATTTGTTCTTCGGATGCGGAGGCATTTGAGTTGCAGGGGTGAGCAGCCCGAGCCCTGCAATTCATTTTGTGGTTCCCCCTTTTGCGGATCATGATCCTGTGGTGCGTCGCAGGGAAGACAACGGTTACCGATCTGTTCCGGGCACGGCTGGACCAGATCGTCGACATGAATTAATAAACTTCCGGCGGCGTCTCGGTGGCAGCGCAGGCGCTACAGAGAGGGAGGCGTCCGCAAGCCAAGCGGTCTACTCCATGGGCAGCTCAGCATGGCCCAGTGCCTTCGCAGGTGTCGTGCGAGTGATCCGTGAGTGCGGCAAAGATTGTAGTGGCAGACGTGAGAGCGACGGCAGCAATGTCGTGTCCACCTTCTTTGGCGTCGCGCGTTTTTGGACCCGTCTGGTGGCTGCGCGGGGCTGGCGCAAGCTGTTGATTGGTCTCGACAAGAGTGCCTTGCCTGGCCTCCACATCACCGGCCATCAGATGAGGCTGTACATGACCTAACGACTGACGTTGTCCCTCGAGGCCACCGCGGCCAGGGCGGGGTTCTCGAAAGCGAGTGCGTAACGGATCGAGGACGATACGCGTCCGCCATCGCAGAAGAAGGCGCAGAGGGGGCAGCGACGATCCGCTCCGCTCGCGCCTTACTGGGACCGCCGAGATCGTTCCGATCCTGAGGGCTGCGCCCGGCATCCGCGTGCTGGACGAACTGTGTCGACGGCATCCCGGCCTCAACCCCAACATCCGACGCACGCTGGAGCGGCGCATCAATATCACTTCAGGTTGGCGTTCTCCGGCTTTGCCATGTCGTGCTCGGCGGTGAAAGCTTCGTTGCCCTGGCGGAAGGCTTGCAAAACGCCCTATGGACGCCCGGTGGCTTCCCGCGGGCGCCTCGCAGCGACAGCCTGTCGGCAGCCTTTCGTAATCTGGCGCCTGACGCGCGGGAACAACGCGTCGAGACGACGCATCTCCTGCACCTTCGCAGCAAGCCTATCATGGCCGCAGCGGAAGTTGACCGCCGGCTTCGCGATGCAACTCTTCAGATCAGCTCCCGGCGCGATCATCGTGACGCTCGCACCGCTCGGATCACCCGGGACGGCTGCTCGCCATCTATGGCGTATCTGTCCGTACCACGACATGGCCGATCGCGATCTCAAGCTTAATCGCCAGAACCTGACGCTGCTCCAACGCATCTTCCACAATCACCGACGCGGATGTCGGCTGCGACGTTTGGCTCGGCGCCAACATGCATCGTTATCGAAAACGCCGGCGCCAACCGTAGATCTGCCAGCGCGTTTCTCCATGCTTGCGTGCCACCTCGGACACCTCCGCACCGGTAACAGATCCTCGGCCACGATCCGAGCTCTCTCAGCTTCCGAACGCACGCGGCGACCCGATGGTCCTTGACCTCCAGCCGGTTCCCCGACCCCGTCCAAACGGACGTCTTTTTTGCCGTCCAATCCCATCTCAACCTCCATCCAAGCCGAAGGTTTTCTTCGCACGTAGTGTTCGAGAAGGCTCTGATCTGCCGTTCGAGGTCGCCGGGCGGGCAGTAGTTGTCGAGCAGAATGCGGTGGCCTTACCAATCACGGGAATGCGCTTTGCCGCAGCGCGAGCAGACGCCGCCTTGTTCGCGTGAGATTGGATGCCCACTCCGGCAGTGACGCGCACGGCGTGGACGCCCCTCCAATCCCGGCCATGCTCGCGCGGCATCCGATACCGACAGCCAAGATCGTCCACCAATATATCCTCCCGTGAGCGATGCTTACGCGCGAAGAACCGGATGCGGGTAATTTGCTCGTCCGGGTCTGTGAGGAGCGGGGATGGCAACATTCCCCGCCTCCAGTTGCGGTCCTGCGTTGCGGCGCGTCGTAAAGCTCGCCGCAGCGCCACGACCATTCCCTATGACGCACGAGAGGTTGTGCCAATTATCATCTTCAACGGAGCACACCTATAACTACGCCAACACCTGTAGCTACACCAATAATGGCTCCTACTCCGGCAATTATTGCCACAATCGGCCAAAACCCTCCCGAAGTCGAAGATGATTCCTCAGGCGATAGTTCGGTTACACCATACGCTGACACATCTGTCTTCATTTCTTTCTCCTTTCAGTGATGCCGAGTAGACCGCTCTTGCATCGGCACAAAGGGGGACTCAAGAGTTGTGCCAACTGTGAAGTGAGAACGCTAGACTCCCGATTCTGCCTCGTTCAGCGCGGCCTAATTGAGAGCAGGCCGACAATCTGCATCTGTCAGTGAACGCGCCCCGCTCAGCGCCTAGCTTGGCAGCCACACGTGCCGCTATAGGAGCGCTCGATGACTCAGCTCCATACGACCAAGACCCGCTTCTAGAGTTGCGGTCCAAAACGCACAGGCACGGCAGCATCCCGCGACAGCTCGGACCACATTCTCTTTCTTGGCCTCAAGATTTAGGCAAGAGGCCGCCAGCGGCGATGGATGCCGCTAGGCCCGCCAACACTGCCGCAATCGTCCAAAACCAACCTCCCGAAGTTGCAGATGCTTCTTGAGGAGTTAGTTCCGTTACGCCATAGACTGACATATCGGTCTTCATTGTTGTCTTCCTTTCTGTGTGAGGAGCAGCTATCAAAGACCGTGCCAACTACGTCAAAGAACGCTGTTCGACAGCATAATGAAATGCCTCGCTTCGGCCTTTTAGTCAGGCGCAGCAAGCTATGACAAGATGATGGGGCCTGCATGGCGCCGGCCTTTCTTTTCTGGGATCTACTTTTCTTGCCCGGTTGGGTCACTCGGAATTTGTCTGCCAATCGCCAATTGCAGCTGCCTTACGCTGTGGAGCCGCACCAACAACAAATCGGGTCGCGTTTGCGACGAGAATGCTATGACTTTGACATGCGACGTAATGTTCGCGCGGTCTACGAGATTTGAGTACCCTGCGCTGGCGGCATGCTCAAGGCGATTCATGCCCAGGAGATTCGTGAGTCGGCCGACGGAAGGCGCAAGCCATCGACGAGGATCTGCGCACCGCCAGGATGAGCAAGGCGGCCGATCTCATCGCGCAGAATGACCATGAGATCCTGACTTACTACGCCTTTCCGGACATCATCGGCAGACAATTCGGATCAAATACCTCCCTCGAGCAACATCATGAAGCAAATCCGCCACCGTCCCCTTCTCGTCGGTGCATTTCCCAATGGCCAGTCCCATCTGAACCTCGCTGCGGCTCGCCTTCGTCACATCGCCGGAGCGACATGATCGGCGAGATGCTACATGAACATGAAGCCTCTTACACAAAACACATGCATAGCGGAGCCGTCGCGTGAAGAATGTGCGAAGGGTTCTGGACACAAGCTCTTACGTGAGCACGCGGTGGAAACCCTCAGCTGTGACGCGGTTTTGGTGATCGACGAGACCGCCCTTTGAAGCAGGGCAAGGCGTCGTGCGGGGTGGCACGTCAGTACACTGGCTCGGCGGGCAAGATCACCAATTGCCGGATTGGCGTATTCAGCTGGCTAATATCGCGGCACAGTCATGCCTTCATCGACCGTGCGCTCTACCTCCCGAAGGAATGGACGAACGACCGCGTTCGCCTGAACGCAACGCATGTCGAGATGTGGGCCTTGCAACGAAGCGACAAGCAACGGTGCCGTTCTTGTTGGCTGCGGCGGACAGCGTATATGGCGCGGTAACCCTGCGGCGCAACGCAAGCGGAGGTTACGTTCCGGGTGTTGCGTTCAATCACGTGTTCCATTCCTGGGTCAAGGGGCCACCTATCGGCGGCAGCGCCTCCGCGATTGCACAGGATCTTCCCGAGCAGGCCAGGCGCCGCCTGTCGTCTGACGAAGGCACCAAAGGTCCGCGCTGGCCCGACTGGGCCCATGTCGAGCTAGCCGATCTCGACGGCAGTGAATAACTATGATGACCTTGCGAGGGAATGGACGAGGCTTTCTGATCCGCCGCATTATTTGCCGACGGCCGCTTGGCATGAAGGCCGTCGCTGGGGCCAGCAAGGACAGCTTCGAAACTAACTAAGGACGAACTCGGACTTGATGACAAAGAAGGCAGCTCCTGGTACGGCTGGGTCGCCATGCTTGCCTTTGCCATCATGGCCGTCATCCGTTCTCAGGCCAACACGCCGGCCAAAAACGATCGCGACCTCGACCAAAGGATCGTTCTTGATGATCCGCTGGTCGATCCATGAAATCAGACGCATCGCCATGAAGCTTGCCCAGCGACGCGCATCTCGCATACACATCTATTCGCTTGGCGGTCCTGGCGCAGGGCTCCCCAAGCCAACGCGGGCAGAGCCCATCTCTATAAAAATAAAACTCTGGTGCTCGTCAGGCTCGCGACAGACTATCCTTATGATCGTGGAGCATGCCCGCGATCCCGGCGACGAGTTCATGGTCGTGCAGCAACCGTCGCCCGCAGTAGCGGCGGCGACTTTGCGGTTCTCGTCAAGCGCCAGCTCGATTGCCGCAATAACTCCAACGCGGCGAACCTCGCCAACGAGCGGTGGTCGACAAGCATGCGCAGCTGTTCCTGCATGCAGGCGCCGATGCGGCGACCGTTCGCAAATCAAGCTCCGCTCCTCGATGGATTTGAGGTTTTCGCGCGCGATGGCGGCTCCGACCGGGTGCCCGCCACGCGTGAAGCGGACGGCCAGCAGTCCTACCTTATTGCTCTCGTCCGCAATGGGTTCGAACATGTAGTCACTCAATATGATCGCCAGCTGGACGTGAGCTGCATCGAAACGACCGATCACATTGGGCGCGATGTTGTAAGTTTCGAAAACCGAACATTTTGCCGGTCCGGCCAATGCCGCGAATCACCTCATTCAGACCAGAAGGATGCTTTGAGCTCATCGGCCCGACGCGCCGCAAAGATCTCCTCCGGTTCGCCCGCACGGCCGTAGAAAATGGGGGGAGCCCGTATGCAGAATGTTAGCCAGCGGCAGATCGAAAGGGCGGTGGTTGTCCGAAAACCCGTCAGGCTTGCCGCACCTATTGTGACGCCGTGGTGGCCACGCAACCGGCTGATGACCTTCTTACGCTGAGACTGGCCTAATGCCTTCGATTGATAGGCGATCAGCTTCAACACCGTATCGTTCGGCTCCGAGCCGGAGTTTGTGAAGAACACTTACTCATCGGCACCGGAGACATCTTCACAAGCTTCTCGGCGCGAGCAATGCAAGGCCCATTCGATCGTGATGCGAAGATATGATAGAATGGCAGGACTTGCATCTGGCGATGCGCGGCTTCAATAAGCCGCTTCTCGCTGAAGCCAAGACTCGTACTCCAAAGACCGGGCCAATGCATCGATGGTAGCGCTTTCCCGCCGTGTCGAAGACGCAGGCACCCTCCCCGTGTCCCGCAAGCGCAGGTCCGTTCTTCTTGCGCGGAGCGTCGCCATGCCCCGCTAACCGGAAGGTGCAATAGCATTGTGAAGCGCGCGTGCGTTCGACCAACGTGCCGATCGCCGAGCTGCCAAGACCGAGGATGAGGTCTCCCTCCCAATGTCCCGGCACGGCTCGATCGGCCGCTTCAGCGGGGCGCTCACTGATCATGATCGCCGG
>NZ_JCAMOP010000104.1:0-7124 GCF_059512345.1 Bradyrhizobium sp. Unk1
ACTTCGGAGGGCCATCCTCCATCTCTGACAAAGCTTCGTCAGGCTTCATGCCGAAACCTGACTTCCACAGCACACGAGGTCCTCATGCTTCAGGGATCTCCACAGCCGCTCGATGAACACGTTGTCCATCCAGCGGCCGCGGCCATCCATCGAGATCTTGATCCCTGCGCCGGCTAGCGCGTCGGTGAAGGCCGTACTGGTGAACTGGCTGCCCTGGTCGGTGTTGAAAATCTCCGGCGTGCCGTACTTCGCCAGCGCCTCTTCCAAAGCCGCCACGCAGAACGATGTGTCCATCGTGTTCGACAGCCGCCACGCCAGAACCGCACGGCTCGCCCAGTCGATGATCGCGACGAGGTAGAGAAAGCCGCGGCCGATGGGCAGATAGGTAATGTCGGCCGCCCACACCTGGTTCGGCCGGTCGATCGTCATGTTGCGCAGCAGGTAGGGATAGATCTTGTGGCCCGGCGCCGGCTTCGTCGTGTTCGGCTTCGGTCCCAGCGCCGCGATGCCCATCTTACGCATCAACCGCTGCACGCGCTTGCGATTGACCTGAAGCCCCTCAGCCTTCAGCATCGCGGTCATTCGCCGCGAGCCCAGGAACGGCCAGGCGGTGAACAGCTCGTCGATCCGCCGCATCAGGGCAAGGTCGTTGTCGTTGGCCGGCCGTGGCGGCCGGTAGACCCCAGAGCGCGCGATGCCAAGCAACATGCATTGCCGGCGGATCGACAGCGCCATGTCGGCGCGATCGAGCATTCCTCGACGGTCCGGCGTGCTCATCTTCCGGACCTCCGCGCTAAAAAATCGCGCTCCACCGTCAATTGCCCGATCTTGGCGTGCAGCTTCTCGATCTCGCGTTCGCGCGTTTCCTCGCTCTCCCGCCCGACACCCGCGTCAAAGGCCTGTGCCGCCTGTTCCAGAAGTTGTTTTTTCCACGCATAAATCTGGTTCGGGTGGACCTCATAGCGCTGGGCCAGATCGGCCACCGTCGCCTGCTCCCGCACGGCTTCCAGCGCGATCTTTGCCTTCAGTGCCGCGTCGATCTTCCGTCTCGTCTTCTTCGTCATCATGCCCTCCGTCTATCAAACGGAGCGGCCCTTTTCCAATTCGGCCTCTGGTCCCAAAATCGGGGTCCATTTCAAATCAAGCCATCCATTTGCGTCTCCAGAGTGGAACCGATCTCTCGAAAAGACAACGGACCTGTACGCTGAGGAATTGAAGGACGGGTCAAAGCTGGCTGCTTTCTCTTTGCACGCTCAAGCGAATCTTCTGAAGACTCTAGCCAAATCCAACACTCCGTCGGACGTAATGAAATGCCATCTGGATTTCGCGGAGCGGCTCTGGTCGAAATTGATCAGCGAAGGCTGAGAGATAAGATCACTAAGGCGGGCCCGTCATGTGCGGCACGGTAAGCAATACGAACACTTCCAGTTCTCACTCGGGCAAGAACCGCTAGGCACTATTAAGCTGTGTCATCTCCAAGACATCGATGTCCGAAGCTCGACTGCAAGTCGGGAACACCCTGTCAACGCAGCGAGAGGCGCGTTGTGTCACGAGGAAACGCTCGTCGAACACTATTTGGCACATCCATTGCTTGAGATGCAAAGGGAACCCGTCACCATCGTCGCGACCCAAGTCTAAGGGTTCAATTTGGTCGATTGGATGCATTTGCCAAATTCGCTTGCTGTTGTTGCCGATGCCGAGCAGCCGATTGGGCCGATTGAGCTACTGTCAGTCGCCGAGCGCACGTATCTGCTGGAGGATCTGAACCGGACGGCGGTGATGTATCCTGAACAGCAGTGCATCCATGAGCTGTTCGAGGCCCAGGTGCGCCAGGCGCCGGATGTTGTGGCGGAGGTCTATCAGGACCAGCGCGTCAGCTATGGCGAGCTCAATGCGCGGGCAAACCAGCTGGCGCATCATCTGATCGCCCTCGGGGTGTCGCCGGACCAGCGGGTGGCGATCTGCGTTGCGCGCAGCGTGGCGATGGTGGTCCGGCTGCTGGCGATCCTTAAGGCGGGTGGCGCCTATCATCCGCTGGATCCGGCCTATCCGTCGGCGCGGCTGCACCAGGTGCTGGAGGATGCGGCGCCCCGCCTGCTGCTGGCCGACGCGGCCGGACGATCCGCGCTGGGCGGCGAGGCGCTGGCAGATCTCGCCGTGATCTATCTCGACACGGCAACGCCGGAATGGGCCACTCTCCCGGCGTCGGATCCCGACCAGCGCGCGCTCGGCCTGACCTCGCGCCACCTCGCCTATGTGATCTACACTACAGGCTCAACCGGATCACCCAAGGGGGGCATGGTCGAGCATTGCGGCCTGGTCAATCTCCTTGCATGGCATGTGCAAGCATTTTGTCCGCAACCAGAATCCTGCTGCGCACTCACGGCTGGACTAGCATTCGATGCCAGCACGTGGGAGCTATGGTCTGCGTTATGTAACCGCAGCACATTGCTGTTGCCGCCCAGAGCGGCAGCAGGAGATTCCTTGCATCGGCTGCAATGGTGGCGAGATCAATCGCTGGCCGTTTCATTTTTGATCACGCCACTGGCTACACTCGCGCTGGAAGATAAGCTCATCAATTCCAGATTGGAGTACTTGCTTGTTGGCGGGGATCGTCTCCCACGTTTGCCTGCGTCTCTACCAGCGGCTCTCAAGCTCATAAACAACCGCGGCCCTACCGAAGGGACGGTACACCCGCGTGTTCGCAATCGGACGGCCGATCGTCTCAACGACAGTCTCTCCCCGTCGCATGCAAATCCACGTCGCAAATTCGGACAGTAGCTTGAGTGGATCTCGAGGAGCACGCAAAGCGTGAGGCGCTTCAGCACAGCGGTTACGCCAGGAGTGGTTGGAATGGTTAGAAGACTTCGGCCGCAGCCCAAAGACTACGGGCATTTATCGCATCCCTCGGACGGCGCGCCAAGCATTGTGCACATCGGGTTTGGAGCGAACGGCTTTTACACAGTGTGCGCCGCAAGCCCCTAGCGCCATGAGCAGTCAAGATAACAAACGCCTCGTCGCAATCGGCGTGGTTCTCCCGTTTGCGTTGGAGCACTGGCTGAAGCAGCCAGTCCGTGCCATTGTTGTCCTGGTCGGCTTCTTGGGGGCGACGGTTGCCGATCTGTTCATGCCGGTCTATTCCGGCCGTCTAGTGGACGCATTGACCTCGGTCCCCTCCGACCAGGCGGCGCGACATGCGGCACTGATTGCGTTCGCTAGCACCCTCGCGCTTGGTCTGCTCTCGATTGTACTGCGGTTTATGGGCTTGCAGGCGATCGTGCCGTTCACGCTGAAGACCATGTCAGATGTGGCCCGTGGGGGCTTCATGCGAGTACAGCGCTTCTCAACGGACTGGCACGCAAACTCGTTCGCCGGCTCGACAGTGCGCAAGATCACCCGCGGCATGTGGGCGCTCGAACTGCTTAATCATACGATCCTGACGGCATTGTTGCCGTCTCTCGCGGTGCTCGTGGGCTCGACGATCCTGCTCGGCCTGCATTGGCTCGAGCTCGGCGCCGTGTTCGGCTTCGGCGCAGTTATCTATGTCGCCATGACGGCGGCATTCACGATCGGCTACATCGCGCCGGCGGCGCGCGTCTCCAACGCCTGGGACAGCAAAGTCAGCGGCACGCTAGCGGACGCACTCACCTGCAATACTGTGGTGAAATCCTTCGGTGCTGCGGCGCGTGAGGATGCGCGGTTTGACGGGGTCGTCAGACGCTGGCGGGCGCGGGTGCAGCGCACCTGGCTGCGGTCCAACTGCACGAGCACGGTGCAGCTGATGATGCTCTTGTGCTTTCGTGCTTCGGTGATCGGTGGCGCCATCCTCCTGTGGATAGCGGGGCGGACCTCTCCAGGCGACGTCACTTATGTGTTGACGAGCTATTACATTATTCACGCTTATTTGCGGGACGTTGGGATGCACATCAACAATCTGCAGCGCTCGGTGAACGACATGGAGGAACTGGTTACCATCTATGGCGAGCCGATCGGCATTATCGATGCTCCCGACGCCAAGCCGATCGAAATTCACTCTGGGAGGATCACGTTCGAGAACGTCACCTTCCTCTATCACGGCGATCGCGTGCCGCTCTACGACGGACTGTCGATCAACATCCGCGCCGGCGAGCGGATCGGTCTCGTGGGCCGCTCCGGATCCGGCAAGACCACGTTCGTCAAGCTGCTTCAGCGGCTCTACAACGTCTCCGGCGGACGGATCCTGATCGACGGCCAGGACGTTGCGAAAGCCAAGCAGCAGTCGCTGCGCAGCCAGATCGCGATCGTGGAGCAGGAGCCAATCCTGTTTCACCGCTCGTTGGCTGAAAACATCGCCTATGGCCGACCCGGCGCCAGCATGGCCGCGATCAAGGACGCGGCGAGGCTCGCCCATGCGCATGACTTCATCATACGATCGCCAAAGGGCTACGGCACGCTGGTGGGCGAGCGTGGCATAAATCTGTCGGGCGGCGAGCGGCAGCGCATTGCGCTGGCGCGCGCGTTCCTTGCCGATGCGCCAGTGTTGATCCTGGACGAGGCGACGTCGAGCCTGGATTCAGAATCGGAAGCGCTAATCCAAGAGGCGATGGAACGGCTAATGAAGGACCGCACCTCGATCGTAATCGCGCACCGCCTGTCGACGGTGCGCGGGCTCGACCGCATCCTGGTGTTCGATCGTGGCGAGATCGTCGAGCAGGGCACGCATCCGGCACTGACCGTGCAACCCGGCGGCATCTATCGCAGTCTGTTCGAGCGGCAGGCCGTCTAGTGTCCTGAACCAGAAGTTCGCAACATCGCGTCGTGCTGTGCCGGGGCATTGTAACGGCAGAAGCGCTCGATAGAAGCAAGGATGTCGTCGGCTGACTTGGTCCATCGGAACGGTTTGGGATCAGCGTTGTGTCGTTCGATGAACGAGGCGATGTCCGACCTGAGGGTGGCTACGCTGCGATAGACGCCGCGCCTGATCTTCTTGTCGGTAAGAAGCGCGAAGAAGCGCTCGACCTGATTGAGCCATGACGAACTGGTCGGGGTCAGGCGCACATGCCATCGCGGCCGTTTGGCCAGCCATTTCCGGATCAGCGGGGTCTTGTGGGTGGCGTAGTTATCCATGACGAGATGGACGTCGAGTTGGCTGGGCACAGCGGCCTCGATCTCGTCCAAGAACTGGCGGAACTCGGCGGCGCGGTGCCGTCCGTAACACTTGCCGATAACCGCCCGGTCGCAATGTCGAGGGCGGCGAACAGCGATGTGGTGCCGTGCCTTTTGTAGTCATGGCTCCTTCGAGCCGGCTGACCGGGACGCACCGGCAGCATCGGCTGACTGCGGTCCAGCGCCTGGATTTGGGATTTTTCGTCTACACACAGAACGATGGCATGTGCCGGCGGCGAGACGTAAAGGCCGACGACGTCGCGCACCTTGGCGACGAAGTTCGGATCGGTGGAGAGCTTGAATGTCTCCAGCCGGTGCGGCTGGAGCCCGAAGGCCCGCCAGATGCGTTGCACCGTCGACACCGACAGGCCGCTGGCCTTCTCCATGCCCCGAGAACTCCAATGAGTGGCGTTCTCGGGGCAGCTTACCAGCGTCCTCACGATCACTGCTTCGATGCGACCATCGTCAATGCTGCGCGGTGCGCCCGAGCGCGGCTCATCGTGCAGCCCGGCCACGCGCTGCTCCACAAAGCGCCGCCGCCATTTGCCTACCGTCCCGCGCTCCAGGCCCAGCTTGGCTGCCACTTCCTTATTCTGACCGCCTTCTGCACAGGTCAGCACGATCCGGGCTGTGAGAGCCAGCGCCTGCGCCGTCTTTCGCCGCGTTGTCAGCGACTGAAGTTCAGCGCGCTCATCATCGCTCAACATCAAGGGCGCAAGTCGCTCCGTCGCCATCAGATCCTCCGTCGCTGTTGTGCAGCCTCCAGTCTGCCACAGCGGTGCGAATCTAACGCGATCCTACGATTGCGAATTTGTGACTCGGGACACTAGCATTACAGTTGCATTTTCTTGAGGGTTCTGAATCCATGGGTGACCATGATTCGGGGTCTGATGATTGGTGGTGCGTCGGTTGAGAATACGCTGGCGCTGTGGGCTTCATCGTTGCGAGATGCCAAGCAACGCATCCGTCCGCTGTTTACGCAGGAGCGGGTCGCGGCCTCGGCGTGGCAGTTTCTCGACGGACTGTTGGGCAACGAGCCGCGCAAGACGGGTTGGATGCGGGCGGAAGCGGCCGGCGATCCAGGCCCGTGGCGCCAGCAGGCGATCCTGGGCCGGGGGCGGTGGGATGCCGACGCACTACGCGACATTGTGCGTGAGTACGCGCTGGAAGCGCTTGGCGATGAGGACGCGGTCCTGGTCATCGATGAGACCGGCTTTTTGAAGCAGGGCAAGGCCTCGTGCGGGGTCGCACGCCAGTACACTGGCTCGGCGGGCAAGATCACCAATTGCCAGATCGGAGTGTTCGCCTCCTATGTGTCGCGACATGGCCATGCCTTCATCGACCGGGCGCTCTACCTGCCAAAGGAATGGACGGACGACCCCACTCGCCTGAAGGCAGCGCATGTACCGAGCGATGAGGGCTTTGCGACGAAGCCCAAGATCGCGCGTCAAATGATCGCTCGCGCGATCGTCGCCAAGGTGCCGTTCTCGTTCGTGGCGGCGGACAGCGTCTATGGCACCGGAGAGATCGAAACCCATCTGCGCAAGGCAGGCAAAGGCTATGTTCTGGGTGTTGCGTCCAATCATGTGTTCCGTTCCTGGGGCAAGCCGCAGCCTATTGCCGGCACCGCCTCCGCGATCGCGCAGAGCCTTCCCAAGAAGGCCTGGCGCCGCCTAAGGTCCACGCTGGCACGACTGGGCCTATCTCGAGTTGGCCGATCTCGAAGCCAGGGAAATACAACGACGACCTTGCCGGGGAATGGACGCGGGGTCTTCTGATCCGCCGCAACATCGCCGACGGCAGCTTGGCCTTTTTCTCCACATGGTGCCCCAAGGGCACGTCCATGCAGAAGCTGGTGGCGGTGGAAGGCCATCGCTGGGCCATCGAGGACAGCTTCGAAACGTAAGCGCGATTTTCCGCGCACGTTGTCGCCCGCGATTTGACGGATGGCCTTCGTATTGGGACGATGCTGAGCCGTT